>NZ_JBHRWI010000015.1:0-437837 GCF_042647905.1 Amycolatopsis halotolerans
TCCACTAGAATAAAAGAAGAAACCATCCGTGGCTTACACGGAAATCATGACAGGGTCGCGGAACCAGGCCAGCACCAGCACCGCCTGGCGATACGGGGTCAGCGCCCGCCGGCCGCGGCGGGTGCCCCGGGCGCGGCGTTCGGCGCGCAGGACACGCGCGACGAACAGGGCAAGCTCGCGCGCCACGTCGAGCGTGGCACCATAGGCAATCACGTGGGGCCCCTGGGTTTTCTCGGACTTGATCTTCGCAAATCCAGTCCTACCAGCGGCCCCACGCCTCATCCCCCGACGACACGCACCCCGCCCAGCCCTACTGAGAAAACCTCAATGTGGCGTTCGGTGCGTTGAGCGCACCGAACGCCACATTGGGGCGCAAGACCGCGCACGCCCCAAACCGCGGAGCACCACGGCCGCGTGAGTGTTCATCCCGGTCAGAACCGGCACCGCCACCCCCTACTGCGCAGCCACCGCCCTCTCTCCCGGCACCGCCCGCAACACCGGAACCTCGTCCAGCAACCCACGCCGCCCCAGCTCCGGCCGCACCCCTTCGCCGAACCAGTACGCCTCCTCCAAATGCGGATACCCGGACAGCACGAACTCCGACACCCCGGCGTCGTGGTACTCCTCGATCAAATCCGCGATCTCCGCGTAACTGCCCACGAGCGCAGTCCCCGCCCCGCCGCGAACCAACCCGATCCCCGCCCACAGATGCGGATGGATCTCCAAATCCCGCGCAGTCGTCCCGGCCTTGCCGCCGTGCAGCGCGACCATCCGCTGCTGCCCCACCGACTCGCTCGCCGCCAGCTGCGACTGCGCCTTCGCGATCTGCTCCGGATTCAACGCGTCGAGCAGCTTCTGCGCCTCCGCCCAAGCCTCGGCCGAGGTGTCGCGCGCGATCGTGTGCAGCCGGACGCCGAACCGCACCGTGCGTCCCTCCTGCTCCGCCAGTTCCCGCACTTTGCCGATCTTCTCCGCGACCTGTGCGGGCGGCTCGCCCCAGGTCAGGTACACATCAGCGTGCCGCGCGGCGACCGGGAGCGCCGCCGCCGAGGACCCGCCGAAGTACAGCGGCGGCAACGGATCCGGAGCGGCGAGCGTCGTGGCCCCTTCGACGCGCAGGTGGTCGCCAGCGAAGTCGAACGGCTTGCCCGACCACACACCGCGCACGATGGAGAGGAATTCGTCGGTCCGGGCGTAGCGGGCGTCGTGGTCGTGCCAGTCGCCGAAACGGCGCTGTTCGATCGCGTCGCCGCCGGTCACGATGTTCAGCAGGACCCGGCCGCCGGACAGCCGCTGGAACGTTCCCGCCATCTGCGCGGCGAGCGTCGGCGAGATGACGCCCGGGCGGAACGCGACCAGGAACTTCAGCCGGTTCGTCTCGCGGATCAGCGCGGCGGTGGTCAGCCAGGCGTCCTCGCACCAGGTCCCGGTCGGCGTGAGCACGCCCTCGAACCCGAGCCGCTCGGCCGCGCGGGCGACCTGCGCGAGGTAGTCCAGATCCGCCGGCCGCTGCGCGCTCGGACCCCGGGATTTGTTGGCGTGGAAGCGTTCCACGATCGTCCGGCCGTCCCCGGTGGTCGGCAGGAACCAGTGCAGTTTGACGCTCATCCGTTCCTCCTCGCGGCCTCGATGTCGGGCCCGTAACGGCGGTCGACGAACGCCGCGAAGTCGACCTTCCCGGGCAGCGTGCCCTCGTTCGTGAACGCGTCGGCGAGCTGCTGCTCGGACACGACGACGGAATCGTCCAGCGGAATCGGCCGGTCCCGCCCGGCGGACACGGCCTTCTTCGCCACCTCCGGCTTCAGCCCGGTCTCCGCCGCCCACGCGCGCGCCCACTCGTCCGGATGCGAATTGGCCCACAGCTGGGCCTTCACCACACGCTGCACGAAATCCTTGATCGCCGAGTTCTTTCCGGGATCAGCGAGCGCGGTGGTGCTGGCGGTCTCGAAGGCGAGCCCGTTGGACGCGCCGCGGCCGTCGGCGAGCACCCGAGCGTGCGCCTCGAGCTGGGCCTGCGCGGTGTACGGGTCCCAGATCGCCCACGCGTCGATCTGGTGCTGGGTGAACGCGGCGAACGCCTCCGACGGCTGCAGGAACGAGATCTTGATGTCCTTTGTGGACAAACCAGCCTTCTTCAAGGTATTCAGCAGCTGGCCGTGCGCCGAACTCCCCTTCGCGACACCGACCGTCTTGCCCCGCAAAGACGCGACATCGGTCAGCGGCGAATCCGGCGGAATCAGAATGGTTTCCCGTTCCACATTGCTCTTCGCGACACTCACCACGGAGATCTTCGCCTTCGACGCCGCCGCGAAAATCGGCGGCGTGTTGCCGACCCGGCCGACGTCGATCGCGCCCGCCGACGCCGCCTCCAGCAGCGGCGGCCCGGAGGTAAAGGTCGACCATTCGACCCGATACGGCGTTCCGCTCAGCTGATTCGCCGCGGTGAGCAGGGATTTCACCCCGCCTTTCTGGTCGCCGACGCGAAGCGTCACGTTCGTCAGTTCGGCGGGCGACACCGCGGCGGGCACCGGCGCGCGACCGTCCGAAGCGGACGACGAGCAGGCGGCGAGCCCGGTCAGCAGCAGCGCCGCGGCCAGGACGTTACGCAGGTGCACCTTCGGTCACTCCCAGATCGGCCAGGACGCGGCTGCGCACCTCGGCGTGGTCGGCGGCCTTCCGCGGACGCGGCTGGCCGAGAACGTGTTCGGCGACGATGTGGCCTTCGCCCAGGACGAGGATCCGGTCGGCGAGCACGAGCGCTTCGTCGACGTCATGGGTCACCAGCAGAACCGCGGGTCTATGCGTGCGCCACAGATCCTCGACAAGACGGTGCATCGCCAGCCGCGTCAACGCGTCGAGCGCGCCGAACGGCTCGTCCAGGAGCAGCAGATCCGGCTCGCGGACCAGGGCCCGCGCGAGCGAAACCCGTTGCGCCTCACCACCGGACAGCGTGAGCGGCCATTTGTCGGCGTGCTCCGCCAGCTGCACTTCCGCCAGCGCTTTCTCCGCGACAGCACGGCCGTTGTCCTGATGCAGACCGAGCACGATGTTGCGCCAGACCTTGCGCCATGGCAGCAGCCGGGGCTGCTGGAACGCAACGGAAACCGTCCCGTCGACGCTGGCAGTGCCCTCGATCTCCCGATCCAGCCCCGCCAGCACCTTCAGCAGCGTCGACTTCCCGGACCCGCTTCGCCCGAGCAGCGCGACGAACTCGCCGCGGCCGATGTCCAGATTGAGTCTATTGAGGACAGTACGGTCGCCGAACCTCTTCGCGAGGTCACGGACCTCCACTACCGGGCTCGCCATCGCAGGGCCCTCCTTTCGAGCAGCCGGACGAGCGCGTCGGTGACGAGGCCCAGCACGGCGTAGACCACGAGCCCGACCACCACGACGTCGGTGCGCAGGAACTCGCGGGCATTGTTGATGAGGTAACCGATCCCGGCGTCCGCGTTGACCGTTTCGCCGACGATCAGCGCCAGCCACGCGACCCCGAGCGACTGCCGCAGCCCGACCAGCGCCTGCGGCAGCGCACCCGGCAGAACGACGTGCCACAACCGTTCGCCGCGGGTGAATCCCAGTGCCCGCGCCGCTTCCACGAGCTGCGGGTCGGCGGTGCGGATTCCCGAGTGGACATTCAGGTACAACGGGAACGCCACGCCCAGCGCCACCAGCACGATTTTGGTCTCTTCGCCGATCCCGAACCACAGGATGAACAACGGGATCAACCCGAGGAACGGCAACGTGCGCAACATCTGCACCGGCGGGTCGACCAGCGCCTCGCCCCACCGGGACAATCCCGCGACGGCCCCGAGCAGGAGCCCGGCCAGCGCCCCGAGCGCGAACCCCGCGCCGACGCGGCCCAGCGAAACAACGAAGGCACTGCCGAGTTCGCCGCTGCGGGCGACGTCGACGCCGGCTTGCAGGACAGTCCACGGCGAACTGAGTTTGTCGGGCGGCAACGCGCCGGTCGAGCTGGCGATCTGCCACGCCGCGACCAGCACGACCGGGCTGATCCAGCGCCGCAGCGACGGCAACCGCCGCCGCGGCGCACGCTTCGGCGCTGCCGTTTCGGCGCGCGGCAGCACGCCCGTGGTGGAAATCGACACGGATTTCTCCCGGGTGGGGGTTTTCGGTTCAGGGAAAGGGATTCAGCGGCGGGGCAGACAGACCGCGCTCGCCTGCTGCCGGAGGTCGACGTGCAGGCGGCACACGAGGAGGACGCCGCGCTTCATGCCCCCGAGCTTCGATCCCCGGACGGGTGAAGTCAATGTCGCGCCGGACGGCTCTCACGCACTGGAACCCGCGCGCCGGTGTACGGGGTTTGTTCACCCGGCGGGTCCACGGATGCCCGGGATGCGGGACGGGTTTCCCGGGCTGTTGCCGAACATGGGACGGGGCGTGCCGCGCTGCGGAATGGCGTCCGCACAGGGGGTTTCCCGGTCAGCTCCGCATATCCGGTGCGCCCAGTCCGAGATCCGGGCTGTCATCGCTGCGGCTGCTCGCCGCCCCTGGCGACGCCCGCCTCGCCGAACCGCCGGACGACCGGAGCCATCGCGAAAATTGTCGGTGCTGTGCGGTACAAGATCACTATGGTTATTTCCACGGCACAGCAAGCGTTCTTCGCCCCGGCCCCGCACAGCACACCCCGCCGGCGCAACCAGCCTGCCCCGCGGGCAAGTTGCGGCACCACCGCTGCGGCGACCGCACAGCCAACCGGCCGATCCCGCCGCCAGCCTCCGGCACCGCGCGCCGAGCCGAACTGTCAGCGGCCCGAACCGAGACCCGGCTCAGCCGCCGAACATCAGCCGCCATTCCTCCAGCGACCGGGGCCGGAAGACGAAGTTCGTCCCCTTCACCCGCGACAGCGACGCCGAAGACTCCGGCGAATACTGGTGTCCTGGATACACCACCGGATCGCCCGGAAGCGTCGCCAGCCATTGCAGGCTGCGGAAAATCGCGTCCGCGTCGCCGCCGGGGAAGTCGGTCCGGCCGCAGCCCTCCAGGAACAGCGTGTCCCCGGAAACCAGCCGGTCGCCGACCAGGAAGCACTGGCTTCCCGGCGTGTGTCCCGGCGTGTGGAGCAGCCGGATGTCGATCGAGCCGACCGTCAAGACGTCGTCGTGCTCGTGGGCGCGCAGATCAGTGTCGGACACGCCAGTCACCCGGCGCACCCATTCGCTTTCTTGCGCGTTGACGTGGATCGGCACCGGCCGCAGCGCGAGAAGTTCCGCGATGCCCGGCAGCGAGAAGCCCATCATGTCGCCGCCGACGTGGTCGGGGTGGTGGTGCGTGGCGAGCACGCCGGTCAGCCGCATCCCGTCGGACTCCAGCGTCTCGACCAAGTCGCCCACCGCGTACGCCGGGTCGACCAGCACCGCCTCGCCCGATTCGCGGTCCCCGATCAGGTAAGCGAAATTCACCATCTGGGTCGCGACGGGATCCCCGACGGCGAAATCGCGGCCGGCGAGCAGTTGGCGGAAGTAAAGCTGGTCTGCCATGCCCCGCAGCCTAACGGTCGCCGCTCACTCCCCCACGGAGCCATCGGCGAGTTCCCGCAGCGCGTCGAGGTGCCCGACGTGCCGCGCGGTCTCCTGCACCACATGCGCCAGCACCCAGCGGACGGTGTAGTCCCCGGACCGCCGCGTCCGGTCCTCCGGCGTGAGCCCGGCCAGCGCCGCCGCCACCCGTTCCCGCTCGGCGCGATAAGCCGCGACGACCCCGGCGACGTCGTCCTCGGCCGTCAAATCCCAGCTCGGATCCGGCGACCCTTGCCAGAGCGACGGCTCATCGGACCCGCCCGCCTCGATCACGAGCCACCACCGCTCGACCGCGGTCAGGTGCTTGAGCACGCCCAGCGCGCTGGTCCGCGGCGAACTCGGCAACGGGGTCGCGGCCGCCTGCTCCCGGGTCAGCCCGGTGACCTTCCGCACCGCGGTCGCCCGAAGAAAGTCGAGGAACCGCGTCTGCACGGTCAACTCGTCGCCGTCGAGCGGATCCGGCCAGACGCGTTCCACCTCCGCCATGGCCCCGATCCTATCGTCGCCGGGCAGGAATACCCTCGGCGTCATGGTGTGGGGATTTCTGTGCGCGCTGCTGTCCGCGGTGGCCTACGGCGTCGCTTCGGTCATGCAGGCGGTGGCCGCGAAGGCCGCCCCCGACGAGGGCGGTTCCGGGGTCGACCCGCGCCTGCTGCTGCGCGTGCTGCGGCAGTGGAAGTTCGTCGTCGGCCTGCTGCTCGACGGTGTCGGCTTCATCGCGCAGATCGCCGCCCTGCACGTCCTGCCGTTGTTTCTCGTGCAGGCAACCCAAGCCGCGAGCCTCGCCGTAACGGCAGTCGCGGTACGGGTCTTCGGCGTCCGACTCGGCGCACGGGAATGGACCGCCGTAGGCGTCGTGTGCGCAGGGCTCGCCCTTCTCGGTTCGTCGGCGGAAAGCGAGGGCTCCAGTGAGGTCGGCCTAGGCTTCCGCCTGACGCTGGCCGGTGCCGCCGTCGCACTCGGAATCGCTGGACTCCTGGTCGGCCGCGCCAGCGACCGTGTACGCACCGCAGGCCTCGGCCTGGTCGCGGGACTGTGCTTCGGCCTCGTCGCGGTCGCCGGACGGGTGATCCCCAGCCTCGCGCCTCTGGACCTGCTACGCGATCCTGCCCTTTACGTCGTCGCCGTCGCAGGTGCGCTGGCCATGCTGTTCTTCGCCACCGCCCTGCAACGCGGCAGCGTCACAACGGCCACGGCGATGATGGTGCTCGGCGAGACGGTCATGCCGTCGCTGATCGGCGTCGTCCTGCTCGGCGACCGAACCCGGCCCGGCTTCGCTGTCGTCGCCCTGATCGGTTTCGTCCTGGCCGTCGCCGCCGCTCTGGCACTGGCCCGGTTCGGCGAACCCGAACCGGCCTCCGCCCCGTCCGGAGAGCAGCCGCCGGAGGCAGAGCCCGCCGGACACGACGCCCGCCGGTAGGCCCGCACCTCCCACCGCCCCACCGTCCCCCACCGGAGGTTAGGCTAGCCTTCGAAACTGGCGGGACGAACGGGAGCAATCGGCGAACGGGACCAGCCTCGCCCGCACGAAGGGAGGCGCTGGTGAGCACGACCGCACCCACGACCGGCCGTGGGGTCCTCCGCGGCGCCGTCACTGGCCAACGGAAGTCCGTTCTCGCCGCCTCCGTCCTCGCCGCAGGTCACCAAGGCGGCGAGGCACTCGTCCCGGTAGTGGTCGGCGTCGTACTGGACCGGGCCGTAGGCGACAGTTCGACACTCACCCTTCTCGGCTGGCTCGCCGTGCTCGCCGTCGTGTTCCTCGTGCTCTCCTACAGCTACCGCTTCGGCGCACGAGCGGCCGAGCGGGCGTCCGAGCGGGCCGCGCACGAGATCCGGCTCGCGGTCAGCCGTCGGGTCCTGCATCCGCGCGGCGGCGCGGAGACCGGCTCCCTCGCCGGGGAATTGGTGAGCGTCGGGACCTCGGACGCCCGCCGCGTCGGGATGGTCAACGCGGTGCTTCCGTTCGGCATCGCGGCACTCGTGGGACTGGTCGTGAGCGCGGTCGTGCTCCTCCGGATGTCCGTACCGCTCGGGCTGCTCGTCCTCCTCGGCACCCCGCCGCTGCTCTTCCTCGCCCACCTCATCGGCAAACCGCTCGAGAAACGCAGCGAACTCGAACAGGAACGCGCCGCGCACGCCTCGGGCGTCGCCGCCGATCTCGTCAGCGGGCTGCGCGTCCTGAAGGGCATCGGCGCGGAACCGGCGGCGACGGCACGATATCGCCGCACCAGCCGCGATTCCCTGCAGGCGACCATCCGCGCCGCCCGCGCGCAGGCCTGGCACAACGGCGCGCTGCTCGCCCTCACCGGGATCTTCATCGCGATCGTCGCACTCGTCGGCGGCTCGCTCGCGGCAAACGGCGAGATCTCCGTCGGCGACCTGGTCGCCGCGGTCGGACTGGCCCAGTTCCTCCAGACACCGTTCACCATCTTCGCCTGGGTCAACGGCCAACTCGCCCAGGGCCGCGCCTCCGCCGGGCGAGTCGCCGCTGTGCTCAGCGCGCCCCCGGCTGTCCTGGACGGAACCGGCGAGCTGCCCGTCTCGGCGCGCGGCAGCGTGACGTTTTCCTCCGTGTCGCAGGGAAAACTCCGCGAGCTCGACCTCACCGTCCCGCCCGGCGAACTGCTCGGCGTCGTCACCACCGACCCCGCCACGGCCACCGATCTCCTCGACTGCCTAGGCCGGTTCGCCGACCCCCGCGACGGATCCGTCCACATTGATGCCGTGAATCTGTCCACTGTGGATCCCGAACGAGTCCGTGACGTCGTCCTCGTCGCCGCGCACGACACCGATCTGTTCGAGGGCACCGTGGAAGACAACGTCCGCGGCGGAATGCCCGCCGTCCCCGACGGAGTGCTCACCGCCTCAGCCGCCGACGAGGTTGCCGCCACTCTCCCCTCCGGCACGGCCACGACGGTCACCGAACGCGGGCGATCGCTGTCCGGCGGGCAACGACAACGCGTCGCCCTCGCGCGCGCTCTCGCCACGGAAGCGACGGTTTTGGTGCTGCACGATCCGACTACCGCCGTCGACACCGTCACCGAATCCCGCATCGCCACTGGAGTCGCGCAGCTGCGCCGGAACCGGACGACGATCGTGGTCACCACCAGCCCGGCCCTGCTCTCCGAGACCGACCGGGTCGTGCTGATCGAAGACGGCCAGGTCGTCGCGGAAGGCAGCCACGCCGAACTGGTCCGCGCCGAGGCGGCCTACCGAGCGGCGGTGCTGTCGTGACCGAACGCGAACTCCTGCCCGTCGCCGCCGGGCCGCGCATCCGGGCCGTCCTGCTCGATCTGCTGCGCCAGGCGAAAGGCCGCGCCGCCGGGTCCTTCGCCTTCGTGGTCGGCGCGACCGCGATCGGCCTGCTCACCGCTCCGCTGCTCGGCCGGGTCGTGGACCTCGTCGCCACCCGGCAGCCCGCGTCCGCGCTCGCGTACCCGGTCGCCGGGCTGGTCCTGGTCGCCGTGACGTCCGCGATCGCCACCGCCATCGGCGTCTCGATGCTCGCCCGGCTCGGCGAAACCATGCTCGCCGACCTGCGCGAACGGTTCATCGACCGCGCGCTCGGCCTGCCGCTGGAACAGGTCGAAAAGGCCGGTTCCGGCGACCTGACCACCCGCGTCACCAACGACGTCTCGGTCGTCGCCGAAGCCGTCCGGCAAGCACTGCCCGCGCTGGCCCGTTCGGTGCTGACGATCGTGCTCACCCTGGTCGCGATGGCGATCCTCGACTGGCGTTTCCTCGCCGCGGCCCTGCTGGCGGTCCCGATCCAGCTGCACACCGTCCGCTGGTACGTCCGCCGCGCGACCCCGCTGTATGCCGCCCAGCGAGCCGCCGTCGGCGCGCAGCAGCAACAGCTTCTCGACACTATCGGCGGCGCCAAGACGGTCCGCGCGTTCCGTCTCGCGGACGCACACGTCGACCGGGTCCGCGAACGGTCCAACGGCGCGGTGAAGCTGGCGTTGCGCGGGGTTCGCCTCGGCACCCGGTTCTACGGACGCCTCAACCTCGCCGAGTTTGTCGGGCTCTCAGCCGTGCTCGCGGCCGGTTTTCTTTTGGTGGGCGCGAATCTCGCGACCGTCGGTGTCGCGACGGCAGCCGCGCTGTACTTCCACAGCCTCTTCGGGCCGATCAACACCGCACTCGCGCTCGTAGACGACGCGCAGGCCGCAACCGCGAGCCTCTCCCGGCTCATCGGGGTGGCAGATCTCCCTTCACCGGCCGAACCGACCCGGGTGAGCCGTCCGGTCGACGCGTCGGTGAAGGCCGTCGACATTGGACACTCCTATGTGGACGACCATCCGGTGCTCCGGGACGTCGATCTGGAAGTCGCGCCGGGCGAGCGAGTCGCGTTGGTCGGGGCCAGCGGCGCAGGAAAGACAACGCTGGCGAAACTGATCGCCGGAATCCACCAGGCCAGCAAGGGCACAGTATCGATCGGCGGCGTTCCGCTCGACCAGCTCGGCCCGGCCGCCACCCGTCGCGCGGTGGCGTTGATCAGCCAGGAGGTGCACGTCTTCAGCGGCCCGCTGGCCGATGATCTCCGCCTCGCCGCCCCCGAGGCCAGCGACGGCGAGCTGCGGGCCGCGCTGGCGAAAGTCGGCGCGGCCGAGTGGGTCGAGGCCTTGCCGGAGGGGCTCGCCACGGTCGTCGGCGAGGGCGGGCATCGGCTGACCGTCACGCAGGCTCAGCAACTCGCGCTGGTCCGCCTGGTGCTCGCCGACCCGCCGGTGGCGATCCTCGACGAGGCGACGGCCGAAGCAGGCAGCGCGGGAGCGAAAACGCTGGAATCCGCCGCAGCCGCCGCGCTCGAAGGCCGTACCGGCTTGATCGTGGCGCACCGCCTGACCCAGGCGGCCGCTTCGGACCGCATTGTCGTCCTGGACGCCGGTGCGGTGGTCGAATCCGGCACGCACGACGAACTGGTCGCGGCTGGCGGACGATACGCCACGCTCTGGACCGCCTGGTCCGGCCTCCGCAGGACGGAGTGATCCTGCGCGACCGGGCTATGCGGCGTATCCGCCGTCGATCCTCAGCACCGCACCGGTGACGTAGGAGGCCTGCGGGCTGGCAAGGAAGACGACGCCCGCGGCGATTTCCTCCGGCCTGCCGTACCGCCCCATCGCCGCGGTCGGAAGGAACATCGATGCGGCCTGACCGTCAGCGGGATTTCCTTCGGTGTCAATGAACCCGGGCTGGACGACGTTGACCGTGATGCCCCGCTGCGCCAGATCGCGGGCCGCGCCCCGGCTGAAGCCCTCGAGAGCCGACTTCGTGCCCGTGTAATACGCCATCCCCTGGAAACCCGCCCGAGCGGCCACCCCCGAGCTGATGCTGACGATCCGCCCGCCCTCAGGCAGCAACGGCACCGCCGCCTGGATTCCGGCCACCACGCTGGTGTAGTTGACGGCAAGCTGCCGTTCGACAGCGGCCTCGTCGACAAGCTCGCTGCCGACGAGATCGCCGCCGCCCACGGCCGCGTTGTTCACCAGGATGTCCAGCTTCCCGAACCGCTCGACCACCCGCCCGATCAAGCCCGCCGCCTGCATCGCGTCCGCCTGGTCGGCCCGGAAAGCCGCCGCGCGCACCCCCTTCGCTTCCAAGTCCGCGACCACGGCCTCGGCCCGATCCGCCGAGGACGAGTAGCTGATCGCGACATCGGCTCCCTCGTCGGCCAGCGCCAGCGCCGACGCCGCCCCGATCCCCCGCGACCCGCCGGTCACGATCGCCACCTTGTTGTCCAGCTTTCCCATGCGCTTCCCGCTTTCCCCTGGCCGCGACGTGCCGCGGAGTTCTTGACCGTGCGGTCCACCATAAGGATGGTGGACCGCACGGTCAAGAACCTTTACCCTGGTCCGCATGGCACGTCCGCGCACGTTCGACGAGAAACAGGTGCTCACCGCCGTCCGCGATCAGTTCTGGGACGCCGGCTACGCCGCGACCTCGCTGGAAGACCTGATGCGGGTCAGCGGCTTAGGCAAAGGCAGTCTGTACGCGGCGTTCGGCGACAAGCGCCAGCTCTTCCTCCGGGCGCTGCGCAGCTACACCGAGGACAGCCACGAAGCTCTCCGGAAAGCCCTCTCCGAGCCGCCGCGAGCCCTGGACGCACTGCGCCTGCTCCTCGATGCGCCGATCGACGACCCGACCGGCACGCGGCGTGGCTGCCTGATGGCCAACAGCACGTGCGAACTCGGCAACGCCGATCCGGAAGTCCTCGCCCACGCCCACCGCACCTACGAGACGTCCACCGCGCTGATCGGCGACTGCGTCGCGCGTGCCCAACGCGAGGGCGACCTGCCTTCCGGAGCGGATCCGATCGCACTGGCGCGAGCCCTCCTGGCCGCGCAACAAGGGCTCGTGTTCATGAGCCGGACCGGACTGGACACAGCCACGCTCGCCGCGACCGCACAGTCGCTCGCGGCTCAACTCCTGCCGGACCGCACCGACGCACGCTGAGGAACCAGCGCCGGTGCCCGACCCGGCAGGCAAAGTCCAGCCAGCCGGATCGAGCGGGGAACCCTGGATTCGCACCGGGTCCCCCGCCGGGGCTTCAGGATTCCCGCGACCTGATCAGCGACAGCGGACGCAGGTCAGTCCAGTTCTGCTCGATGTGGTCCAGACAGGCTTGCCGCGCGTCCGGGCCGAACGTGGTCTGCCAGCCGTCCGGCACGGTCGCGAAGTCCGGCCACAGGCTGTGCTGACCCTCGTCGTTCACGAGAACCCGGTAAACGCCGTCGGGGTTTTCGAACGGATTCGTCATAGCTCAGTCCTCTCCCAGCTCGCTCAGCGAATCCCGCTCACCGCGTACTCGACCGGGTCAGCCCCGGCCGCCCGTCGGTCCACAATGGACTGCAGAATCTCGCCCACCCGCACAGCCGTGTTCGACAGCAGCGACGACGTGATGCCGTGCGTGTGCTCCGTGCCGCCCTGCAGATAGAGGCCGCCGCGCACAACGGGATCAGTGGTGATCCGGTAGTCCCGTTCGACCTTCAACCGCCCCTCGTCGTCCCTGCGGCATTGCCCGGCCAGTCCGCCGAGCAGCGACGTCGGATCCGCGGGCAGATAGCCGGTCGCGTAGATGACAGCGTCGGCATCCAGCACCGAACGTTCGCCGGTCGCCAGCGATTCGACTGTCGCGCGCACGTGCGTGCCCTGGTCGGCGACCTCGACCGGACGCGAGATGTTGAACAGCCGCAACCGTTCCACGCCGAGCACCTTTTCCTGGTACCGCCGCCGGTACAGCTCGTCAATGAGGTCCAGGTCGACCGCGGAGTAGTTCGTCGCGCCGTGGTAGCCCATCAAGCGTTCCTTGACCGGTTCGCTTGCCGCGTAGAAGGAATCGACTGCCTCGGGGTCGAAAATCCGGTTGGCGAACGCACTGTCGTCGGCCGGGCTGTAGCCGTAGCGGGCGAACACCGCGCACACCTCGGCGCGCGGGAATTCGTCGTGCAGCAAGGCGGCGACCTCGGCCGCGCTCTGACCGGCGCCGATCACCACGAACCGGCGCGCGTCCGTGCCGCGCAACGACTCGACGCGGTGCAGCAGTTCGCTGTTGTGCCAGATCCGTTCCCCGGCGACGACACCGTCCGGCAGCTTCGCCCGCAATCCGGTTCCCAGCACCAGGTTCCGTGCCCGCAGCTCGGTGATTTCGCCGTCCACCTCGGCGCGTACGTCGAAGAACGCGATCTCGTCGCCGTCGCGCACCGGTTCGACCGAGACGACCTCGCTGCCGTAGGACACCAGGTCGTCGACCTTCGCCGCGGCCCATTCGAAGTAGTCGTGGAACTCGACGCGCAGCGGGAACAGGGTCTTGTGGTTGATGAAATCGACCAGCCGCCCCTTCTCGTGCAGGTAGTTCAGGAAGGTGAACGCGCTCGCCGGGTTCCGCATCGTCACCAGGTCCTTGAGGAACGACACCTGCATCGTCGCGGTGTCGATCAGCATCCCGCGATGCCAGCCGAACCGGGGCTGGCGCTCCAGGAAGTGCGCCGTGACCGTCTCCCCCGAGCCCGCGTTGTGCTCGGCGAGGGCGATCGCGAGCGCGAGGTTGGACGGCCCGAACCCGACTCCGACCACGTCGTACACCGGCACCTGGCTGTCCTCGGCCCCTGCTCGTGACATGAAAGTCCCCTAGCGCGGCACTGCCGCATCACCGTTCCCGACTGACCAATGCTCAAGAAACCCTAACCTAACTTAGGTAAGCCTCAACTAGTACTGTCTGGGTGATGTTCGTCCCGACCACGAAAGGTGCACCGCCGATGCGCGTGGCCATGTTCGGCTACCAGACCTGGGGACACCGCACCCTGAAGGCCCTCCTCGACGCAGGCCAGGACGTGCGGCTGGTGGTCACCCACCCGCCGAGCGACCACGCCTACGAACGGATCTGGAGCGATTCGGTCGCCGAGCTGGCCGAGCAGCACGGAATCCGCACCCTGCTGCGCACCCGCCCGGACGACGCCGAACTGCTCGACGAACTGAAGGCCGCGGACCTGGACCTGATCGTCGCGAACAACTGGCGCACCTGGCTGCCGCCGGAGATCTTCGCCCTGCCGCGCAACGGCACGCTCAACGTGCACGATTCGCTGCTGCCCGCCTACGCCGGCTTCTCCCCCATCATCTGGGCGCTGATCAACGGCGAGCCGGAAGTGGGCGTCACCGCGCACATGATGAACGACGAACTCGACGCGGGCGACATCGTGGCCCAGCGCGCAGTGCCGGTCGGCCCGCGCGACACCGCCACGGATCTGTTCCACCGCACCGTCGACCTCATCGAACCGCTCGTGACGGAAGCGCTGGGCCTGATCGGATCCGGCACGGTCGTCCCGATCTCGCAGGACCGGACGAAGGCGAGCTTCTTCCACAAGCGAGCGCCGCGCGACAGCCTCATCGACTGGACGTGGTCGGCGGAGGAGCTGGACCGCTTGGTGCGCGCCCAATCCGACCCGTACCCCAACGCCTTCACCTACCACCGCGGCGAGCAACTGCGCATCGTGCGCGCGTCGGTTTCGGACGGTCACTACGGCGGGACGCCGGGACGCGTCTTCATCCGCGAAGGCGAGGGCGTGGTGATCGTCGCCGGGCGGGAGGCGCGGCGGGGTCAGTCGCCGGGGCTGCGGATCGAACGCGTCCGGACGGCTGACGACCGGGAGCTTTCGGCGGCGGAGTACTTCACGACCATGGGCGGGTATCTCACCGACCGTCCGTGACAGCTCGTGAGTGCCTGTTCCGTTCTCCGGCGCAGGCACTCACGAGGCCTGGTCAACGCTCGGAAACCTTGCCCCCGTCGACTTCCAGCCGCCGCGTCACCGACACCGCGTCCAGCATCCGCCGGTCGTGCGTCACCAGGAGCAGCGTCCCGGGGTAATCGTCCAAAGCGGACTCGAGCTGTTCGATCGCGGGCAGGTCCAAGTGGTTGGTCGGCTCGTCCAGCACCAGCAGGTTCACCCCGCGCGCCTGCAGCAGCGCCAGCGCCGCGCGGGTGCGTTCGCCGGGCGAAAGCGTCGCCGCCGGACGCAGCACGTGCGCGGCCTTGAGCCCGAATTTCGCCAGCAGGGTACGGACTTCCGCGTCGGCGAGCGACGGGACCTCCTGCGCGAACGCGTCCGCCAGCGGAAGGTCGCCGAGGAACAGCCGCCGAGCCTGGTCGACCTCGCCGACCACCACGCCCGGCCCGAGCGCGGCATTGCCCTCGTCCAGCGGCACCCGGCCGAGCAACGCCGCCAGCAGCGTGGACTTGCCCGCGCCGTTCGCGCCGGTGATGGCGACCTTGTCCGCCCAGTCGATCTGCAGGTCCACCGGCCCGAGCGTGAACTCGCCGCGCCGCACGACCGCGCCCCGCAGCGTCGCGACCACCGCGCCCGCGCGCGGAGCGGCCGCGATCTCCATCCGCAGCTCCCACTCCTTGCGCGGCTCCTCGACGACCTCGAGCCGCTCGATCATCCGGTCCGTCTGACGCGCCTTCGAGGCCTGCTTCTCGGTGGCCTCGCTGCGGAACTTGCGGCCGATCTTGTCGTTGTCGGTCGCCTTGCGGCGGGCGTTCTTGACGCCCTTCTCCATCCACGAGCGCTGCATGCCCGCCCGCGCCTCCAGCGCCGCGCGGGTGTTGGCGTACTCGTCGTAGTCCTCGCGCGCGTGCCGCCGCGCGACCGCCCGTTCCTCCAAATAGGACTCGTACCCGCCGCCGTACGCCTTCACCTGGCGCTGCGCCAGGTCCAGCTCCACCACGCGGTCGACGGTGCGGGCCAGGAACTCGCGGTCGTGGCTCACCAGCACGGTCCCCGCGCGCAGCCCGGTGACGAAGCGCTCCAGCCGGGCGAGCCCGTCGAGGTCGAGGTCGTTCGTCGGCTCGTCGAGCAGGAAGATGTCGTACCGGCTGAGCAGCAGCGACGCCAGCCCGGCGCGCGCGGCCTGCCCGCCGGAGAGCGAGAGCATCGGCTGGTCGAGGTCGACGGCCAGCCCGAGGTCCGCGGCGACCTCGCCGGCACGGTCGTCCAGGTCCGCTCCGCCGAGCGCGAGCCAGCGGTCCAGCGCGGTGCCGTATGCGTCGTCGGCGCCGTCGATGCCCGCGGTAAGCGCGTCGGTCGCGGCGTCGAGTGCGGTTTGCGCTGTCGCGACACCGGTGCGTCGCGCGAGGAACGCGCGCACCGACTCGCCCTCGCGCCGCTCCGGTTCCTGCGGGAGGTGCCCGACAGTAGCTGTCGGCGGATTCAGCCGGACCTCGCCGGATTCCGGGCGGGTCAGCCCGGCCAGCGTGCGCAGCAAGGTGGACTTGCCGGCGCCGTTGACGCCGACCAGGCCGATCACCTCGCCAGGGGCGACGACGAGATCAAGACCAGAGAAGAGAACGCGGTCACCGTGGCCCGCGGCCAGGTCCTTCGCGACGAGTGTGGCGCTCATATCGCAGCCGAGTTTACGGGTGCCCCTCGCGCCGCGTGCCGCGTGTCGGCTCCGTCACTCCGAGTGGGTACTCTGGGCGGGTTGCCGGGTCCAACAAGAGCAGTGAGGTCGGTGAAAAGCGATGGCGGAACCCGCCCCCGTCCCGTTCGGCCGGGGGAAGCAGCGGGCTCCCCGGCCGACCGTCAGCAGACGGCGCGAGGTGAGCCACGCCAGTGCGCGGTCGCTGCTGATGACCGTGCTGGGCGAGTACGCGCTGCCGCGCGACCGTCCGGTGTGGACGTCGATGCTGGTCGAATCCCTCGGCATGCTCGACATCGAGGAGAAGTCCGCGCGCCAGGCGCTGGCCCGTTCCGCTGGCGAGGGCTGGCTGGTGTCCGAACGCATCGGCCGCCGCGTCCGCTGGTCGCTGACCCCGCCCGGACGGCGCCTGCTCACCGAGGGCGCCGACCGCATATACGCCTTCGGCCGCGACGCGCACGCCTGGGAGAACCGCTGGCTGATGCTGATCGTCTCGGTACCGGAGGCGAAGCGCGACCTGCGCCACCGCCTGCGCACCCGCCTCACCTGGGCCGGCTTCGGTTCGCCCGTGGCAGGCGTCTGGGTCAGTCCCGATCCGAGCCGCGAGCCCGAAGCGCAGAAAATCGTCGCCGAACTGGGCCTCGAAGCGCAGGCGATGTCGTTCACCGCGGAGTACGGCGCGATCGGCGACCAGGAAAGCATGGTCGCGCGGTCCTGGGACCTCTCCGAGCTGACCGACCGGTACGAGGACTTCATCGACCGCTTCACCGGTGTGTCCCCCTCCGGCTCGCAAGCAGTCCTGCGCGCGCAGACCGAACTAGTGCACGAGTGGCGGCGTTTCCCGTTCCTCGACCCGCAACTGCCCGCAGAACTGCTGCCCGCAAGCTGGAGCGGTGCCAAAGCGGCAGAGCTGTTCCACCGCAAACACGTGGAATGGCGCCCCGCCGCGCAGGCGTACTGGGACCAACTCACCGCGAACGAGGAGCAAGCATGACGAGGCTGGAACGCGACGGCGGGCTCGCCGTGCTCACCATCGACGAGCCGCCGCTCAACCTCTACACGAAGCCGCTCCAGGACGCGCTTCTGGACGCGATCGGCTCGCTGGAGGAAACCCCCGCCCGAGCCCTCCTGATCCGAGCCGAAGGCCGCGTCGTGAGCGGGGGTGTCGATGTCGCGCTGTTCGACGCGCAATCTTCTCCCGCTGAGGCGAAGGTGCTCTTCGACGAGCTGCTCACTGTCCCGGATCGCCTTGCCGCACTGCCGTTCCCGACAGTTTTCGCCGCGCACGGCCTCTGCCTGACCTGGGCTTTCGAGGTCGCCATCGCTTGCGATCTGTTGCTGGCCGCTTCCCGCGCGAAGTTTGGCCTAGTCGAGAAGGTCGTCGGCCTGACGCCCACGATGGGTGGAACCCAGCGCCTCGCTGCCCGCGCTGGGGTGGCGCGGGCCAAGGAGTTCGTGTTCACCGGGGAGCCGTTCGACGCGGCGACCTTGGAACGGTGGAACGTCGTCAACCGGGTGCTTCCGGATGAGGGTTTCGATGACGCTGCACGGGAGTTCACCCGTCAGCTCGCTGAAGGCCCCACCCAGGCACACGCCGCGACGAAGCAGATCCTGGCGCACTTCGAGCACGGCGGGGTGCCAGAGGCGAACGCGCACGTGACGGAGATTGCCGCGGATCTGTACAACACGGAAGACCTGCGGGGTGCGGTGAAGTCGTTCCTGGCGGAGGGGCCGGGGAAGGCTCGGTTCAGCGGTCGCTGAGCGGGTTGCTCGCCAGCCCTGGCCCCCTTGCGCGGGCCCGGGCTTTTTGGTGCCCGCGTGGTGCTGCGGTCGGCCGCTCCGGGTTGATCATGACGGTGTCGTCCCGCTTCTCGCGCTGGGAACCTCGTTTGCCTGGGTTTGCGCAGGTCAGGGACTAATGAAGACCTCGCTGCGGGGCCGGTTTGGGGACCCGCTAGAGTAGTCACATCGCACTCCACGAGGGGTTCCTCGGGGGAGTGAGGAGTCCGGGCTGTGGCGCAGTTTGGTAGCGCACTTGACTGGGGGTCAAGGGGTCGCAGGTTCAAATCCTGTCAGCCCGACCGGACGAATACCAGGTCAGGGCCTCTTTCGCACCTAGCGGGAGGGGCCCTGATTTGCGTCTAGGGTCCCCAGATCTCACAAAATCTCACGAACTCGTATTGCACGGGTGTTGCATGATCAGTTGAGAAGCGCCGTCAGCTTCTCGCTTGCCTGCCGCAAGTCCTCGGTCGTCGGGTGCGTGTACACCCGGTCTGCGATGGTGAGGTCGCCGTGCCCGGCCCATGCCGAGACGATCGGCCCCGGGACACCGTTCATCCGGAGATAGGTCAGGCACGCGTGCCGGGCATCGTAAAGCCGGACCCGGCGCACACCGGCCGCGTTCATCAGCTTGTACGCCGCGCGCCGGAGCTGGTCCGTGCGGAACGGGCGCCCGAGTTCGTCCACGAGCATGTAGCCGCTCGCCTCGTACGCTTCGCCCGCGGCGAGCCGCTCCTTCGCCTGCTGGGCCTTAAACCGGCGTAGCGCAGCGACGTTCGGCGCGGGAAGCGGCAGCTTCCGGTCGCGGTTCACGGTCTTGCCCCCCTTCTCCTCGACCACCCCACCCTCGTCGCCCCAAACGATCGTGCGCGTGTTCTCGCCTGCGTTGATCGTCGGGAACTCGTCCTTGCCCTTCGGATCGAGATCGACGTGCTCATCCCATTTGACGCCGCACAGCTCAGCCGGCCCCATGCCCATCAGCGCCTGCTGCATCACCGCCTCAAGGCGACGGCCGACCATGTACGCAAGGAACTGCTTCGCTTCCGCCGGGGTCCACGGCTTCCGTTTGACCTTCTGCCCGGTCTGGGTCGGGCACTTCACCGGCGCGGCGACGTTGAACTCGCACAGCTTCTGCCGGACCGCGAAGTCACCGACCGCGCGCAGCCGCGACAGCATCAGCTGAATGGATCTCGGCTTAAGCCCGGTACCGGGCTTGCCACCGCGCTTCCGGCCGGACGTGCTCATCCAGTCGACCAGGTCCTCGACGTCCGTCGTGGAGAAGATCTGCCACGCCTTCGTGCCGTACTGATCGCGGACCGGCTTGAGCGCGTTTTTGTAGTTCTCGACGGTGTTCTTCGCCTTCCCGCGGGTCGCCGACCGCAGGTACAGGTCAATCACCTCGTCAACGGTCACCTTCGCCGGCGCGACGAACGATCCGCGGTTCACCTCGTTGAGAATCTTCGCGAGAGCTTCCTCCGCGCCGCCCTTGCCACGCTTCTTGTCGAACGTGCGCGTCAACTGCTTCCGCTTGCCGGTCTTCGGGTCGTTCCCGATGTCGACCACGAATCTGTAGCGGGTCTTCCCGCCTACCGTGATCGTTTTAATCGGTGGTGCTGCCATCGGTTCTGCTCTCCTTTATCTCCGCGAGGGCGGCACGCACCGCAACCTCGGCAGCCTCTTTTGCCTGCGCCAGCAGGGTTTCCTCCCGCTGGGAAAGTGCGCCCTCGAACAGCGCTTGCACGTTGCCCTCGCTCGTCACGGCCGAACCCGCCGCAGCGACGACGCTGGTGGCCCAGCCAGGGAACGTGGCAGTGAAGGCTTGGAACTTAGCAAGATCGAGATTCTCGGGATCTGCTCCGGACAACTCGTTGCCGACACCCAACAGCCAGGACAGCGCGCGCTCGGCCGGAACCGAGACATCCGGCGTGACGTCGACCTGTTCGTTCATCTGATCGCCAAACAAGAGGGCGAGCGGGGAGACGTTCAGAGCCAGGCTTAGTGCGAACCACTCGTCAACGGTGACGAATCTAGTGCGGCGGCCAGCTTTTCTGCGTCCGCTCTCGATCACGTAGATCACTGGCACCGTCAAGTGCGGGGCACCGTGCGCCGCGCACTGCTCTGCGAGCTCCTCGACGGTCCACCGACGATGCTTACGCAGCACGCGGAGGCGCTCTCCGACGATCTCGCTCAGCTGACTCGAATTCATCACATTGACGAACTTTACTCGCCGGATTGCCTAGGCGCAAGTGGACGGCGTACAACTACGGCATACAGCGAATCGCTGAGAAGATTTCAGCGAAGTGCCGAATGGAGCTGCCGCCCATGCCCGAATCCGCCACTGCCTTCAGCCTGGAGAAGATCGATACGCCGACGATGGACCTGCCGGACGCCTGCGTGGCCTTCGGTATCAGCCGGTCCTACGGCTACGAACTGGCCAAGCGCGGAGAATTCCCGGCAAGAGTGATCAAGCTAGGCACGAGATACCGCGTCGTGACGTCCTCGGTTCGTGAGGTCCTGGGACAGCAGGGCACCGGACCGGGTGGTGCGGCTGCGTGAACCCCGGACAGCAGAACGGGCATCCGGGGTGCACGCCCACAGATGCCCGTCAACAGCCGAGTAGCCACCACGCCACTGCCGCACCCGACACGATACTTGACGCCACTGACAGTGCGGAACAGTTGCGTCGCCGACGCGCCGCGTCCCAGCGACTCCCGCCCCTCGCAGACGGCAGGGTCGACCCGTGGGCCGACGTCGAACCCGTCGGAGTGTCCGAGCAGAACCTCCGCGCCGCGCGGCGCACGTGGCACCACCTCCGAGACCTCGGGCTGCTCACCGAACACGTCGAGGAATTCCTGCAGCGCGAGATCACCGACGCGCGCGGAGGGCGGGTTGCCGCATGAGCCTTCCCGTCCGGCCCGAACTGTCCGCCGTCGGCGCGACCGTCCTCAGCGGACAGTTCGACCAGTCCCCGCCAAGCCCGACCGAATACGAGCCGCCGCCGGAGCCACCCGACGACGGCTATCCGCCCGACGACACAACATCCGCTATCGAGCGGCGCACCATCGAACTCCGCGGCCGGCTTCTGACTCCCGACCGCCTGCGGGAGATCCCGCCGCCGGTGCCGATCGTCGAGGGCTATCTGTTCCGTGACTCGCTCGCGTGGCTGGGCGGGAAACCCGGTCACGCGAAGTCGTTCAGCGCCGTCGACTTCGCGTGCTGTGTCGGCACCGGCCTGGCGTGGCACGGCCACGACGTCACACGCGGGAGCGTCCTCTACCTGATCGCCGAGGGCGCGTCCGGGCTGTCCCTGCGAGTCGACTCGTGGGCCGCCGCCAACGGCCGACGCGTCGACAACGTGCTCTTCCTCCCCATCCCCGTCCAGCTGCTCAACGCGCTCGACACGGCCGCGTTCACCGCGCTCGCCGCCGAACTGCGCCCCGATCTCGTCATCATCGACACACAGGCCCGGGTGACCGTCGGCGGCGAAGAGAACTCGTCCAAGGACATGGGCCGGTTCGTCGACTCGCTCGAGCACCTTCGGCGCGCGTCCGGCGCGTGCATCCTCGTCGTCCACCACGAGGCGCGCGGCGCCGAGAACCTCCGCGGCTCGACCGCGCTGGAAGGTGCCGCGACGACCATCCTGCGCTGCTCGAAAGACGGCGCGGTCGTCGAGATCACCAACACCAAGCAGAAGGACTCCCCCGAGCAGCCGCCCCTGCAGCTCACCCTCACCGCGTTCGGCGGCAGCGCCGTCCTCTCCCACGACCCCTACGGCGTCGCCGACGCGCCCACCGAGTCCGAACGCGACCTCCTCGCCTGCCTCCGCGACACCTTCGGCACCGCCGGGGCCACCAAAACCGAGCTCCGCGACGCCTCAGGCCAAGCCAGGACGACCTACTACCGCGCCATCGGGGCCCTCGTCGCCAAGGGCCTCGTCGTCCAGCACAAGGAAGGCCGCGGCACCCGCTACGTCCCCGCGGCCGACGAAACACAGGAGCCGCTCCCCCATGAATGACCACCCCTCGAAATTCCCACCGACCTCGTGGGACTCGTCCACAAAGGACAGTTCAGACCGTCATCAGTCCCAACCAGTCCCACCAAACAAAACCCCCTCCCACCAGCAGGATTCCCACAGTCCCACCGAGTCCCACCAAGCACTCGGGAAAGTCCCAAAGTCCCACACCCCTATAGGGGGTGGGACACCCTGGGAAACCACCCCGTGGAACCCCAACCGACCCCAGAGACATCGCCTCGCCCGGCTACCCCATGAAGTCGCTGCGCGCCGGGGGTACCTCTTGGAAATGTCGCGTAGCCGATCTTCGCGTCTCTGGCGGGCGTGTTGGTCGCCGACGAGAGGTGATCGTGAGAAGCACGTGAGATCCCTCGTCTATGCCCAGGTCAGAGCGTCGGCACTTTCTGGGTCGTCAAGTGCGCGGCCAGTGAGCTGGGCGGGTGGTCGGCGATGACCCGCTCCCGTTCCTCGGCCCGTGCCGCTGGCACCCGGTTCGAGTCGAGCGTCGCCCGCTACCTGGCGGATGTCCTCGCCGACGACCGGGTCGAGCGCCGTGCCCGCACCGGCGCGAAGGACCGCGGCGACATCGCCGGTGTCCGTGCGCCCGGCGGTGGCCGGGTGGTGCTGGAGTGCAAGGACGTCGCCCGGCTCAACCTGGCTGGCTGGCTCGCCGAGGCGGAGGTTGAGCGCGGCAACGACGACGCCCTCGTCGGCCTGGTCGTCCACAAGCGACGCGGCACCACCGACCCCGCCAGCCAGTACGTCACGTGCACGTTGGCCGATCTCGTCGCGCTGCTCGCCGGCGCCCGTCCCGCAGGAGGTGAGCGCTGATGCCGCTCTGTACCGCAACATCGAAGCGCAGCGGCAAGCCGTGCGGACGGCTCGCCATGGTCGGCCAGGCAGTGTGTGCGACACACGGAGGTTCTGCGCCTCAAGCGAAGCGCAAGGCCGTCGAGCGGCAGACCGAGGCGCAGGCGCGCGTCGAGCTGGGGAAGCTGACCGCGTTGCTCGGCCCGGCCGAGGCAGTGGAAGACCCGCTCGGCGAGCTGCTGCAGCTGGCCGGCGAGGCGAAGCGGTGGAAAGAACTGCTCGCCGGTCGTGTCTCGCAGCTGACGGCGCTCGGGTACGAGGGCGTCATGGGCGAGCAGGTGCGGCACGAGGTGCAGTTGCTGGAGAAGGCGACCGACCGTATGGCCGCGATCCTCACCGCCATCGCGAAGCTGCGCATTGACGAGCGCCTCGTCGAGGTGCACGGCAAGATCGGCGAGCGGCAGGCTGAGATGTTGGCGGCGATGGCGTTCGCGGTGCTGGACTGGCTGGGGCTGCAGCACGAGCACTACCAGCAGGCTCGCAAGATCATGGCCGCGGTGATGCAAGCCGAGCTCAACGGCGAGCCTAAGCCTCGACTGCCGGAGCGCCCGGACCTGTACAAGGTCGTTGAGCGCGTGGAGTACCGGGATGTCGAGGTTGAGAAGCCGTGTCCGAAGTGCAATCAGCCTGCGCAGCCGGTGGTGATTGAGCAGCCGCGGGAGTTGCCGCCGTCGCGGCCGCGTCGCCAGATTGAGCCGTATCGGCCGTTGAACGCGGATGGTTCGGTGCCGGGTTGGGAGAACTGGGCGTGAGCGCGGCAGACGATTTGGAGCGGGAGGCGCGTGCTCGGCTTCAGGAGCGGGTCCACGTCATGATCGATGAGGCGATCGAGGGCTACTGGCGCGACGTGATCGGTTGCGAGGTCAAGTATTTCGTGCGTGAGGGGCCGGCGAAGTACTTGCGGTACACCGACAATCTGGGCGCGGCTACGGATCGTTCGGGTCTCGACGGTGAGCTTCGTCGTCTGCTCGGGGGTGGGTCGTGACTGCGGGCGACGATGCGCTGTGTACCTGCAGTCAGTGCGGGGATCGCGTGCCGGTGGCCGAGCTGGCCGGGCACGTCGTCGAGCGGCACGCCGGAGCTGGCGCGCGGTGGTCGGCTGAACGGTTGATCGACCTGTCGCACCTGTTGCTTGAGGTGTCGCTTGTGGATCCGTGCGGGGCGTGCGATGGCGCGCGGGCGGTGCGGTTGCTGCCGGGCGATTGTGTGGCGTTCCAGGTGGTTCGGACGCATGAGCCGTCGTGTCCGGCGTTGCCGCCGGGTGCGCGGGAGCGTGCGCGCCGCGGTGAGGTCGTGTTTGACGTGCCGGGCGAGAATCCGGGGTGGTGACGATGGTTGAGCCGTTGCCGACGCCGTCGGGCGATGTGGTGTTGCCGGGTGCGTGGGCGGCGCAGCTGGCGGCAGCATTGAGACAGCTGGCGGAGTGCGGAGTGCGTTTGACGCCTGAACTGACCGCCACGGCGGTCGTGTGCAGGGCAGTCGCGCGAGACCGGGCATCACTGTCCACTGTGGGGTATCCCAAGCCGGAAGTTGTTGCGGTACACCAAACCGATCGATCCTTTAAGGGAGAGATCACCACCGCCGAATCGGCCGAGATGCTGAGTTGCAGTTCTGAAAGCGTGCGGCAGCGTGTGGCGTCCGGTGCTCTCCCTGGCCGGAAGGCCGGGAAAACCTGGCTTATCGACCGAAAGGCGGTCGAAGCCCTCAGGAAATGACCGGAGATCGGCATGACGGAGCCCGCCAGCACCGCAGAACGTGCGGTCGCTCTCGACCGCCAGGTACAGGAAGCGCGCGGCGAGGTCGAGCGCCTTGGGCTCGCGATCGCCGAGTCGGAGCGCACGGCGTCGGATGCCCGGAAGGCTGTCGACCTCGCGGGGGCGACGGCCGCCGACGAGGAAACCGTCAGGCTCCGCGGAGAATTAAGCACTGCGCAGGGCGCGCTCAAGGCGTGGGAAGAGGCGCACCGCGCTGTGTCTGCCGAGCGGTCTCGCGAGGCGCAGGCGGAGGAGCTGGCCCGGCATCGGAAGCGGCTCGACGAACTTCAGGACGAGGCGGCACGTACCTTCGCCGATGTTCGGCCGACGCTCGACGTGCTCGTCGACCGGATCGAGCAGACCGAGGCGCTGGAGCGTGAATTGCATGGCGTGCGAGGCCGCGTGGCTGCTCTGGCCGCCGATCTGGACGGTTCGCCGTTGCAGGCTACGGGTTCGCGGTACTCGACCGGCCCCATGATCGTCGCGCTTGAGCGAAACGGCCTGTTGCGCGATCTGGTCGCGCGGCACCGTCGCGAAGGCTGGCACGCCCTGTAGACCTCCGGCCGCGCGGGTCAACGTCACCGCTCCGGCACACACAGGGTCGTCACGGCGGCCCGCTGGGAGGGGAATCGACAGGACGCCCAAGACGCCGGGCTCACTCCGGCGAGGCGCACCTGCCCGCTGCGGCCATCCATCCCTCGAATCCGTTGGGAGCCAACGTGAAGCACCAATCGATCACCGCGTTCACCGAGACCTACACCGGTCGTGCCAAGTTGGCCACGGAGCACGCCACTACTGCCGACCTCCCTGCCGTCATCGCCGAAGCGCTCCAGCCGACACTCAAAGCGGTAGGCGAGGCGCTGGCGGCGCTGCCGGACGACGATTTCCGGGCCGCTGGCGAAAAGGTCATGAACGACCGGACCGCCGCGACTGACCCGCTCGCCGCGTCTCGCGCGTTCTGGGGCAGCGGTCTCGGCGCTCCGACCGAACAGGAGCGGTGACGTGACATCGGCGCTCACGGCTGGGTTCGAGATCCACGTCGATCCGCTGGCCGTCCGGATCTCCGGCGACGGAGCCGAGGGCGGGGCGCGGCACCTGACCGTGTCCGGGCAACTCGCGATCGTGGACGCGGTCCACGCCTACCACGACAGCCTCAGCGCCGAGGAACTGCAGATGCTTGCCACCGGGGCAGCGGCCGAGCTGGTCCCGGCGTTGGTGCACGTCGACCGGTTCGCCGTGTCCGCTCTCGTCGTGCCGTACGAGGGTGATCGCCTGGCCGCCGCGTTCGCGTCTGTCCTCGCCGCACCGGGCATGACCGCTAAGGACTGATCATGGCCGAGTCCGTCGTCGCCGATCTGATGGTCGTCCTGTCGACCAAGGTGGACACTGCGCTCGCAGGATTCACCGAGGTGTCGACGGCCGGCGAGGAAATGTCGGCGAAGATCGCCGAGGCCACCATGGCGGTGACCGCGGAAACAGACCGGCTGACTACTGCGGTCGCGACGGTCGGCACGGCGGCGGACACCGCGGCGGAACAGGTCGTCGGTGCCTCGACGAGGATCGACGAGTCCTCCACTGTGGTCGCGGGGAAGCTCGAGCAGATCGGCATCGCCGCCGAGACCGCGGCAACCGAGAACAAGCTCGCGATGGACAAGATGGCCGCCGACACAGCGGCGCTGTCGGCGAAGATGGAGCTGGCGGCGGGGAAGGCCGATGCCTCTGTAGCTGGGATCGGCGCGGCCTATGCGAAGGCCGACGAGGCGGCGGCGAAGTCCAGTTCGGCCCAGACGAAGAACTTCGGGATGGCCGCTCTCGCCGTCGGCGCGGTCGGCGCGGTAGCGGTCGACATGGCCGCAAAGTACGAGTCTTCGACGAACCGGCTCGTCACGTCCGCGGGTGAGTCGGAACAGGCGATCGACCAGGTCCGGCAAGGGATGCTGGACATGGCCGGACAGGTGGGCGTCTCCGCCGAGAAGCTGTCGGCAGGCATGTACACCGTCGAGTCGGCCGGCTATCACGGTGCGGACGCGTTGAAGGTGCTCAAAGCCGCGGCGCAGGGTGCGAAGGAAGAGAACGCGCAGCTGTCCACTGTGGCCGACGCGGTGTCGACCGCGCTCAACGACTATCACCTGTCGGCGGACCAGTCCGCGAACGTCACCAGCCAGCTGGTGACCGCGGTCGGGCAGGGCAAGACCACCATGGAGGAGTTCTCCGGGTCGCTGCACAACGTGACCCCGCTGGCGGCGTCGCTGCACATCTCCCTCGCGGACGTCACCGGCACGCTGGCGGAGATGACCGCGCACGGCATGTCCGCGGATCAGGCGAGCCAAAACTTGGCGCACACCATGCGGTCCCTGATCGCTCCCACAAGCACGCAGCGGCAGGAGTTCGCGCAGCTCGGCATCTCCGCATCGGACCTGTCCGACCACATCGGACAGCGCGGAATCTCCGGCACCCTGCAACTGCTCGAACAGTCGATCTTGCAGAAGATGGGGCCGTCCGGGAAGGTGCTGCTCGACGCGTTCAACAGCTCCAAGGACGCCGCGGCGAATATGAACGAGGCCATCGCGAAGATGCCCGCCCCGTTGGCAGATCTCGCGAAGCAGTTCAATGCCGGGCAGATCGGGGTCGCGGCGTTCACGAAGCAGGCCAAGGCGATGCCGGGCGACGCCGGGCAGATGGCCGCCGCGTTCCTCACGATGCACAACCAGGCACAGGGCTTCACGAACGCCATGAAGAACGGCAGCCCTCAGGCACAGAACCTGGTGCAGGCGCTGCAAAAGCTCACCGGCACCTCCGACGGGTTGAACACTGCGCTGATGACGACCGGCGAGAACGCCGCCGGTGTCAACGCCAACGTCAAGAAGATCGCCGGGGCCGCGCAGGAAGCGGGCGGAAACGTCAAGGGCTGGCATGACGTGCAGGCCACCTTCAACCAACGGCTCGACGAGACGAAGGCCGCGCTCGGCGCGTTGGCGATCAACGTCGGGAACGTGCTGCTGCCGATGGTGAAACCGGCCATCAACCTGTTCTCCTCGTGGGCGGGATGGTTGTCGCAGCACAGCGTCGTGGCCAAGATCGCGGCTGGCGTGATCGGCGGGACTCTCGCGGCGGCGGTGGTCGGGTTCACGGCGAAAGCCGTTGCGGGCACGGTGAAAACCGCCGCAGGATTCACCGTGGCGGTCGCTAAAGCCGTGTGGTGGGGCGTCTCGACCACCGCGCAATACGCGACGGTGGCCGCGAAAGCCACCGCGCAAGCGGCTATTGCCGCCGGTGCCTGGATCGCACAGACCGGGTCGATGGTCGCTCAGAGCGCCGTGAAACTCGCCGTGTGGCTGGCCGGGTGGATCGCTCAGGCCGCGGTCGTGGTCGCGACGAACGTCGCCTCAGCCGCCGCGACGGTCGCCGCGTGGGTGGCCGCGAACATCGCCATGATCGCCGCCACGGGCGGTATCGCGTTGCTGCTGGCCGCGGTCGTCGCGGCCGCGATCTTCCTGTGGACGCATTGGTCGCAGATCTGGGACTGGATCAAGCACGCCGCCGAGGCCGCCTGGCACTGGCTCGACAACAACGTCATTCAACCCCTGTCCAAGGCCTGGCATTGGCTGTACGACAACGCCATCAAACCCGTCGGCGATGCCATCGCCGGCGCGTGGAATTGGCTGTGGTCGAACGCGATCAAGCCGGTCGCCGACTTCATCGGCAACGCGGTTCACGGCGTCGGGCAGGCGTTCTCGGATGCCTTCAACTGGGTGAAGTCGATCATTCAGGACGTCTGGAACTTCATCAAACCGATTTTCGACGCGATCGGCGGCGCGATTAAGGGCGTGATGAACGCCGTCGGCGGCATCGCGCACGGCATCGGGTCCGCGGTCTCCGGCATCGGTCATTTCCTCGGGTTCGACGACGGCGGCTTCGTCCCGGGTGCGCCCGGGCAGCCGATGCTCGCAGTCGTGCACGGCGGCGAATACGTGGTGTCGAACGACATGCAGGCCGGGCGCGCGCCGATCAACCCGAAACTCGGCGGGCAACTCGTATCCTCCGGCGGGATCCGCGCCAGCGGCGGCAGCTTCACCGGCGGCGGCAACAACATCGTGAACGTCTACGTCAGCGGCAGCGTGATCACCGATCGGCAGATCGGCGACGCTGTCCAATCCGCGATGCTCCGCGCCGGGCAACGCCGTCCCGTCACCTACCAGAACTACCGGAGGTGAAGGCGGGACCGGCAGTCGTCGAGCACTTCAGGCCAGCTGTAGCTGGTTGAGGTACCTGCCGGTCCCACCCCCTCCCGGCCGTAACGTCCCTGAGGCCGACCGGGAGCTTGGCGGGCCGGTGACAGCCCCCTGGTGAAGCAGTCACCGGCCCTTCCCCGTGTATCCATTCACGGGGTGTTCCCGACCGCGCGCCCGAGGGTCTCTCGTCGCAACAGTCGGGCTCACCGGTCGCCGCGCCGCAATTGCCCGAACGGGCGCGACCGGGAGCTGGATGGCGGCGGCCCTCGGAGATGGCGCGGAAGGCCGCCGCCGTGCGCGCCCCGTCCAGTGGGACGCACCCGGTGCCGTCACGGTGTCGGGGAAACCGTCGCGGCATCAGGAGTTTTCCGGTGGCCGGTGGTCCCTACCCGCAAAAGAGGAACCACCGGCCTACGCTCATTCGGGGTGAGCGCCCCCGGTTCGACGTCGGCCCCGGCAAAGAGGGGAAAGGCCAGCGTCGACCGGAAGATCAGAGTTTGAGCGTCGGTATCGGGTAGTGCCAGTGCTCGCACTTGTTCGCGACGCCCGGATTCCGGTACAGGGTCTTGCAAAACATGCAGGTGGAGATCAGTTTTTCCTTGTCGCTCATCTGCTTGATCCGCCACTCGTCCGCCTGCAGATGCTGGATCGACGGATCCGGTGTCGCCGCCGTGACCCCGGCCGTGTTCATCACGCACCTCCTTGCTGCTTGAACAAGTCGGCGAGAGAGGCGCGCAGAAGATCCCCGACGACGTCGCTGCCGCTGTCGAGCGTCAAAACCGCCGTGGGGCCGACCACAGAGACAGGACCGAGAGCCGTGATCGCCAACCCGACAACGTCCTCGCCGCGCGCATCAACCGTGAGACCGGTCGTGATCCTGACCGGACGACCCGACGTGTCCGACGTTTCCAACCACCGCTCTTTCCGCCATCCCCGTCCGTGCATGCTTCGATCGTCGGGCAGGAACCACGCAGCCTGAAGATGATGCTTGATGCGCATCATGATGCGCATCAACTGGCGTCGGCGAGCTCCCGACGACGCTCTGCCCACTCCGACGTGACCCACTCCGCTGGCATCTCCGCCAACGAATCACGCGCGGCCTGCCGGGCCCCCGACTTGTCGCCGAGCGCGCGCAGCACGAACGCACGCTGTCCGAGGAAGAACGACGGCACATACCAGTACCCCGACGGCGGCAACTCCTCCGTCGGTGGCAGGTGATCGACCATGTCGTCAGCCTCGGTCAGCAGTCGAACCGCGTCGGCGCGAGCGTCGTTGCGGGCCAGTACCTCGGCACGCTGATAGGTCTCGTAGGTTCGCAGCCCGATGTGAACGCGGGTATCCCGTCGAGCTGCCTCCGACAGCGCGTCCGCCGTGTTCAGATCCCGGCGCCGCATAGCCGCGTACGCCGAAAAACTCAACGCGGTCGACAGACGCAGCGGATCATCGGCCTGCATCGCCAGCACCGCGGCCCGGTCGAGATGCTTCTGCGCCTGTGTCCACTGGCGACCGGGGATCGCCAGCCAGCCTCGGTATTGCTCCAGTTCGGACAGCAATCCTTCCGCGGCCGGGCGGACAGCGGAACGGGCCTCGGCTGTGAACTGGCGCGCGAGATCCCGCTGCGCGTCGATCATCGGGATCACGTGGTTGGCACAGGTCTCGTCTTCGAGCCGACGCACCGATGCGAGCACGCTGGCCAGCGAATCAAGAGCGGTGGTGCCGACCAGCCGAGGACGTTTGCCGGTCTCGTTCAGCCGTTCCTCGTCCTCCGCGTTGAGCGGCCCCGTACCGATCGTCGGCCACAATTCGAGCAGGACGCCGTCAGCGTCGAGCAGTTCGTCCAGCCGGGCCGCGATCCGTTCGTCCGGGCGCTGCAACCCGGCCTCGTACTTGGACAAGGTCGGCTGGGAGATCGGTACCTTGCGCGCGAGCGCACGCTGCGACAGCCCGCGTTCCTCGCGGAGCCGCAACAATGCCGTGCCGAAAGCCTCCATTGGCGTGCCTCATTCGCGGAGTAGGCCCTCCCCGCGTGGCCCCGGGAGCTACCCGGGGCCGTCCTCCGCGAAGAGGTGCACAGCCAGCGTACCGGCTCGGCTACTGAGTGTGGTCTAGGACGTCACAGGTGCCCCCGCCCGCCGCCGAGGTCACGCTCACCGACACCGTCTGAACCTTGCTGAGCGGGAACGCGGTGATCGGGAAATCGTGGCCGACCTCCTGCGCGCCGAGCGTGTACCTCTGGTCCGCGGACTGCTGGTCGACGCTGAGCGCCGTCACCGTGAGCCCAGCCGGCCCCGGGTAGTCGACGTGGACGTGGAACCCGTGCCCGGCTTGCGTGACGGTCGCAGTGTCCGGATCGCAAATCAGCTGGTTCGTGTTCTCGATGTGCGCGTGCAGCGGTCCGGCGGCTTGCAGGATCGCCGCGGCGCCCGTCGGCACCGGCGCTGTTCCGGCCGGTGCGGGCACGGCGGGGGTCGCCTGAGTACCGGTCGGCGGGTCGTCGCTTCCGGAGCAGCTGGCGACAGCGAAAGCCAGCGCAACGACCCCTCCGACCACCCACCGTGGATGCGGTTGCAGCTTGGACAACGCGACCTCCCGTGACGACGTAACGTCCTCACGGTCGGGTTGATCAAGGATCGCGTTACGCGTGCACAGCTCACAGCGGCACGGCCTCCGCCAGCATCGCCAGCTCGTCCCGCTCGCGCGGAGACACCCCGATTCCGGACTGGCTAAAGAGGTCGACCTGACCGGACAGCCACCGCGCGAACCCGTCGCGCGCGTCCGTCTCGGACATGCCCAGCGCCCCGCCGACCTCGGCCCAAGACTTCACCGTGCCGAACCTCAGGAGATTCGCCAGCACGCACCACCGGCCGGACAGCACCGCCTCCGCGATCTCGACGCCCAGCCGCAACTCCGCCCAGTAGTCCGCCGGGTCCGCGATCCCCTGCTGCGCGCGCCTCGCCAGCAGTGTGCGCATCCGCGCCGTCTCCCACCGTTCGACGAGCACGCTCACCGGCTCACGCGGCGTCATCGTCGCCTCCGACGGGAAACCCTTCGCGGATCATGCTGACGAGGCGATCAATCTCCGCCTCCTGCGCGGCGAGGTGCTTGTCCATCGCGGCGGCCATCGCGCGGTTATAGCGGCTCAGTCGCTGCCACCACGGCCGGGCCTGCTCGCGGCGACGGGCAGCCTCGACCTCATTGGGCGAGTAGGTGCGCATCAACTGCTCGAAGGTCTCGAGGAAATCCGTGGACGGCGGCGTCAGGTGATGGCGGATGCGAAAACGCGCGCGCCTCACGCGCATCCGCAGGTCGTTCCGCCGCGTGTCCGCGGCCAGGTCGCGCAGGCCGAGGTCGTCCAGGAATTGAGCGGTGGCGGTGCGCCGCACCGCGGCCCGGCGGAGCCAGGTGGGCGGCCGGAGGAACCTTCGTGCATCCTTCATGGCGGGTCCACTCCTATTCAGTGGATCAAGGCCCTCGGTTGGTGGTGACGCACCGCCGGGGGCCGCTAATTTCCGTAACACACAAACTAGCTCGCTATTGGCAGCGAGACAAGGGGTTTGTGTGTTACGGAAATATCGCTATGCTCGCAGCCATGGCAGAGAAGCGAGGGCCCGGTCGCCCGGCGACCGGACAGGACCCGACCCACAGCGTGCGGATTCCCGACAAGCGCTGGAAGACCCTCGGCGAGAAGGCGAAGGACGCCGGTTCCGACCGGTCCAAGGTGCTCAACGACCTCGCCGCCTGGTACGTGCGCGAGAACGGAGCCGAGTTGCCGGAGCGGCCTGCGTGATCACATCGCGTCTCACACGCGTATCACGGACGCGTACGGACTAGGCAGAACAGAGGCCCTGACCTGGACAGTTGCCGGACTCCCGCAGAGGTAAACGGACCGCGCGGAACCGTTGGACGGTTCGCACTCCTCTGGGGGTCAAGGGGTCGCAGGTTCAAATCCTGTCAGCCCGACCGGACAACGGGTTTCCGCCGCTCAGAGCAGCGGGAGCCCGTTTTTTCATGTGGTCGCCGGTATCTTTCCGGTCTAGCACAGCGCTCGGTGACACCTTGGCTGGAGGGCTCTCCCCATGCCGATCAATTTGACCAAACAGGGTCTGCCGCGCCCTGCTAACGACGTGTGGCGCTCCTACGTCGGGGAGTGGGACCGCAGCCTCCGCACCGACAACAAACCCCCCGCCACCCGCTACAACTACGAACTCGCCGTCACCCAGGAGCCGCACCACGACAGCGTCGCCGAGAACCCGGGGCGAGTTCCGGGTTCTCCCCGATGCGGCCAGCCCTGTCGCCCAAGAAGATCGGCAGCAGCCGAGTGAACGGGGGCCAGTATGCGGAAATGGACTGCGGCGATGGTATTGGTCATGGCCGCATTGACCGGCACGACAGGTATCGCGGAGGCCCAGGCCGCCGAGCCGGGAGAGAAGGCGTTAGCCGAGGCGATCAGGCTCCGGCCGGACGAACCGCAGGCCGGGGTGATCGCCCATGTGGCCGGACCGGGATTGGACTGGTGGGGCAGTGACGGCGACCGGCACAGCGGCAGGCCGATCCAGCCGGATTCCGCCTACCGGACCGGCAGCGTCGACAAGACCTTCACAGCCGTGGTGGCCCTCCAAGTGACCGGCGAACACCGCATCGACCTGGACCGTCCCGTGCAGGACTACCTGCCGGGCGCACTGCCTCCCCGATCCGCCGACGGCAGCTCCGGGTTCGATCCCGTCACCATTCGCCAACTGCTGACCATGACCAGCGGACTGCCGGACATCGACGCGGGATCACCGCCCGCCACGCCGGACGAAATCATCCGCGAACGCTTCGCCTACCGGGATTTCGCCCGCATCGCCGACGACACCCTGCGCCCGCAGAACCGGCCGTGGCCGGGCGAGGTGTTCCCGCCAGGCACCCAGCAGGAGTACAACACGCTCAACTACCGCGTCATCGGAGCCCTCATCGAGCGAGTCTCAGGATATTCCTTCGCCCGAGAAGTCCGATCCCGGATACTGCGTCCGCTGCGTCTGGACCACACCTTCCTGCCTGAGCGCGATCCGCGGATGCCGCGGCCGCATCTGGTGGGCTACGCGCGCGACAGCCGCGGCGACCTGGTCGACGTGAGCGCCCAACGCGGAGAACCGAACTTCATCACCTCCACCCCCAGCGACGTCCAGCGCTTCTTCGCCGCAGTGTTCCGCGGCCAACTGCTCGCCCCCGCGCAACAGGCCGAACTGTTCGCCACCCCGGACGTTCCCTACCGCGACAAACGCAACTGCATTATGGTGGAGCGTCCTGGCAGGGCCTGCTTTTCAGCTGGTCTGATGCGCGCGGACCTGCCCGGCGGCCCCACGATATGGGGCAAGAGCGGCAGCAACCTCGGCTACACCGGCGCCGTCTTCGCCACCCGGGATTTCTCCCGGTCCGTCGTGGTGGCCACAAGCAACCAAGACCGTTCCGGTTCCCCTCCCCCGGTGACCATTCGCCTGCTCATGACAGCATTCCTGAACTGACAATCCACACAGGACCCAACGGCGAGCCCATGGTGATCCCGCGCCTGCGGCCGGACGCACAACGGCCGACCGCCGCAGCCTGGATCAGGTCCGGGCCGCCATCGCGCCAAGGCCGCCGACACCCCACGCTGCCGAAGCACCCAGCGGCCAATGGAATCCGCGATCCGGCCACCGCACAGCCGTTGGCCCGCACACCACCAGGTGAAAACCGCTCGGGCGACCAAACTCCTCGAACCACAAGCAGAAGAATGAGCTGAACTGGACGGGCCCGCGATCTTGACGGCATAGGCACAGGTGGTGCAACGAGCCGCCGGACAACGGGCGCAGCTTGTACCTGTCACGAAAAACAGGCGCTGGTTGTGACCCGCTGCGGTGCCTCCCTGGTTCAGCATGCGTGGCGAGTGGTCACTGCTCCCCTCCCGGGGGACAGTCGGCGGTTTTTCCGGTGCCAGCCATACGGAGATCAAGTAGTGCTTGTCGGGGGTGTCGGCGTGGGAGCGATGTCGCGGGCGTGCACGCGGCTTTTCCGCACTGAACAGATCCTTCCCTTGCAGTTGTCGTATTGAGCCGGACATTCCGTGCCGGACAGTTCATGCGCGACCGGCATGCTGGCAAGCCTGCTCGCCCCCGCCCTGGGTTGCGGCGATCCCGGAGAGTCACGCCGCGCACGCGGCCAGCCGGTCGTGAATCCGGACCGGATGTCGCGATCTCGCCTCGAACGCGACGTCTCAGGGCTGCTGCACGTTTCGCTTCGGTGCCAAGGAGTTCGCGGACCGCAGCGACGGTTCTTTGCGAGAGCCGTCGGTGTGCCAGCGTTCCAGCGATCACGGCTGCCCGTCGTGGGCAGCGGTTCGACAGCGCATCCGTCGTACCGGCGGTGCGCGCGGTCAGAAGTCGGCTGGTTGCAATTTCGCCGGTGAGCAGCCCGATCTTGGCGATCCCGGCCGCCCGCAGCCGGCGCGTCGTGCGGGCCGCGTCGGGGCGGACCCGGTCCTTCGCGAGCAGCGCCGCCACCGGCTCGCCGTCCTGGTCGACCCACAGCACGGTCGCCAAGTCGAGCCGTCCCCGGCGAGCCGCACTGCGCGCCCACGCCGGGATCTCCCGGCCAGCCGCCAGCCTGCCCACCCGGACCAGGTGTCCCTCGACGTGCCCGGACACCCCGGAACCGCGCTCCTCGCCGACGTCGGCAGCGGGAGCGCGGGTGATTCCGGCCGACTCCGCCGCGCGGACCACGGCCGCGGCCAGGACGTGCGGCGAGTAGTACTCGACACTGGCGGCCAGCCGGAGCACCTCCTCGACGGTGCGCCCCGGAGCGCACACGACGTCGGTCACCTCGGGCCGCCCGGCGGTGATCGTGCCGGTCTTGTCCATCAGCAGCACTCGTGCCCGGCCGAGCGACTCCAGCGCGGCACCGTCTTTGACCACTACCCCGGCCTTCGCCGTGCGCGACATCCCAGCGGTCACCGCGATCGGCACCGCCAGCAGCAACGGACACGGAGTCGCCGTCACCAGCACCGCCACCGCCCGCGCCACTTCGCCGCTCAGCAACCACGCCGCGGCGGCCATCAGCAGCGCAGTGGGCAAGAACCACACGGCTGCCCGGTCCGCCAGCCGGGCGGCCGGCGCGCTCTGCGCCGCCGCCGGCTCGGCCAGCCGCACCACCCCGGCGTAAGTGCTCTCGTCCGCGCTCGCCGCCGCCGTGATCTCCGCCGCGGCCCCGGCGTTCACCACTCCGCTGCGGACCGCGTCCCCGGCGCGGCGGGCGACCGGAAGCGGTTCGCCGGTGAGCGCCGATTCGTCGAACGTCCCGCCCGCGGCGAGCCTGCCGTCCACCGGCACGACCTCGCCGGGCAGGACGACCACCGCGTTCCCGGCGGCGACCTCGCCCGCCGGGATGTCGCGAAGGTCGTCTCCCGCCCGCACGTGCGCCGTTTGCGGCACCCGTTCCAGCAGCGCGGTCAGGTCCCGCGCGGCACGGCGCAGTGCCCGCGATTCGAGCACTTGCCCAGTCGCGACCATGACCGCGACCACCGCGCCCGCGAAGAACTCGCCCACCGCGAGGGTCGAGGCGAGAGCCAGCACCGCCAGCGAATCCGCGCCCCAGCGCCGGCGGCGCAGATCCGCCGCCACCCACCAGGCCGCGGGAGCCAGCGCGAGCGCGGTCGCCGCCGCCCAGCAGCCGTCGGAGCCGGGCGTTCGCGACAACCAGAGAATTCCCCCGGCGAGCAACAGCGCAGCCACCGCGGCGAGCAAGAGCGATTCGCCCGGCAGCCGCTTCCCCTGACGTGTCATAACGCCTCCCGATCGGCGCCGCAGGTCTTCCGGTTCGGTCCACAGTGGACTGTGTCAGTCCGCGCGCAAGACCGCGGCTCCGGTGACGCGGTCCGCGGCCAGGTCCGTCAGCGCCTCCGCCGCCGCCGACAGCGGGTAAGACGTCGTCCGGACGTGCAGCCGGTGCGCTCCCGCGAACTCGAGGAACTCCCGCGCGTCCGCCCGCGTGTTCGCGGTGACGCTGCGCACTTGCCGCTCCTGGAAGAGATGCCGCTGGTAGTTCAGCACGGGGACGTCCGAGAGATGGATGCCCGCGATCGAGAGCGTGCCGCCGCGGTCCAGCGCCGCGAGAGCGACTGGCACCAATTCTCCGGCCGGGGCGAAGAGGATCGCCGAGTCCAGCGGTTCCGGCGGCGCTTCGGCCGCGTCTCCCGCCGAAGCGGCACCGAGTTCGAGCGCCAGCTTCCGCGCTTCAGGACTGCGGGTCAGCACGTGCACCGTCGCCCTGCGCGCGAGCGCGACTTGCGCGGCGAGATGCGCGCTGCCACCGAAACCGTAAATGCCGAGCCGTCCGCCGTCCGGGACCTGTGCCCGCCGCAGCGCCCGGTAACCGATCACTCCCGCGCACAGCAGGGGGGCCAGCTCTTCGTCGGAGTACCCGGCGGGCAGCTGATGCGCGTACTCCGCCGAGACGACGGCGTACTCCGCGTAGCCGCCGTCGGCGTCCCAACCGGTGTACCTCGAATCCGGGCACAAGTTCTCCTTGCCGGACCGGCAATAGCGGCATATCCCGCAGGTGCCGCGCAACCAGGCGATCCCGACCCGGTCCCCCGTCTCGAATCCGCCCGCCCGCGGGGAGACCACCTCGCCGACGACCTCGTGCCCCGGCACCACGCCCGCCCGGTGCACCGGAAGATCGCCCTCCGCCACGTGCAGGTCCGTGCGGCACACGCCGCACACGCGCACCCGCACCAGCAGTTCGCCCTCTCGCGGCTCCGGGACCGGCATCCGTTCCCGCACCAGCGGCCCGCTCGCCATCGGGCCGGGCGCGCGCACCCGCCAGGCCCGCATTTCCGCCGTCATCACGGCTCCTCTCGCCCGGAGTGCCCGTCCAGGATGTCGTCCCGGCGGGCGCCGAACGACGTCCGCAGGTCCCGCCCGGCGGGGACGTTCTGCTCTTCTCGCCCGGCACGGACCCGCGAGACCGCCACGACGACAAGGGGGACTCGGCGGTTGGGTGCCGGACCGTCCACAACAGCCGGGGCCGAGGACCTTCGGCCCTAGCCCGGGATGAGTCCGGAGCGCAGCCTGAAGCGGGCAGCCGAGAGCCGCCGATGACCTGACCGCCGCGAACCGGCGGGGCAGGAATCCGGCGAGAACTCCTTCCAGAGCCGGGCGAACGCCCACGGCCAAGCCGGCTGACACCCGAAAATCCACTCGCCCACGCGGCAGCAGAAACGAGCATCGATGACCGCACAGCCCCTGACCACCGACTCCGAATACCGCCTGCTCTGCGCGATGAGCGCCTATCTCGACGCAGTGAGCGCCGCCGCCGGCGTCGGCTCGGAATCCTGCACGATCGACCTCGACCCGCCGATGTCGGCATACCTCGCGCTCGACGGACAGCTCTCTGTCCATCCCGGACGCGACACGGCGCTGGCGTGGGACGAACGCCACGGCTGGTCGTTCACCATCGAAACCCATTCCGGCGAAGACTTGCTCGTGGTGGCCTACCTTGGCGGCGAACTGGTGCCGCCGCCTTCCCGGGTCCGGGAGTTCGTCCGCGCGGTCCGCGCCCGCACCCGGCGCACACCGTCGCCCGCGCCGCCGGACCTGAGCCGCAGCCGGGCCGAACTCGTCGGCCTTCTTCTCGGCTACCGGGCCCCGCACACTTTGCTCGGCCTGCGACCCCCTTCCGCACACGACGGTCAGCGTCGTGTCCCTGGTCAACAGGTGCCGTCCGGCACCGCGAACGTCCGTGAGGGAATCTGATTCCCGCAGAGACGGCAGCGGAGTCGAGAGCCGCACGGTCCTTCGATGCTCAGCCGGTGCAGCCCGGCGAGTCGGCGGTGATTTCGACCGCCGCGGTGTGCAGCCGCGCGATGGCGTGCGTGCGGTTCTCGTCCTCGCTCAGGAAACGTCCACCCGCCATTTTCCGGTGTGCATCGTCTGCCCCCTCCGCCTGTCTGTGATCACGTCTCTTCGGGCACCATTTCAATGGCTCCGCAAGGACATTCCTGCGCGCACATCCCGCATCCCTTGCAGAAGCACCGCGTTGTCCGGGCAGACGCCGAAGCAGTTGTCGCAGTGGAAACAGCTGCCGCAGGACAGGCAGCGACGCGCCTCGTACACCGCGGTCTCCTGATCGAGCCCGCCGGTCACCTCGTCGAAGGTCGACGTCCGCCGGGCAGCTTCCAGCCTCGGCCGCACGCTCGCTTCGGCATCGCTGTAGTACCAGGTGTTCAATACGTCGAAATCGGCATCCCGCCGGGTTCGGCTTCCGCGTCCCGGACTGTCACGGCGCGGCCCAGCAGCCGCAGGTGATAAGCCACCGTCCTGGGGTTCAAGGGGTCGCAGGTTCGAATCCGGTCAGCCCGGCCGGACGAACAAGCCGCTTGGCTTGGGTGAAAATCCAAGTCGGGCGGCTTTTTGCTTCCGTGGGTTGATCTTGCCCGGGAACACCGTGTGGGGACCACCGCGCAACATACTGGGCCGATCCAGTGGCAATGGGCGCCGCTTGGTCGTGCGGGCGGCGCGGCGCTTGACCGTGGCGAATGAGGCGCTGAACGAGGCCAGAGCCGCGAGATCGACGTCCGGGTAGTTGATGTACGCCCCGTCGGCGCGGCGGCGTAGCGATCCCGGAAGAACGAGGCGCGCCGCCTTCATCATCGATTCTCGTTGCGCTGTCGGAGTGCTTCCCAGGGCCACGATGGTCACCTAGCCGCCGCAACCTGGCAGGAGTGGCTGGCACGAGGAATCTTCGTCGGAGGTCAGGTGCCGGCAGACCGTGTCGATCTGCGCGGCGCTGCCGCTTGCGCGGGTACGTCGGCTTGATTTTCATCCGGTGTGCCGGGATCGCCGCCGGGCGCTGCACCTCGGTCGACTCCGGAAGCGGCAGCCACGGGAACGCACTGCTGTCGGCCGCAGCCGGGTCGACCGAAACAAATCCATTGTGGACGAATGCCTCGGGGAATACGACCTCGACGGCTCAGGACCAACACACCACTTCGCCATCCCGGGGTTCGTTCCGTTCCCGGACGACGAAAGCCCCGGCCCGAGTACCGTTCCACGGGGTCTGGTCAGAGGCGATTGTGCTCGTCTGCCAACTGGATTGTCCGCAGCCCGCAGTAGGTCTCCCACAACGTCGAAGCGGCGCCGAGCCCGAAACCGCCGTCCTCTCGCCGGTGGGATTCCGCGAATTCGCGAGCCTCGTTCCACGGCCACGCGAGCCCCAGGACATCGGCGCAGCGATGTCCGGAGGCGGCGGTGCCCAGCGACCACTCCCCCGACGAGGGACTCAGGTGCATCCGGCCGTCGCGATGGCACCCGACTATCCACTCGGCGAGGCCCTCGTCCTCTTCGACGCGGGCACCGTCGTGCAACCAGCCGCGCAGTGAAATGGCGCAATATGTGCGCTGGATGTCGGCAGGCTCCCCTCGATCCGGCCCGTAGCCGCCTTCGGGCGACCTGCGCGCCCGAAGGAACTCGAGGATCTCCTTCCGCGCCGGCTGCGGCAAGTCGGCTTCCAGCAGCATCAACGCCCGCGCACCGTAGAACAGCTCGTCCATGCCGACAGCCAGCCGCCCTCGGTCATCGAACAACCGCTCCGTGATCCATCGGGTCGTGGCCGGCTCCCGCCACGGCTTTCCGGCCAGCGTCAGCACCCGCAGCGCGTAGTACGTTCCCGGCAGGGTCGGCAGGTCCCCTTCGCGCTCGAAAGCGAACGCCTCGCCCCGCCGGCACTGGGCGACGAAAGCGAGCGTCCGGGCGGAGACCGGCAGGCCGGCCAAGTTCGTCAGTTCGCTCGCGAATCTCGCGGCCTGCAGCGACGGGATCCGGTCCGAGGACTCCAGCGGATAGCCTTCGGCGCTCTCGGCGGTCCGGACGAACGCCAGCACCTCGCCGTCGACGAGGTCCCGCTCGCGCTGATTCGTCACAACGACCTTCCTCGCGCCGCGAGCAGCACCTGACCGACCGTCTCCCGCTCTGCCGCGACCTCGCCGAACAAGGAGCCGGTCGGCGTCGCGAGGTGCGGGAAGTAGAAATTGGAGGTCGACCTCCTGCGCCCGGTCCGGGGCGGCAGCACCCGGTGGTTGCCGGCGCGGAGCAGCCCGCCGGTGCGCTTTTCCGCGGTGAGGCCGAACAGCACGACGAACCGGGCCGGATCAGGACGGCAGGTCAGCCATTCCCCGGTCAAGGACTCGATCTGCAGGCGTCCCGGCTCGCCGGATTCCGAGAGCAGGCTGAGGAGGCTGCGGTCCTTGTGCTCGGGGAAGGACAGCGGGTTTCCGTCGCCGGCGGGCAATCCCGTCCGGGGGTGATATTCCGTGAGCGTGATGTTCGTGTTGTCCGGGGCTCCGGCGAACAGGTCGTCCGGCTTGACTCCCAGTGCTTCGCTGATGCGCGCGAGGAGCTGTTCGCACGTGCGCACCACCGAGTCCCGGAACCGCTCGGTCAACGCCTTCAGTTCGGGAGACGGCCAGACGTTCGGATGCTCGTACAACCCCGTGTACTCGGCGGGAACCCCGCCCGCGCTCGCTGCCGCCGCGTCGTCGAAGCGGGCGATGCTGAGCCGGTCGTAGACCGGCCGCCCGTCGTCGTCCGCCGCCGAGGTCCAGCCGCGGTTCCGGTGCCCCGACGGGCTGACGCTGGCCGCTTTCTCGGACTCGTCCCCGGCGAAGAACTCCGACGCGGCCAGCTCCGTCCGGCGGGCGAGTTCGCGGCACTGCTCGGCTCCCGCCAGTTCGGCGGCCCCCCACGAGGCCCCCGCCAGCAGTTGCTCGCGGAATCGCGCGGGAGCGTCGTGCAGATCCAGCAGCGGGACAACCGACGTCGTCATGGCCCAGTCCCCTCTCGTCACGCTCGCGTTCCTTGACTGGTGAAAACGGTCCAGCTGCCCAAGAACTCTCCACGCCGCTGAGCGCTTTCCAGCTGTGCGTGCCACCGGTCCCGCCCGCCGGCGTCGACGCTGCCCGCCGCCACCGCCGCCTCCGACCACCTCGTCAGCTGCAGCATGCGGTCGAAGTCGGGCAGGCTCTCGGTGATCCCGACCCAGCCGGTGGTGGACACGTCGGCGAATCCGGCCGCGCGCAGCAGGGAAGGAAGCCGGGCGGATACCCACGGATTGCGCAGCGAACCGTGGGCATGGCCGAAAACCGCGTTCGTGAGCGGGATGTCCGGGACGTTCACCGCCAATGCCGACGCGTGCGGTTCGGAGACAATCACCTTGCCGCCGACCTTCACCGCACGCCGGTACGCGGCGACCACCGTCTCGACGTCCTCGACGTGGATCAGCACTCGCTCCGAGTGCACGAGGTCGAAATCCGCGTCGAATTCCGAGTCGGCCGCGTCCGCGTGGACGAACGTGACGGCATGCCCCTCGGCAGCGCACCGGCGGCGCGCCTCGGCGAGCACGAGCTCGCTCCGGTCGATGCCCACCAGCTCGCCCCGATGCCCCGCCCGGGCGAGTTCCAGCAGGCGGCCGCCCACGCCGCAGCCGACGTCGAGCACCGAGAGCCCCGGATCCGCGCGCACCGCCGCTTCCAGCGGCCCGGTGTGGGACGTGTGCAGGCGCCGCACCGTGTCGAGATAGTCCTCGACCCGGTGCCCCGGCCCGGCGTCCAGATCCTGAAATCGATTCACAGCCGCAGAATTCATGAAAGAAGACAGCTCGATTCCTGATTCGAATACCGACTGGCGAACCATTCGACCGCGGCGACATATTTACGCCAATTCTCGCCCCCGCCGACGGAGACTAGCAACGAATGCCACCGAGAGGCAAGAAGACCATCACCGGAAACCCGATCGGAGCAGCACGAAAATAACCGTTGTCGACCTTCTCGATCGTGTCTAGGATAAAATCCCAGGCCCGCGTTCGCGCCTCACCCGATTTCCCGGCCACATCGACGACAGGGCGACCCAGGGAGCGGTTATGGACACGGAAAAGATCCGCACGGCAGAACAGGGTCCGGAGGCGGTCGTCCGCGAGCACCCGGCAGGCTCGCCCCTGCCCCGGCACAGCGTCGAGGAGATCGGCGACCTGTTCCGGCGCACCTACTTCCGCTATTTCGAGCATTCGATGCTGGGATCCGCCTCGAGGACGAGGTTCACCGCCGTGCGCGAAGGAAGAATCGTCGGCTACGCGGCTTTCGAAACCCATGGGCGGTACGCGTACATCATGAACATGGCCGTCGATCCCGGCCACCGCGATTACGGGGTCGCCCTCGCCTTGGAGCAAGCGCGGATGCGCGCCGTGCGAAGAGCGGGCCTGCTGTGCTACGGCACCTGCCTGTGCGAAACCGCGGCCAGTCAGGGACTGAAGTCCCTCCTCGGAATGCGGCCGGCGAATCTGCGGTACGGCTGGTATCACGACATGGTGAAACAGGGAAAACACTCCTCTGTGCTCACCGTGACAGAAGCCGACCCGGTGCCCGAAGCGGTGCTCGAACCGGCCGTGATCAAGCATCCGGCCCTCGGCGTCACGCGCTACCTCGTCGACACCGCGAGCACGCTCGGCACGCTGCCCGACCTGACCGAGACGGGATATCTCGACGTGCTGGTCGGACCGGACCTGGCCGAGCGGCTGCACAACGACGACAGGTTCCGTTACGCCGGGCTCGACGTGCCGTTGCCCCGCCAGTCCTGGCATCACTGTTTCCAGCTCCGCAACGCCGCCTGCCGCGCCGCTGTCGCGGAGGAGCCGGTACTGCTCCCCCGCTGGCGAGACTCGCGCGGCCAGTTCCGCGAGGTCCGGGAATTCCTGTCCCGGAACCGCACAGCCGTCGTCCCGGCACCCGAAAGAGAAGAGGTCGACACATGACAGCCAAGATCGACATCGCCATCCTCGACCGCGGAATCCCGTACCTGGAGATGCAAGGGCTCCTGGACACGCTGCGCGGCCGCGGGCTCGAAGCCGCCTACCTGAACTACGACGACGTGGTCTTCAGCGCGGGCGGCTCCCCGCTCCGGCACCGAGGCGAGCAGGTCGATCCCGCGGTGGTGCTGATCCGCTCCCGCTTCTTCAGCCGGATCTCCGAGGCGGTCTCGGTCTTCGACTCGCTGGCCATGCTCGAGAACGCGGGCATCCGGGTGGTCAACGCGGCGTCCGGGGTGCAGCAGGCGCACAACAAGGTCCTGTCGGTCGACGTGCTCGCGCGCGCGGGCCTGCCGGTCCCGCGCACGAGGCTGGTCCGGACGCTGGAGCACGCTTCCGAGTGCCTGCGCGAATGGGGGGACGTGGTTTTCAAACCGGTGCACGGCATCGCGTCCACCGATAACGTGCTGCTGCGCGACCAGGTCGATTTCCGGAGTCCGGACACGCCGCACGAGCTCTCCCTGGGAAACGAAATCAAGCTCTCGTACCTACTCCGGACGCACGAGTCGATGTGCGCGCAGGAATTCGTGCCGAACACCGGAAGCGATGTGCGGGCGATGTGCATCGAAGACCAGGTGGTGGCGTGCTATCAGCGCAAGACGCTCCATTCGCCAGCGGACGAGAAAACCCGCGAGAACCCCCAGCTCGTCGAGCCTTACGAGTGCACCGCCGAGCTCGTCGACACGGTCGTCGCGGCCACCCGCTGTTTCGGCCTGGAGCACTCCTGCGTCGACTTCGCCGAAGGACTCGACGGCTCGCTGACCATCCTGGAAGTCAATCCCACGATCTCTTTCTGGCGACACGTCGCCGACGATTCGCTGCACAGGACGCCGGACGGAGTCGGCAGCGCCTTCGCCGACATGCTGGTGCACGCCCTTGAAAGCTCGGACCGGCTCGCTAAGGTCGAGTCATGACGGAGCGAACACTCGAGCAACGGCAACAGGACGCGCGCCACAAACTCGAAACCGAAGCCGACGTCTGGCTGGCGTCCGCCGATACGGACGGCAATCCCGCTCTCGTGCCCTTCTCCCTGGCTTGGGACGGCGAGCGCATCATTCTCACCACGGACGGGAAGAACGCGACGGCCAGGAATCTGGCCGGCAACCCGAAGGCGAAACTCTTTGTCGGAGACAGCCGCGACGTAGTCCTCGTCTCCGCCACCGCGCAGGTGTTCCCGCAGGCGGAGGCTCCGGCCGGCGCGCTGGACCTGTTCGCCGACCGAACGGGCTGGGACGCCAGGGGGCTCGGCGAGAGCTGGGTGGTGATGGTGCTGACCCCGGACCGCGTCCAGGTCTGGCGCGGGCCCGACGAGATCAAGGGGCGGACGGTCATGCGCGACGGGAAGTGGCTCGAAAGCGCGTGACCGGCGAGGCCGGGCGGTCCCGCGCTAACCCTCGTCCGGACGGTCCGGGATGTCCCGCATGCGCCACAGCGGCGTGAAGAACAGCCACAACGGGGAAAGCCCCATCCCGACGGCCCCGACGAGGAAAGCGGTCCCGATTCCCCAGCTCTCGCCGAGCACACCGCCGAGCAGCCCGCCGGCCGGCAACGCGCTCCAGGTCAGGAACCGCACGGTCGCGTTCATCCGGCCGAGAAGCCCAGGCGGGCACAAGGCTTGCCGGCAGCTCACCTGAGCCACGTTGAACAGCACGGAGCCGAAGCCGATCACCGACCAGGCCACCGCGAAAAGCGCGACTCCGCCCCACGCTTGAGACAGCGGCAGCAGCACGGCCAACGGCCACGTGAGCCCCGCGGCGAGCCAGATCAGCCGCGCGGTCCCGAAGATTCTCCCGGCGCGGCCGACGAGGATCCCGGCCAGCACGCCGCTGAGCCCGCCCGCGGCGAGCACCAGCCCCACCTCCGCCGAGGAGAGCAGCAGGCTCCGGGCGAGAAACAGCACCAGCACCGCGTTGGCGATGCCGGTGAACAGCAGCAGACTGGCGCTGCACAAGGTCAGCGAACGCAGCACCCGGTGGGTCGAGACGAACCGGAGTCCTTCGCGGATCTCGCGCCACAGGTGCCGGTCGGCGCGCTCCTCGTCCTTCGGCGGACCGGCGACGGGCCGCATGCGCAGCAGGATCAGCGAGGAAATCGCGTAGCACAAAGCGGTGGCGCCGACCGCCAGGGCTCCGCCGACGCCCTGCACCAGTCCGCCGCCCAGCGCGGGTCCCGCCGCCTGTGCGGTGGAGCGGCTGGCTTCGAGCTTCCCGTTGCCGTCCACGAGCGAGGAACGGCTGACGAGGCGGGGCACGTAACTCTGGTATCCCACGTCGAAGAACACCCCGGCCGCGCCGGCGATCAGCACGACCGTCGTCAGCTGCGGGAAGCTCAGGAAACCCGCCCAGATCGCGATCGGGACGGTGCTGATCACCGCCAGCCGGACCAGGCTCGCCCAGATCAGGCACCGCAGCACGTTCAGCCGGTCGAGCCACACGCCCGCGGGCAAACCGATGAGCAGGAACGAGATCGTGCCGGCGGCGGTCAGCACGCCCATCTCGAACGGCGACACCGCCAGCAGTGCCACCGCGATCAGGGGCACCGTGGTCTGCGCCGCCATGAACCCGACCTGGCTGACCGACTCCGCCGCCCACAGCATCCGGAAACCCCGGTTCCGCACCAGGTTCTCGGTCCGTGTCCTCACCGCGGCGCACCGGCTTCCCGCGCCCCGATGCCCGGCGCCGAACCCGGAAGGATTTCCGTGCCTTCGATTCCGGACGCCATGAAGGGATCTTCGTGAATCAGCAGGGCACTGTCCAGGTCGAGGTCGTCGGCCAGCGACGCGAGCTGAGCGGACGCGCCGATGGAGACCGAGGTCTCGGCGTTGCAGCCGAGACAGACCGCCAAGCCGTTCCGGCGCGCCGTTTCGATCGCGCGGCGGGTCCGGCCGAGACCGCCCCAGTTCTGCGTTTTCAGCACCACCCCGTCGTAACGGTCGGCCGCGCGGGCCAAAGCCCGCGGCGAAGTGCAGAACTCGTCGGCGAACACCGGCAGCCCCGTCAGTGCGCGCAGGTCGGCGAAATCCTGGACCGAGGCTCCTTCGGCCAGCGGCTCCTCCAGCGAACCGACCTCCCACCGGAGCAGTTCGCCCGCGAAATCCGCCGCGTCCTCGAGCTCCCACGCGGCGTTCGCGTCCACCCTGATCGGCGCTTGCGGAAACCCGGCCCGAGTCCGGCGGAGCCGGTCGGCCGCCGCCGACCGCGGTTCGGCTCCCGGATTGCCCACCTTGACCTTGAGCCGGGTGGCTCCCAGTTCGGTCCCGAGACCGATCCAGTGCTCCAGTTCGGCTCCGCCGACCATGGGGATGGTGAAGAACGTCCTGGTCGGCCCGGTCCCGGACAACCCCCACCACCGCCACAGCGGCAGTCCGGCCTCCTTGGCGGACAGATCCAGCAGCGCCGTCTCCACCCCGGCCAGCGCGGCGGGGCGCCCCGACAGCGCCCGCAGCACGGGCGCCCAGGTCTCCGGGTCGTCCGCCCGGACGTCCCGCAGCAGACCGGATCCGGACAGGCTCGCGTAATCGGCGGCCACGGTGCGGGCCGATTCCCGGCCCAGCATGGACGGCGCCGCCTCCCCGATCCCCTCCAGCCCGGACTCCGGGTCCGGCCGAAGCCGGACAATGGTGGTGCTGAACCCGCTGACCCGGACATAGGCGTTGGCGAACGCGGCACGCCAGTCCAGCCCGACCGTCACGGATTCGAGCCGGACGCCGCTCATCGCAGCCCCGCTTCGCACACCTGGCGGACCACTCCGGAAAACCACGTCCTGCCCATCCCCGGGCCGGTGCTGCCGCAGAGTCTCAGCTCGAGATCGGCGGCGGGAATCTCCACGACCGCGTCGCACGGGCCGACGTTCTCGTCGAGGCAGGCGAGCATGCCTTGCCACTGATCGCCCTTCACCGGGGTGCGAAGGGCGGCGACCCGCTCCGGCGCCGGAGGCCATTCGAGGCGGCCCTTCCCCTTCCGCTGGACCACCAGCCGAAGCTCGTGCCCCCGGTCCGGGCCGCCCGCGTACACCGCCTCCAGTTCCGTCGCACCGGCTCCGTCGCTGAAGACGGCCGCGCCGTCGAGATTCATCCCGCCCAGCCGGCCCGGCAGCCGCACGCCGTCGTGCCCGGCCGCCGCGTCCTCGAGCCAGACGACGTGGTTTTCCCCTTCTTCCCGGGGAAACCGCCACAGGCCGGTGGGGACCTCCACCACCGCGGCGGTGGGATGCCGCGCCCAGTAGCCGAGTTCCGGGAACGGGATGCGCGCGATCCCGGGCAGCGCCTCCGGGACCGCCGGGGCCAGGGAACGGAAAACGCCGAGCACCTCGGCCTCGGTGAACTCGCCCCGCAGCACCGAGAATTCGATCGTGGTGCGCGCGATCCTGGCGGTGGCCGCGGAATTCCCTTTGTGGTCGGTCCCGGTCCAGAGGACGTAGCGGTCGTCGAGCACGACGGGCGTCGCGGGATTTCCGAACAGCGAGGGATGGTCCAGCGCGGGGAAGGCCCAATCGTAGAGGAACTGCTTGACCCGCGCCCGCCGTTCGTGCCCGGCCAGCTCGAACCGGAAGGACGACGGATTGCACTCGGACCACGTGGCACGCCCCGCGGAGCTCGTCGGCCTGCCGGGCGGGGCTTCCTTCCGCACGCTGGCCGCTTCCGGCACCACGTCGGCGGGGAGTTCCGTCGGCATCCACACGACGAAGTTGCACCAGTCCTGCGCCTCGCGCGGCGGCATCGACGGCGGTTCCGGCTCCAGCACGGCCGGATCCGCGACCGTCGCCCAGGTCCACTGATCGTTCATTCGGCCGGGACCCGTTCCTCGAAGCTGGAGAAGTCCAGGACATTCGACATCTGGTGCATCAGCCGCACGCCGTGCCAGCGCTTGTTGTAGGTCATGTAGCTGATTTTCCCGGGCGGAGCGAAGTAATACGCCTGATCCTCCGCGTACCGCGCGATCGCACGGTAGACCGGCTCCTGGAGCGGGCCTTCCGCCCCGCGCGCCGCTTCCACCAGCCCCGACAGGACCTCGTCCCGAAAGCCCAGTGCCGAGGGGAGAGTGGCCCGCGGGTCGAGCAACGCGGACACGAAAGCGTGCGGGTGCATGAAGTCGCTGGCCCAGCCGGCCCACACGAGCGGGCACTTGCCCTGATACAGCAGTTCCGTCAGCCGCGGCAGGTCGGTTTCGAAGATCTCCACGGTGATCTTGGGACTGATCCGGGTGAGCCCGTCGGCCAGGAACTCCGCGGCCCGCGCACGCGACACGTTCGTCCCGTGGGTCGCGATCACGATCCGGCACCCGGCACGGGCCGCCTCGCCGCCCCAGGCGGAGCGGAACTCGAACGCCGCCCGGTCGAGATCGCGCGCGAGCGGCCGGGGAGACGTCCCGGGCAGGGCCGGAGCGGGGAACGGCGGGATGTGCGGGATCCCTTCGCCGTCGAGGACTTCGCGCACGTAGCGCTCGTGGTCGAAGCACAGCGGCAGCATCCGGCGCAGGTGCACGTCGGCGAACGCGTCCGGGCGCAGCCCGTCCGGCCCGAATTCCCCGGACCCGAGGAATTCCGAATCCGGCCGCACGCGCTGGGCGATGAACGCCAGCGGGTTGATGCTCCATTCCGCGGGCAGCTTCTCCAGCACGGTCTGTCCCAGATCGCCGAGACGCTGCACGGATTCGGGCTGGCACACCGAGAAATCGCAGGCCCCGGCCAGCAGGTCCTTCTCCCGTTCCATCCGGTCGTCGACCGAGCGCAGGACGATTCCGGCGGGGCCTCGCCGCGCGCCCGGCTGTTCCCACCGGGCGAACCGCAGTTCCCGGGCCGCCCGGTCCCACTCCTCCAGCCGGTAGGGACCGGTGCCGTTGGCCTGGTCGTCCAGCGCCGAGGCGCCGCGGTTCAGGAAGCGCTCCACGGCGCCGGGCGAACCGTCCCACTCCCCTCGCGCGGCGCACCAGGACCGGCTCACCACCAGCGACCAATGGACCAGGAAATGCTTCAGCGGCGCGTAAGGCCGGGCGAGGTCGAGCACGAGTTCGTCGCCGGAACGACTGATCCGCCGCAGCATCGCGGCGGCGGCCTCCGGTCCGAGCCGGTCGATCGGAGCGCCCAGCAGCACGTCCGCGAGCAGACCGGCCGGGCCGTCCGCCGTGATCGCCGCCCGGCTCACCGAATACCAGACGTCGTCGGCGGTCATTTCGGTCCCGTCGTGGAACCGGATTCCTTTCCGCACCGGCACGACTACGCGCCAGCCGTCCCCGTGCGGCGTCGCCTCGGGTTCGGCGGCCGCCAGCAGCGGGCGGAACTCGTCGTCGTCGGTCAGCCCGAGCAGGCCCTGGTACAGGTTCAGCACCGGATGCCGGGACCCGGTCTCGAAGGCCTTGTGCGGATCGAGCGTGGCCGGATCGTCGAACGCGTCGATCACCACAGAGGATTCGGTACCCACGGCTCACTGCCCTCCCGATGCGGCGCCGCGGCGGGATCCCGGTCCGGGCCCGCGCCGCCGTGCCTGGTTCGCCGCGCGCCCGGCGGCACGCGCGTTTTCGCTGCGACCGGTCGTCGCTGGTCCCCTGCTCCGTCCGCTCGCGCCGCGGCCGGACCTTCCCCGCCGCCGGTTCACCGCACCTCCAGTCCGGTGAACCGGCGGCCCTGGGCGACCGTCATCGGGCGCCGTCCCCGCCGCAGTCGCACACACAGCGGAAACCGATCTCGAAATGCCGGTCGAAGGCGAGGTCTCGGCCGCGAAAGGCGAGCGAGGCCTGTTCCGGGAGCGACGTCCAGGTCCCGCCCTTGATCACCACGTAGGAGCGCTGGTCGTAGATGACGTCGATGGCGTCGCGGTCGGTTCCGACCGGGCTGAAGGCCGGGCCGTCGAAACAGGACGACGTCCATTCCCAGACATTGCCGGACAGGTCGCCGACCCCGAACGGGCTGACGTTGCCGGGCATCCCCCGTTCCCGCGCCGTGTGCGCCGGCGGGTCGTCGGCCAGGCCCAGCAGTTCGTCCCGCCAGCGGTCGACAGTCGCCCACCCGTTCCCGGAAGGCGGCGGCAGGCACCGGGTGCGCGCCCCGTCGAACTCGTCGCCCCACGGGTAAGCGCGGCGGTCGGGCCCTTCGCCCGCACGCTGCCACTCGGTCTCGGTGGGCAGGCGCTTGCCGAGCGACCGGGCGTAGGCGTACGCGTCGAACCAGTCGACCCCGGTGACCGGATGGCCGGGGCCGCTGCGGGAATCCAGCAGGGTGTTGCGCAGATGCAGTTTGCCCTTCGGCTCCCGCGGGTGGCAGAACCGGTGCCGGAGCGCCGCGGGCGACCCGGCGAACAGGTCGTACTCGGCGTTGCTCACCGGCAGCTTGTCGATCCGGAAACCGGCGCAGTGCCGTTCTTCCGGCGGATCGTTCCAGTCGAACAGCAGGTTCTCGCCGGCGAAGGCGGGCGGCGGTCCGCCGAGCACGACTCCCCCTGGCACCGCCGCCATCGACCCGTGCTCGTGCGAACCGCCGTCCGCCGCGTCCTCGACCGGCCGGGCCGGATACTCGGCCTGGTCGACGCCCTCGGCGAACAGTTCGTCTTCGACCGAGCGCAGGACCGCCTGGTCCGTGCTGCCGATGATCGCCGTGATCGCCCGCAGGACGACCGCGTGGCCGATGCCCACCGGCTTGCCGGCGAAGCCGGTCACGCGCTCGCTCGCCCTGCCGACGATGACCAGCAGGTCCGCGAGCACCTCCCGCAACCGCAGTTCGCCCGCCAGGGTCACGGCTTCGAACGCGACGAAATCCTCGTAGTCGTGCGTGAGCCACCCCACCGCCGCGCGCACCTCGTCATGCTGCGGGGCCCGGACCGCGAGCGCCCTCAGCAAGGCTTGCCGCACCCACGGCAGCTCGTGCATCGCCGCGACCGCGCAGGCCTCCTCGATCTCGCCGTCCGGACAGCGCGCGACCGCTTGTCCCAGCGCGGCCAGATCCGCTTTCAGCGCTTCCGGGCGAAGCTGCCGCTCGAACAGCTGCTTTTCGGGAAGCAGTTCTCGCCAATGAGCCACAGAGCCCTCCATGGGGTGGACGGCGGAGTCCGGGAACGCCGGGCTCCGCCGTCTATCAGCCTGCTACCGCAGCACGATCACCACTTGGACACGACCGACAGAACCGGGCGCACCTTGCGGGCTTCGCGCGCCTTCTGCCACTGCTTGGAGTACGACATGACACCCCCTTTGCTCGTATTGTCCGGGAAAGCGCCACATAATCGCTGGGTTCAGCAGCACCGATAAAACCGATACCTGTGAGCGCATCTCAGATACTAGTGCCAGCGACAAAGAGCGGACAATGGTCTTTTCGTGGGGCGGTGTTTGTTCAACTTCCGGTTCGCACCGCAACGGGCACTCGCCTCGGAGACCGCGAAGCGCCTAATATCGAAATATGACAGACCGCACGTTCATCCCGGCGCGACTGCTGCAGTACGTTCGCGACACGTCGCTGCGCGAAAGCGATGTCCTGCGCCGGCTCCGCGAAGAGACCGCGACGCTCCCGGCCGGCGACGCCTTGCGCATCCCGCCCGAGGAGGGGCAGCTGCTTGCGCTGCTGATCCGGCTCAGCGGCGCCCGGAAAGCACTGGAATTAGGCACTTTCACCGGATACGGCACGCTTTGGATGGCGTCCGCGCTGCCCGCGGACGGGAAGATCCTCACGTGCGACCTCGCCGCGAAGTGGCCGGGCATCGGCGCGCCCCACTGGGCGCGCGCGGGACTCGAAGACAGGATCGAACAACACCTCGGAGACGCCCGGGAATACCTCGAGCAGCTTCTCGCGACGGGGCACCGCGAGACATTCGATTTCGTTTTCATCGACGCCGATAAAAGCAATTACCGGAACTATTACCGATTGTCCTTCGAGCTGCTGCGCCCGGGCGGCCTGATCGTCGTGGACAATACGCTCCTGTTCGGCCGGGTGCTCGACCCAGCCGAAAGCGACCCGGAAACGGCCGAGGTGTCCCGGCTCAACGCCGAACTGCGCGCCGACGACCGGATCGACCTCAGCCTCCTTCCGGTCGCCGACGGGGTCACTCTGGTCCGGAAGAAGACCGGCTGAGCCGCGGCCCGGCGAGATCCGGAACGGACAACCGCATCGTGGCGGGAGGCGCCTGCCGGTCCGGAATCAGGTGCAACCGCTGGACTTCCTCGTCCGGACCGGAGCCACCGCGTCCGGGCAGACAGGAACACTCTTGTTCGGCGAAGCCGGCGAAGCGGTAGGCGACCTCCATCATCCGGTTGCGCCCGGTGGGACGGAAGTCCGCGCTGAGGTGCACCCCGGCCAGCGCGGCCTGGTCCGCGAGCCAGCCGAGCAGCACCGAGCCGACGCCGAACGGAACCGCCCGGCACGAGGTCGCCAGCAGCTTCAGCCGCCAATTCGAAACCCCGGTTTCGAGCAGCACGATTCCCACCGCCCCGTGCGGCCCGATCCGATCGGTCAAGGCGGCGGTCAGCACCTCGTGCCCGCTGTCGCGCGTCAGCTCGCCCAACGCGGCGGCGTCGTAGTGCACCCCGGTCGCGTTCATCTGGCTCGTGCGGAGGGTGAGTTCCTCGACCCGGGCGAGGTCGTCGCCCGAGGCCCGGCGCACGTCGAGCCGCAGATCGAGGGAGCGCAAGAACCCCTCGTCCGGCCCGGCGAAAGCGGCCCGTTCGGCCGCGCGCCGGAATCCCGCCTGGTAGAGCTGCCGCCGCCGGCGGGAATCGGCGGTGCGGGAACGCGGGACGAACTCCGGCAGACCGGCCAGCCGGACCGCGTCTTCGGCCGCGTAGCAGCGCACCTCGGGGAGGTGGAACTCCACTTCCGCCCGCTCGGTGTGCTGGTCGTCGACGAAGGCGATCGTGCGGTAGGCGAACCCCAGCTCGTCGGCGATCGCCCGCACCGCATCGGATTTTCGTCCCCAGCCGATCGAGGGCAGCACGAAGTACTCGGCGATCCCGAGCTCCTCCAGCCGGGCCATCGCCTGCTCGTGGTCGTTCCGGCTCGCGATCGACTGGAGAATCCCCCGGGAATCCAGAGTCTCGACCACCTCCCGCACCGCGGCCGGCAGCACCGGACGGTCGCCCTCGGCGAGCGTTCCCCGCCACAGGGTCTCGTCCAGATCCCAGACGAGACATTTCACCAGTTCAGCCGAAGCGGTCAAAGGTTCTTCTCCTCAGCGGCGGGCAGCGGCGAGTGCGCTGTCACGTGATCGGCGAGGATCAACTGGGAGATCTCCGCCGTGCCTTCGATGATCTCCATGAGTTTCGCGTCCCGGTGCGCTCGCGCGACGACGTGCCCGCCGTGCGCGCCCGCCGAGGCGAGCACCTGTGCCGCCGTCGCGGCTCCGCGCACAGCCTGTTCCGCCGCGACCTGTTTGGCCAGCACGGTGGCCACCACGAGTTCCGGCGAGCGGGTGTCCCAGCACGCGCTCGCGTGCTCGCACAACCGGGTCGCGATCTGCTCGCCGGAGAACAGTCCGGCCAGATGACGCGCGATCAGCTGATTCGCCTTCAACGGGACGCCGAACTGCTCTCGCCGCTGCGCGTGCGCGGCGGCGCTCGCCAGGCACGCGCGCAGGATTCCCACACATCCCCAAGCCACCGAAAGACGCCCGTATCCCAACGCCGTGGTCACGAGCAACGGAAGGGGCAACGCGACGCCGCCGAGAAGAGCGGCGGACGGCAACCGCACTTCGTTCAGCCGGACGTCGGCGTGCCCGGCGGCGCGGCAGCCCGAAGGATCCGCGACCGGCTCCACGCTCACCCCCGCCGCCTCGGCCGGCACCATCACCGCCGCCGCTCCGTCTTCGAAGCGCCCGAAGACCAGCAGCAGGTCGGCATACCGCGCGCCGGTCATCCACCGTTTGTGCCCGTCAACGACGATCGAGTCGCCGTCGCGGCGGATCCGGGCGCGCATCGCCGACAGATCGCTGCCGGCGCCGGCCTCGGTGAAGCCCACCGCGGCGAGATCTCCGCCGGTCAGCCGGGAAAGGTACCCGGCCCGTTGTTCCTCGTCCCCGAAACGGCTGACGCTCCAGGCGGCCATGCCCTGCGAGGTCATGAGACTGCGCAGGGAACTGCACAGACTCCCGACATACGCGGTCCACTGCCCGTCGTCCCGGAAGTTCAGCCCCAGACCGCCGTGCCGGGCAGACACCTGAGCGCACAGCAACCCCGCGGAACCGAGCTTCCTGATCACTTCCCCCGGCACGGCCCCCGCCAGGTCCCAGTCGCCTGCCCGGTCTCCGACGAGGTCGGCGACCATCGCGCGGGCGGCGGGCGGGAGGTCAGCCACCGGTGCCCGCCAAGCCGCCCAGCCGGGACACCAGTTCGGTCATCTGCCGGACAGTGCGGAAGTTCTCCAGTCTCAGATCGGGCCCGGCGATCGTCACGGAATAGCTCTCCTCCAGGTGGAGGATGAGTTCCATCGCGAACAGGGAGGAAACAAGCCCGGCGGCGAACAGGTCCTGTTCCGGGAGAATCGGGGCCTTGACCCGTTTTTCGAGGTAGCCGGCGATCTCGTCCTGGATGACCGAAACGCTTTCGGCGGGTAGAGCGGTCATTACCACGGTTCCTTCCCGTAATCGTAGAAACCCTGGCCGCTTTTGCGGCCGAGGTGACCGTTCCGCACCTTCTCTTCCAGCACGCCGCAGGGCCGGCAGGACTCTTCGCCGGTGCGCTCGTGAAGGGCCGCGAGCGAATCGACGAGATTGTCGAGACCGATCAGGTCCGCGGTGCGCAAGGGACCGACCGGATGCCCCAGGCACCCCTCCATCAGCGCGTCCACCTCCTGCGCGGTCGCGGTCCCGGCTCCGACCAGGCGCGCGGCCGCGTTGAGCATCGGATGGAGCAGCCTGCTGGTGACGAACCCGGGCGAGTCGCGCACGACCACGGGTTTCCGGTTCAGCCGGGCGAGCAGCTCCAGCACCCGGTCGAGCGCGGCCGCACCGGTCGACGGACCCCTGACCACCTCGACCGTGGCTATCAAGTACGCCGGGTTCATGAAGTGCACGCCGACCACCTCCGCGGGCCGCGCCGCCCAGCCCGCCATTTCCTCGATCGGGATGCCCGAGGTATTGGTGATCACCGGGATGCCGGCCGGCAGCGCGGCGGAAACCTCCGCGAGAAGCCCGGCTTTGAGATCGGCGCGTTCGGTGATCGCCTCGATCACGGCCGCGGTTTCGGAATCGAAGGAAAAGGAAGCAGCGATCGTCACGTTCCCCGGTTCGACCCCCTCCGCGACCGTCCCGGCCAAGGCGGCGTGCCGCATCCGCTTGGCTATTCCTTCTCGCGCTCGCTCAAGAGCGGCGGAATTGACGTCGACGACCGTGACCGAAATTCCCTGGCTGACTATCATCGTCGCGATGTCCACGCCCATCACGCCCGCTCCGAAGACAGCGATCCGACAATTATCGAATTGTGCAGCCAACACTCCTCCGCGTGAGCACGTAGGGACCGCTATCGACTGATTTTTTCTTCGCCCGATTCATCACGGGCAAACGCACGCCATTTTCGAACCCCGCGCCGAGCCTACTGGCCCGGCCGCTGATCAACACCACCGAACGAGTGGCCGGCGGCCGCGAATCGGCGATGCCGGACACCCCTTCGCTCCGCTACAGCCGGCGGCGTTTTTCCAGCTGCCAGGCGAAATGCTGCCAGGTCTCCGCGCAACTGCGCGCGGCGTCCGCCACTCCCGGGACGCAGTGCGGCGGAACGCTTTCGATGAGCCGCACCCAGTCCTGCTGTTTCAGCGAATGCGCGCCGATCAGCCGGAGCACCTCCCGCCCGCCTTCGCTGAGCCGCATCGCCGGGTCCCGCCCGATCGTCCGCAAGTCCGGTGTGGCTGGCGCCGCCGGCCCGGTCGCACCGTCCCCTTGGCTCGTCTCGTCCGCACTGTCCGGCACCACCGCGACCGGCTTGCGCGAGGCGCCGCCGCGCCGCCGGGGCGACGGCACCGGGTGCTCGCCCCGACGGAGCCGTTCACGCACGTCCCTGGTGGTGGCGAGGGCGATCCCCGCCTGACTCGCGATTTCCCGCAGTGTCGCGTCGGGCTTTTCGGCGAACAGCGCGCTGGCGCGCAGCCGCCCCTCCGCCGCGTTGAGCGGCCTGCTTCGGCCGTCCTTGCCGATCCGTGTGTTCGACTTCGGGGTTTCCGAGGTCGAACACGCCCGGATGGCCGCGACGGTCTTGTCCGAAACACCGGCGAGCGAGGCGATCCTCGCGTCCGAAAACCGCGGGAAGAAATGGAGGATGCGCGCGGCCGCGGCGGCCCGGTCCACCGGCGAAAGCGGCAGTCCGTGATGCGCGTTGTACCTCACCGCCAGCACGAACGCCTCCTCGGCCGGCCCCTCGAAGAATTGCACCGCGATATCGCGCTCGCCGCACAACGCGGCGGCCCGCAGCCGGTGCATCCCGTCGATGACGCGCATGCTGGGCCGGTGCACGATGATCGGCGGCAGGGCGCCGTTCACCTGCGCGAGCGCGCGGACGTGCTCGCTGTCCTCCCCGCCGATCCGCGGCGAATCGCCCGGAAGCAGCGAATCGAGCGAAATCTTCCGTACCGGCCCGGAGATCGGCCGGGGCTCCTCCGCGGGCGAAAACAACTCCTCGAACGGATCGTCTGACATCTGGATCGTCTCGACCGGCTGCCAGCGTGAGCCCATACCGCCCCATCTCCGTAGTCCGACCTTGCCGTTCGACGCGATTCAGGCCGGGCCCGTCGCCGGGAACGCGCACCGAGGTGCGCCCAGGCGCCACCGCACCCGTACCCGCCCGTTGTCCGGACATTTCGGCAGACGCCGGTCCGGTTCACCCCACCCGCCGAAGCTTGCCACCGAGCCCGGCGGCGTTCAACGGCGTACGGCGGAGCGCCGCGCCGAAACCCCAGCTCAGCCGCCAAGGTCAATTTTCCGGTCCGGAACCGGCTCACTCGTTCGGCTCACCTCGACAGTCGGCCCCGGCTGGACGGGACCGGGCGCGCCGGGCCGCGCGGACGACGGCGGATCCCGGTCTTCGCGGAGACGCCGTCCGCGGCGCCCCCGGACGGCCGCACGATCTTGAAAGTGGAACGGAAGCTGTCCAGGATGAACCATGGCGGTTCGCCGCCGGCGCAAGCCGCCGACCCGGCTCCCGGGTCGCTCGACGGCTCGAGGGAGGCGACATCGACGATCCGATCCTGAAACCGGGACCGCGGGAAATCTTTGCCGAAAGATTTTCGCTTTTGTACGCCGCGGCCGGCGATCCTCCGCTGAAACGCGTCACGGAGTCGGTCGCGAGGGCCCGGCAGGTCGACGAACGCGGGCAGCCGGTGCGGGCGACCGCCCAGCGGGTGAGCGATTGGCGCCGCGGGCGGAACGTCCCGGCCAAGTTCGCCGTGTTGGCGGCGGTGCTCGACGTGCTCGTCACCGAGGCGAGGAAAGACCGTCCGGCGTCGCTGGTCAGTGATCTCTACGATCTCGGCCACTGGCGTTCCCTGTGGGAGAACGCCTTGGCCAGTCCCATTTCCCCGGGCTCCGGCGAGACCGGGACCGGTTCCCCGCCCGCCGCCGGGACGGGGCTCTGCCCCTACCCGGGTCTCGCGACTTTCCGGCAGCAGGACTCCGCCTGGTTCTTCGGCCGGGGCCGCAGCACCGAGGCGTTGCTGGCCCGGCTGGCCGACGCGGCCGCCACCGGCGGTTTCCTCGCCCTCATCGGCTCCTCCGGAGCCGGGAAGTCCTCCCTGCTCGAAGCCGGGCTGATGCCGATTCTGGCTTCGCGGGACGCCTCCGGCGAGGGAGCGCCCGGATGGCTGCTCAGAAAAATGACTCCGCGAACGGATCCGCTCGCAGAACTGGCCAGAACAGTTCCCGAGATCAGCTCCGAGCCTTCGGATCCGCCCGCTCCGAATCCGAAGGCCTCGCGCCGATTGCTTCTCGTGGTGGATCAGTTCGAGGAACTCTTCACTCTCTGCGAGAGCGAGTCGCGACGACAGCTGTTCATCGAGGCGCTGCGTTCACTGTGTGTGCCGGGGAAGCTCGACAGGAATGCGCCAGCCGTGGTGCTCATCGCGCTGCGCGCTGATTTCTACGACCAATGCCTGCGCTACGCCGAACTCGCCGACGCCTTGCAAAACCGCCAGCTCCTGCTCGGCCCGATGAGTTCCGCGGAGGTGCGCGAAGCGATCACCGGACCGGCGAAGTCGGTCGGGCTGCCTCTGGAAGCGGGCCTCGCGGACCTCATCCTGCTCGATCTGGCCGTCGGGCATCGCCGCGGCCTGCCGGCGGGCAAGCAGGAGGTGCACGAGGCGGGCTCCCTGCCGCTGCTGTCCCACGCGCTCGCCGCGACGTGGCAGCGCCGTCAGGCCGGCAAGCTCACCATCGCTGGTTACCGGGCGGCGGGAGGGATCAACGGGGCGGTCGCCGCGACCGCCGAACAAACCTGGGCTCAGCTGACTCCCGCCGCACGCGACGCGACGCGCCCGCTGCTGCTTCGGCTGGTGTGCATCGGAGAGGACCGTCGCGACACCCGCAGGCGGGCGACCAGGGCCCAGCTGGTGGACAGCGCCGACGACCCCGCCGTCGTCGAGGAAGCGCTCGAAACCCTTGCCTCGGCCCGGCTGGTGACGCTGGACGCCGATTCCGTCGAGATCACGCACGAGGCGCTGCTGTACGCGTGGCCCCGCCTCCGGGACTGGATCGACCACGACCGCGCCGGGAACCTGATCCGGCAGCGGCTGGAGGAGGACGCCGGCGCCTGGCAGGCGCGGGACCGGGATCCTTCCCTGCTGTACCGGGGCATCAAGCTGTCCGAGGCGGGACAGTCGGCCGAACCGGCGGGACCGCTGGGCAGCTCGGCCGCCGCACAGGAGTTCCTGCACGCCTCGACCCGGCAGTCCCGCCGGGTCGTGTGGGCCCGCCGCGCCTCGGTCGCGCTGGTGGTCGTCTTCGCCCTCATCGCCTCGATCGCGGCGGGGGTCGCGTTCCGGGAACGAGACGAGGCCAACTTCCGGCAAATCCTGGCCGAGGCCGACCGGCTGCAGGAAACAGACCCGTCCCTGTCGGCGCAGCTCGACCTCGTCGCCCATCGCCTGCGCCCCGACGACCAGTCCGTCGCGGCCCGGCTGCTGTCCACCCAGCAGAACCCCCTGGCCGCCTTGATGACCGCGCACACCGGCCCGGTCTACACGATCGCCTTCAGCCCGGACGGGCACACCATCGCCACCGCGGGTGACGACCACACCGTGCGGTTGTGGGACGCCCGCGACGCCGCCGATCCGCGCCCGCTCGGAGCGCCGCTGCGCGGGCACACGAGCTGGGTCACCTCGGCGGTGTTCAGCCACGACGGCCGCACTCTGTTCACCGCCGCCGACGACTGGACCATCCGCCGCTGGGACATCAGCGACCCGGCCAAGCCGGTACCGCTGGGAGATCCGGTGAACAGCGGCAACGGCACTGTCTACGCGATCGCGCTCAGCCGGGACGGCCGGGATCTGGCGACGGCGGACGACGACGGCACGGTACGTCTCTGGAACGTGACGGATCCGGCCCGCCCGGTTTCCCCGGGCCGCGCCCTCACCGGCCACACCGGCCGGGTGCGCTCGGTCGCGTTCAGCCCGGACGGCCGGACCCTGGCGTCCGGCAGCAACGACGGAACCGTGCGCCTGTGGGACACCACGGACCCGGCCGCCGCGGTGTCGCTGGGCAAGCCGCTGACCGGACACTCCGACACCGTGAATTCCGTGGCCTTCAGCCAAAACGGGCACACGCTGGCCACGGCGGGCCCCGACAAGACGATCCGGCTGTGGAACGTCGCCGACCCGGCGAGACCGGCCCCGCTGGGACAGCCGCTCGTCGGGCACACCGGGGACATCTGGCAGGTGAGTTTCAGTCCGGACGGGCGGCTGCTCGCGTCCGCGGGCGACGATTCGGTACGGCTGTGGAACGCGACGGATCCGGCCGCGGTCACTTCGGTCGGCGCGCCCCTGACCGGGGTCAGCGGCTCGGTCTTCAGCCTGCAGTTCAGCCCGGACGGCCACACGCTCGCCGCGGGCACCGGCGACGGCACCGCGCAGCTCTGGTCCCTGCCCAACACCCTGCTGCTCGGGCACACCGCGCGGATCACCTCGATGGGATTCCGCCCGGACGGACGCGTGCTGGCCACCTCGGCACGAGACGGAACGGCGCGGCTGTGGGACATCGCCGACCCGGCCCGGCCCCGGGCCCTCGGCCCGCCGTTGACCGGCGGCCGCGGGTATGCGAACACCCTTTCGTTCAGCCCGGACGGAAGAACGCTGGCGGTCAGCGAAGGCGACAGCACGGTCCGGCTGTGGGACGTCGCCGATCCCGCCCGCCCGAAGCCTTCGGGCCGCCCGCTGGAGCTCAAGACCAGGTACGGCAGTCCGGCGCTGTTCGCCCCGGGCGGGCGTGTGCTGCTCACCGGCGACGGCGACCAGAGCCTGCGTTTCTGGGACGTCGCCGACCCCGTCCAGCCGAAACCGCTGGGTCCGCCGTTTCCCGCCCAGCACCCCTACATCCATTCCGCGGCCTTCAGCCCGGACGGGCGGATCCTGGCCACCAGCAACGAGAACAAGACTCTCCAGCTGTGGGACGTCGCCGACCCGACCCGCCCGAAGCCCCTCGGACCCGCCGCGGGCGGCGGCACCGCGCTGGTCCGGTCCGCGAAATTCAGCCCCGACGGCCGCGTCCTCGCCACCGGCGGCGACGACAAGCTCATCCGGCTGTGGGACCTTTCCCGGCCTGAACAGCCGCGGCAGCTGGGACAACCGCTGCGGGGGCACGCCGACGCGGTGAACTCGCTGACGTTCAGTGCCGACGGGCAGTTGCTGGCCAGCGGGAGCGAAGACAAGACCGTCCGGCTGTGGGAGATCGCCGACCCCGCGGCGCCGCAACCGTTCGGACAGGAATTCACCAGCCACGGCGACGCCGGACGGGTCGTGGTGTTCAACCCCTTCACCCGGGTCCTCGCCTCCGGCGGATACGACGGAAACGTGCGGGTCTGGGACCTCGACGAGAACCACGCAATCGACCGGATCTGCGCGGTCACCCGCGCGGTCCTGACTCCCGAGCGGTGGAAACAGCATCTGCCGCAATTCGACTACAACCCCGTGTGCGGCTGAGGCGCTCCGGTGCCCGGCAGTCCACAGTGGATTGCCCGGAAAGCGGTTCGCCCTGCCGGGGTCGCCAAGCGATGGCAGGGACTTATTAAGGCGGTGCCGCGGGTGCGGTTTGCCCAGGTCGAAGGATCTGGGCGGGGCCAGGCGTCCGTGAGGGGAACCCTGAGGGACTCAGAGTCCCTCAGGGTTCCCCTCACGGAGTGAGGGCATTCCGGCGGCACTGAAGTCCTTTGTGGACCGTCGGCGGGCGTGGGCCGCGCAGCTCAAATCCCTGGCATTGGGGTCACCAAGCGACCCGGCCTTCGTCGTCGAAGAAGCCTCCCGTTTCGGCATCGTCGCCCACGGTTGCCCAGCGGACGGACGCCCGCGCCCCTTCCTCGGCGGTGCGGACGCCGGAAGTGCGCCACCCGACACTCGGCCTGCCCGCGGGCGGAAATCAAGGCTGGACGATGACAAATCACCAACAAGGCGGGACCGGACGGAGCCCGGCAAGAGGCTCCGTCCGGGCGGCCAGATCAGCTGTGCAGATAGTGCGCGTCCCAGCCCTGCAGCGGCGCGAGGTTGTTGCACTGACCGACAAACGTGTAGACGCCCTTCTTGTTCACCTGGTCCAAACCGAACTGGATGCAGGTGCCCAGGAGGCGGTTGCGGATGGTGCCGTCGTCGTAGAAGACCCACTGCTGTTCGGCCCGGCCGTTGCAGCCCCAGCCCTCCAGGCGCGGGGTCGGGTCGCCCAGGCCGGTCGCGGACGGGGACAGGCAGCGGCCGTCGTTGGTGCTGTGGATGGAGCCGTCGGGGGCGATGGCCCATTGCTGGTTGTAGCTGCCGTTGCAGTTGTAGGTCCAGACCTTGCGGCCGTCGCCTCTGCTGTCATCGGAGTCTTCGTCGATGCACTTCGTGCCGTTGAAGTAGTACGACCCGAAGGCGTAGTAGCCGACCGGCTGCACCGGTTTGGGCGCGGTCGCGGGTGCCGCGGACGCCGGGGCCGCGGTGAACATCGTGCTGGCGAGGGCCAGGGCGCCGACTGCGCCGGCGAGGAGTTTGCGCTTCGTCATGTCTTCTCCTTCGACATCGGGGTGTTAGCTGACATGAGTGCGATCCGTCGACAGATTCATCTCAGCTGATAGCCGATCCTGGATGACGGGACGGCCGCTGTCAACTAAGATGAATCTGGAAGCCGGACATGTTCACGCCAGCAGAGGAAGACTGACGATGGCCTCGCTCGCCGAGAAGATCGAGAAGTTGTTCGACGTCGTGCGCAAGCCGGGCCGCGATCAGTACTCCAGCGAGGAGGTCGCCAGCGCTTGCCGGGAGGCGACGGGCGAGACCTTTTCGGCCACCTATCTCTGGCAGCTGCGCACGGGCCGCCGGGACAATCCCACCAAGCGGCATCTCGAGGCGCTGGCCGGGTTTTTCCAGGTGCCGCCCGCGTATTTCTTCGACGACGAGCAGAGCGCCCGGATCGCCGAGGAACTGGAACTGCTCGGCGCGCTGCGCGACGCCGGAGTGCGGGACGTGGCGCTGCGCGCGGTGACCTTGTCCAGGGCCGGGCTGGGCACCATCAGCGACATGATCGACGCGATCGCGCGAAGAGAAGCCGGCGAGTAAGGCAGGACTGGGGGGTCGGTTCGTGGATCGCAAGCTGTGGCGAAGATGCCGAAAACTCGCCGACGACCTGGAACTGCCGGAGCCCTTCGACCCGGCGGAGTTCGTGCGGGGAGTCGCCGCGAGCCGGGACCGGCCGATCGAGCTGCTGCCTGCCCGGGCGATCGCCGGGGGTCCGTGCGGGCTGGTGATGTCCACCGACCGCGCCGACTACATTCTCTTGCCCGCCAACACTTCCGCGCTGCATCGCCAGCACATCCTGCTCCACGAAATCGGGCACCTCGTGTGCGGGCACTCCGGTGCCGTGGACGTCGGCGCGCTGCTGCCGACCCTCTCCCCCAAGCTCGTCCAGCGGGTGCTCGGCCGCACGGTCTACACCGAGGTGCAGGAGCAGGAGGCGGAATTGCTCGCCACCCTGGTCGCGCACCGCGCGGCCCGGGGACACGATCCGGCGCCTGCCGAGAACGCTCGCGTTTCGCGCGGGCTCGCCTTGGTGGAGCGGTGGTTCGGGTGATCGAGGCGATCGGGTACTCCGGCTGCCTGGGCGCGTTGCTCGCGGTGGCCGCGAAGGTGGAGTCACGTCGCCCGACTCCCCCGCCCGGGATCAGGTATCTGTGCCTGTTCATCGGCTGCTTGACCGCCGGGATGACGCTGCTCGCCGTCCGGGGCGGCAATACGGCGGGCCTGCTCGGCGACGAACTGAAACTCGCCTCGCTCGCCTTCCTCGTTCTGTTCGCGCGATCGCTGTCGCCGGGAGAACCGACACGGCGACAGGTCCGCTGCGCCCTGCTGGTGACCGGCGAGATGCTCGCGGTCAACGCCGTGCTGTTCGCCGCCGCCGACGCCCGTGAGGTCGACGGGAACACCGTGGTGAACGGGTCCGGCGTCCTGCCCTTGCTGATCTACTACGTGATCTACACCTTGGCCGCCACGTCGGCGTTGTCGCTGTTCATCGTCCTGATCCGGCGGTACGCCAAGCGGATGGCCCCCGGTTCGCTGCGGCGGGGGCTTCAGCTGATCATCGCCGGTGCCTCGGTCGGTCTCCTGTGGACGGCGTGGGCTGTCGAGGACATGTACAGCTTGCTGGCAACCGGCCGGGTCAGCGCCGCCGAGGACATCCCGTCGGTGCTGCTCGGCGCGGTCGCCGTGACCCTCGCCGCCGCCGGTGCGACGCTCTCCGCGTGGGGGCCGCGACTGGGCGCGCCGGTGCGGTGGCTGCGGGCCTACCTGCGGTACCGCCGTCTTGGTCCTTTGTGGACGATGATGCGGAAGGCGGTGCCCGGCATCGTCCTGAACACCGGCGGCGGGGTGCATCTGGCCCTCTACCGCCGGATCATCGAGATCCGCGACGGGCACCTGGCGCTGCGGGAGCACTTCGACCCCGCGGTGGCCGAACGGGCGGCGTACATCGCACGGCGTACCGGGATCGCCCCCGATCGGATACCCGCCGCTATCGAAGCCGCCTCGATCGTCGCCGCACTGACCGCCCATCGCGAAGGCCGCCGGTTCCGCGCCGCGGCGGACTATCGGCCGCCCGGTCTCGCTCCGACCATCGCGGCCGAGACGGCTTGGCTCACTGCGGTTTCCCGGGAACTCCGCTGGCCGGGTACGTACCGGCTTCAGTAAAGCTCCGCGGTATCCGGGACGAACCGCACCGGCAGCGTGCTGTACCCGGTCAGGAAGTTGGAGTGGATCCGCCTCGGTTCGCCGACGACCTCGATCCCGGTCGAGTACTTCCGGAGTGCCGAAAGCAGTTCCGCGATTTCGATCCGCGCCAACTGGGCACCGACGCAATAGTGCGGGCCGTAGCCGAAAGCGAGGTGTTTGTTCGGGGTGCGGCGGAGGTCGAAGCGGTCCGGATCCGCGAAGACGGACTCGTCGCGGTTCGCCGAGCTGAGCCACAGGGTGACGATCTCCCCCGCCGCGATCGCGTGACCGGAGATTTCGGTGTCAGCGATCGCGGTGCGGCCGAAGTGCATCGCGGGAGTCGACCAGCGCAAGACCTCATCGGTGGCGGCAAGGAGGGTGACGTCTCCGTTGCGCAGCAGATCCCATTGCGAATGATGGGCGGCTAGGGCCCGGACGGCTTCGATCATGGACAGGCGGCTCGTCTCGTCGCCGCCGATGAGGAGGCTGTAGCAGTTCAGGACGATCTCTTCGGCGGACAACGCGGTGGCGGCCAGCGCGGTGAGGACATCGTCGGCCGGGGTGGTGCGGCGATCAGCCAGCAGGTCGGTGAAGTAGGCCAGGATTTCGTTGCGCGCCAGGGAAGATTCCAGCTCGTCGGAGTCGCGGTCGTCGGAGCTGAGGGCGCGTTTCGTCTGGGTCAGGAGGAAATCGTGGTCGCTCTCCGGCACGCCCAGCAGGTGTCCGACGGTGGTGATGGGGATTCGGCTGGCGACGTCGGCGGCGAAATCGCAATCGCCGCGCGAGACGGCGTCGATGATCAGGGCGCGGGTGTTTCGGCGGACTTGGCGGGTCAGGCGGTCGAGCGCCGACGGGGTGAAGGCGCGTTGCAGGATCTGGCGGAGTTCGCGGTGGCGCGGGCCGTCGGTGACGGCGAGCATGCGGCCGGACGCGGAGTCTCCCCCGGCCAGCAGGGTGACCAGGACGTTGCCGCGTTCGGAGGTGTAGTGGGCGGCGTCGCGGTAGACGGCGAGGACGTCTGCGTGCCGCGACACGACCCAGAAGCCGTGCGGTTCGTGGCGGTAGACGGGGTTGTACGCGCGGGTGGAGCGCCAGAACTCGGCGAGGTCGGACTCGAAGGTGCGGGGGTCGGCCAGGTTCATCGGAGTGCGGTGAGTTCGTCGGCCAGGGCGCGGATCGTCGAGTGGTCGAACAAGGTGGCGGCGGGCAGGTCGACGTCCAGGTGTTCGCGGAGCCGGGCGAGCAGCTGGGTGGCCTGGAGCGAATTGCCGCCGAGTTCGAAGAAGTCGCTGTCCAGGTCGAGGTCGGGGACGCCCAGGGTTTCTTCCCACAGCTGCAGCAGGGTTCGCTGGAGGTCGGTCGCGTCGGCGAGGTCCTCGCGCAGCACGGGGGCTAGGTGTTGCGCGGGCGTCGGGGCAGGCTGGGGTTCCATCCGCTGGGCGGCTTCGCGGCCGACTTCGGCCAGGCCGCGCGGGGCGGCGATGACCTGCGGGCCGAGGCGGGCGGCGAGGATGCGCCAGAGCAGGTCGAGGCCTTCGCTCGTGCGGAGGTAGTTGCTGTGCGGATCGTTGGACGCGAGCATGCCGGTCTCGCTCCAGGCGTCCCAGTTGACCGACACAGTGTGCCGCGGCCCGGGCGGGCTGGCGTGGGCGAAGGCGTCGAGGTAGGCGTTGGCGGCTAGGTAGTCGGCCTGGCCGTAGTAGGTCGGGACGAGTGCGGTGACTGAGGAGAACAGGACGAGGAAGTCCGGTTCCTGGCCGAAAACGCGGTCCAGGATCTGGGTTCCGGTGATCTTCGGGGCGAGTACGGCTTCGACGTCCTCGCGGCGGCGGACTGCCAACATGCCGCCGCCGGGGCTGCCCGCGGCGTGGAAGATGCCGTCGATGCGGCCGCAGGTGTCGCGGATCTGGCGCATGGCCTGCTCGTCGGTGACGTCGGCGACCTGGACCAGGACGGATCCGCCTAGCGCCTCGATCTCCTTGAAGCGCCTGATGGTCTGCTTGCGGATCGGGCATGGGCCTTCGGCGAGGTAGGTGTCCCAGTCGGGGCGGTCGGGGAAGCTGGAGCGGCCGACCAGGACCAGCCGGGCGCGGACCAGGCGGGCGAGGTCCTCGGCGAGAGCCAGGCCGATGCCGCCCAGCCCGCCGGTGATCAGGTAGGTGCCGCGTTCGCGCAGCAGCGGCGGCAGGGATCGCGGCGGGGTGCTCGGCAGGGGGCGGATCTCGCGGACCCAGCGGCGGCGTCCGCGCAGCGCGACCTGGTCGTCCGTGGCGCCGAGTTCGGCGAGCACCTGCCGGGCGTCCGCGGGCAGCGCGAGGTCGACGACGCGGCTGGACAGGTTCGGGATCTCCTGATTGACCATGTGGTGCGGGCCGAGGACGGTCGCTTTCGCGGGGGTGACCGGGTCGGTGCCGGTGACCTCGTGCAGGCCGGTGGTGAGGACCGTCAGGGTGATCGGGACCGAGATTTGCCTGCGGGCCAAGGTCCGGCCGAGTGCGAGCAGGCTGTACAGGCCGTGTTCGAGGCTGTCCTCGTCGAGCAGCCAGGCGTGCACGATGCGGCGGGGTGCGAGCCCGGCGGCGGCGAGGTCGGTCAGGAGTGCGTCGTAGCCGGCGGGGTCGGAGGGGCGGAGCGTGTACCGGCCGGGTGCGCGGCGGGCGAACTCGGTGCCGGGTTCGGCTCGGACCACGGTGGCGCCGGCGCGGCGGAGGTCGTCGAGAACGAGGTCTGCGACCGGCGAGCCCGCGGTGAAGACGAGCCAGGGTTCGCCGGGGGTGACGCCGACGCTGGTCTGGTCGAGGGGTTGTTCGGCCCAGGTGGGAAGTTCGAGCGGCGTCTTTTCGACCGGTGGCGCGGCGGCGGTCAGCGGGACGCCGTACATCCCGGCCAGCGGCGGACAGCCGGGATCCGGATCGACCCACGCGCGGACGCGTTGGTACGGGTAGCCGGGCAGCGGCAGGCGGCGGCGGTTCTCCCCGGCCCAGAACGTGTCCCAGTCCGGTTCGACTCCGGCGGACCAGAGGGTGCCGAGTGCGCGGAACAGCAGGTCGGCGTCGGTGCGTTTGTCGGCCCGGTGACGCATGGAGGAGACAATGGCCGGTGCGGGCCCGGTTCGGGTTTCCCGCCAGTGCAGGCGTGCGAGAGTGGACAGCGCGCCGCCGGGGCCGACTTCGAGCAGGGCGTGTTCTCCGTTGTCCCACAACGTGTTCAAGGCGTCGGCGAACCGCACTGGCTGACTGAGTTGCCGGACCCAGTATTCCGGGTCGCGGGCCTGGTCGGCGGTCAGCCAGTCGCCGGTGACGCTCGAGACGACGGGGATTTCCGGGGCGTGCAGCTCGATGTCCGCGAGCGCGTCGCGGAACTTCGGGAGGATCGGGTCCATCAGCGCGGAATGGAAGGCGTGGTCGACCGGGAGCGGGACGCAGCGGATTCCCTTGTCGGTCAACTGGTTTCGGAGCTGGTCCACGAGCCCGGCAGGCCCGGACGCGACGGTGTTACGAGCGCTGTTGACGGCGGCGATCGACACGCCGTCCGGGAGTTCGGCGCGGAGGTCGTCCTCGGGAAGCGGGACCGCGAGCATCGCGCCCGGAGCGGTGCTCGCCATGAGTTCGCCGCGCAGGACAACCAATTTGGCGGCGTCTTCCAGGCTGAAGCAACCCGCGACGCAGGCCGCAGCGTACTCGCCGATGCTGTGTCCGGCGAGGGCTCGGGGCCGCACGCCCCAGTGCGTCCAGAGCCGGGCGAGGGCGTACTCGACGGCGAACAGTGCGGGTTGGGCGAGGTCTGTGGTGCGCAGGGTTTCCTGGTCGAGGTCGATGCCGAGGAGGTCGACGCAGCGGTCGAGTTCGCGGCGGAACACCGGTTCGGCTGCGTAGAGTTCACGGCCCATTCCCGCGTACTGCTCGCCCTGCCCGGGGAACAGGAACGCGACTGCTGGCGGACGTCGCGGGGCCGGTGGGCGGCCGTCGGTGGCCAGTTCTTCCAGTCGGCGAGCCAGATTCTCGCCGGGTGCGGCTACCAGGGTGCGGCGGTGCGCGTGTGCGGCGCGGCCGCGGTGGAGGGTGTGGGCCAGGTCGGCGACGTCGAGGTCCGGGTTCGCGCGCACGGTCTCCGCGAGCGCGCGGACGGCGGCGTTGGCGGCGGCTTCGGTCCGGCCGGAGACGGTGACCAGCTGCCGGGGCCGCGCGCTGGCTTCGGTGGTGACGGCCGGGGCTTGGGCGAGCACGACGTGGGCGTTGGTGCCGCCGATGCCGAAGGAGCTGACGCCCGCGACCCGGCGAGGCTGCGTCCAGTCGCGGAGTTCGGTGTTGACGAAGCAGGGGCTGGAGTCGAAGCCGATGTCCGGGTTGGGTTCGGCGAAACCGGCGCTCGCGGGGATTTGTCCATTGTGGATCGCCAGCGCGGTTTTGATCAGGCCCGCGATCCCGGCTGCGGAGCCGAGGTGGCCGATGTTGCCCTTGACCGAGCCGATCGGGACGCGGCCGCCGCCCGCCAGCACGGTGGTCAGCGCCTCGACCTCGATCGGGTCGCCAACGGTCGTGCCGGTGCCGTGGCATTCGACGTAGCCGAGGTCGGCGGCGGTCAGCCCGGCGCGGGCGAGCGCGGTGTGGACGAGTTCGACCTGGCCGACGATGCCGGGCGAGGTGAAGGTGAACCGGCGGGATCCGTCGTTGTTCACTGCGGAGCCGCCGATCACCGCGTAGATGTGGTCGCGGTCGGCGACGGCGTCGGCGAGGCGTTTCAGCGCAACGACGCCCGCGCCGGAGCCGAAGACGGTTCCGTCGGCGGCGGCGTCGAATGGCCGGCAGCGACCGGTGCGGGACACGATCGCGCCCTCGTGCCAGAGGTAGCCGTGGCCGTAGGGCAGCTGGACGTCGGCAGCACCGGCGAGGGCGAGGTCGCAGTCGCCCTGCCGCAGGGATTGGGCGGCCAGGTGCACCGCGACGAGGGCCGACGAGCACGCCGTGGCGACCGCGAGACTGGGGCCGTCGAGGCCGAGACGGTGCGAGACGTTCGTGGCCAGGTAGTCGTTTTCGTTGCCGACACTCCACTCCAGCGACGCGAGCGCCGCGCGGGCGGCCGGGTCGCGGCTGACGTGCAGGGTGCCGTAGAGGTTCGGGGCTGCGGAGCCGAAGACTCCGGCTCGCCCCGGAACGCGGCCGGTGTCGTAACCGGCGTTCTGGAGCGCGGCGTGCGCGCATTCGAGGAACAGCCGGTGCTGCGGGTCGGTGGCCCTGGCCAGCTCCGGGCGGTAGCCGAACAGGTCGGCGTCGAATCCGGCCAGGTCGGCTACCAGCGCGGCGGCCCGCACGTAGTCGGGGTCGGCAATCCTCGTCGGCGGGACCCCTGCTTCGCGGAGTTCGTCCTCGGTGCGGTCGGCGATCGAGGCGACGCCGGTGCGGAGGTTCTCCCAGAAGCGGGTGACCTCGTTCGCGCCGGGGAAACGGCAGGCCATGCCTACGATCGCGATCTCGTCGCTCATCGTGCTCCTCGGTCGGTCAGGGCGGCCGAGACGGTGCGCACGGTCGCGGATTCGAACAGCGCGCCCGAGCTCAGCGCGATGCCGTAGCGCTGTTCGATCTGGTCCACGATGTGCACGGCGGCGAGCGAACTGCCGCCCACGTCGAAGAAGTCGTCGTCGAGGCCGATGTCGGGGTTGCCGAGCAGGTCTGTCCACAGTTGACGGACGACCTCGACGACCGGCTGCCCGGGCGGCGGGGCCGGCTCGGCCGCGGGCGGGGGTGCGGGCGGGGCGCCTAGGTGGTCGACGATCACCGTGGCGGGCAGGTCGCGGCTGAGGGCGTCGAGGAAGATCTGTGCGCCTTCCGCTGGGGTGAGCCGCGGGTCGCGCGAGGTCGGTGCCGGTGCGGCGGGGCGGCTGAAGTCGGTGCGGGGCACGGCGCGGAAGGTCAGCGAGCGGATCGCGACGAGGTGGTTGCCGGTCTCGGTGTCGTGGAGGTCCACGTCGACTACTCGGGTGGTGCTGGTCTGCTCGCGCATCCGGGAGCGGGCGGTGACCCGCCTGGTGAGCCGGGCGAAGACGGCGACCGAGCGGTAGCGGAACGGGACGAACACCGCGTCGGCGGTGGTGTCGATCAGGGTGGCGGTCGCGACGTCGAGGAGGGCCGGGTGCAGGAGGTGTTCGTGCAGGTCGGCGTGGAACTTTTCGGGCAGTTCGAGTTCGGCGACCGCTTCATGCCCGTCGCGGCGCCTGCGGACTTCGCTTTCCCAGCGCGGGCCGAATCCGAAGCCGGGGCCCGCCGCCGTCGCGGGCACGTACGGGGCGGCGCTCGGGAGCGATTGGCTGGCGAGTTCGGGTTCGGTGCCGGGGACTTCGATCAGTCCCTCGGCGTGGTCGGTCCACTCCCCTTGTCCCTGCACGGGTTTCGACCGCAGGCGGAAGCGATGACCGCCGGGGGCGGCGGAGACGGCGACCTTGACGAAGTGGGGCTCCGTGACGGGCAGGGAGCGCAGGATCAGCGTGTCGCGCAGGCCGACCGGGGAGGTGTCCGGCAGGACGGCTCGCGCGGCGGTGACGGCGAACTCCAGCATCGCCGTGGCGGGCAGGACCGGGACGCCGCCGAACTGATGCTCGTCGAGCTGCCAGGTCTGACCTGGGGCGATGACGAAGCGGTGGCCCGGAGTGTCGGTCATGCCGGTTCGTTCCCAGCCGGGCCAGGCGATCGAGAGGGTCCGGGGGTGGCGGAGCCGGTGGCGGGCGGCGTGGGCGTTGAGGAAGGCGTTGGCGGCGGCGTAGTCGGCGCTGCCGCGGAGGCCGGACACCCCGGCGTGGCTGGAGAAGTAGACGAGGAAGTCGAGGTCTGTTCCGGACAGGGCGTGTTCGAGTGCGAGGGTGCCGTGGACCTTCGGGCGCAGGACACTCTCCACATCGGACCGTGAGCGGCGTTCGATCAGGCCGCCGCCTGCGATTCCGGCGGCGTGGACGACTCCGTGCGGGCCTCGGCCGAACGTGCGCTCGATTTCGGTGAAGGCACCGCGCAGGGACTCGGGGTCGGTCACGTCGGCTTTGAGCACTGCGACGGTCGCGCCCGTCGCTTCGATCTGCCCGATCGCCGGGGTGCGGGTGGCGGAGCGGCCGAGCAGGGCCAGCCGCGGGCGGATCCCGGTCTCGGCGAGTGCCTGCGCGATGACGAGGCCTACTCCCCCGAGGCCGCCGGTGATCAGGTAGATCCCGTTCTCCCGCAACGGGCGTGGCTCAGCCGGGGTGTCGTCAACCGGGACGATTTCGGGCAGCCAGCGCGTCCGGCCGCGCAGGGCCACGTGGGGCGCGGTCAGGGTGGCGAGTTCGGCGGCCAGCACGGAGGGCACCGTGACGGGGCCGACGTCGATCAGCACGCAGCGGAGACTGGGGATCTCGCGTTCGACGGTGCGGGCGAAGGCGTTCAGCATCGCGCGGGCAGGGTTGAGCGGTTCGGCGCCGGTCAGGTCGACGGCGTTCCGGAGCAGGATCGCTAGGGTCGCCGGGGCGGACCGAAGCTGCTTCGCCAGGGTTTGGACGCAGGCCAGGACGCTGTAGAGGCCGGTTTCCAGGTCGGTGCCGTCCTCGTCGGCGACCCCGAGGGCATGGACGATCAGGTCGGGTATCGCGGTCTCGCGCAGGGCTTCGACGGTGGGCAGGTCGGTGGTGCCGTACCCGGCCGCGGCTACGGAATCCGTTACCCACTGGGCGTTCTCGGGTCGGAGTACCAGCGCTCGCGCGCCTCGGACGATGGTCTCCGGTGCGTCGCTGCCGGGTTGCCAGCGCTCGCGCAGCAACGTCCACCCGGCGGGTTTCGGCTGGTCATCGGAAGTGGGGCCGTGATACTCGACCCAGTGTCGCCTTCGCTGGTAGGGATAGCCCGGCACGGGGATCCGGCGTGAGGTGCGCGGGGCGCGGCTGCGCCAGTCGATGTCCTGACCGTGGACCCATAACCTCGCCAGGGCGTCGTTGAGGCCGTTGTCGGAGAGGACCGGCAGGACGCGGACGGATGCGGCGCCGGGGCCGATCAGCACCGTCAGGTCCGCTCGCGGCTCGGTCCTTTGTGGACTTCCCGCGCCGCTCAGCACGCGTTCCGCGAGATCGTGCGAGATTTCGCCCTCGCGGAAGGCCTGCGCGGCCAGTGCGCCGACACCGTCGCCGGTCACGCTCTCCGGCCGCACTCCCCAGCGGGTCAGGCAGGTGGCCATCGCGTACTGGAGGACGAACAATGTCGGGCGGGCGAGGTCGGGCGCGCCACCCGGTCCGGCAAGGGGTTCGAGGACCGCGAATGCGGCATCGTACGCGTCGCGGAAGTCGGGCTCGGTGGCGTAAAGACCGCTCGCCAAGCCGGGTTGCCACACTGACTCGTCCGGGAAGTGCAGGCCCACGCTGCGCGGACGCTCCTCCGAGCTGAGCGCCCCGGACGCCAGCCGCGCGAGGAAGTCGTCACGGTCGCGCGCCACCACCGCTGAACGAACGGCGCGCGCTTTCCGGCCAACCTGCAGCGTGTGCGCCGCGGCGGCGAACAGGGCCGGGTCGAGGTCGGTGAAGTAGCTGCGGAGGCGGTCGCGAAGCTCGGACTCAGCAGTCCGGTCGTCGGCGGACCAGACCACGATCTGCTCCCCGGAAGCCGGACCAGGTTCGGCTGACGGGGCCTCTTCCAGGATCACGTGGGCGTTCGTGCCGCCGATGCCGAAGGAGTTCACGCACGCGCGGCGGACCGAACCCGGCTGGCGGGGCCACGGGCGAGACTCTGTGAGCACCTCGAACGGCGAATCGGAGAGGCCGAGTCCGGGGTTCACCGCGTCCACGTTGATGCTCGCGGGCAGCCGCTCGTGCCGCAGCGCGAGGACGGTCTTGATCACGCCCGCCACTCCGGCCGCGGCGCCGAGGTGGCCGACGTTGGACTTCACCGAGCCGAGCAGGCAGGAACCCGGCGGCAGCGGTTGCCCGGCGAGCGTGCGGAACGCCTGGGTCATCGCGGCGACCTCGGTGCGGTCGCCGATCGCCGTTCCGGTGCCGTGCGCTTCGAAGTAGGAGATGGTGCGCGGGTCGATCCCCGCCGCGGCGAACGCGCCGGTGATGCAGTCGGCCTGGCCGTCGACGCTCGGGGCGGTGAAGCCGGTGCCGCGCCCGCCGTCGTTGTTGACCATCGAACCGCGGACTACCGCGTGGACGGTGTCGCCGTCGGACAGCGCGGCGGAGAGCCGTTTGAGCACGATGGCGCCGACGCCGTCGCCGAAGTTCGTCCCGGTGGCCGCGCTGGCGAAGGGGCGGCACGAGCCGTCGGCGGAGTTGACCCCGCCGGGCACGTGCACGAAGCCGCGTTCGCTCTGCGGGTCGATCATCGAACCGCCGACGAGCGCGAGTGCGCAGTCGCCCGCGAGCAGCGCTTGGCGGGCCAGGTGCAGGGCGACCAGCGAGGTGGAGCAGGCGGTGCGGACCGTCAGGCTCGGGCCGGTCAGCCCGAGGCGTTGCGCGACGCTGGCGGCGAAGTAATCGGGGTCGTTGTTGAAGTCCACGGCGAGCTGGCCGACCGAGCGCAGGAGGCGGGCGTCGGGCTCGACGTGCTCGCTGGCGTACCGGTTGCTGCCCGCGCCGGCGAAAACGCCGATCCGGCCGGGGAAATCGGCGGGGACCTGTCCGGCGTGCTCCAGCGCGGCGTGGCCGACCTCGAGGAACACCCGGAACTGGGGGTCGCGGATCTCGGCTTCTCGCGGGGTGAGGCCGAAGAACGCGGCGTCGAAGTCGTAGGGCGCGTCGATCCGGGGACGGCGGCGCACGTAGCCGGGCATGGCCAGGCGTTTCGGGTCCTCCCCGGCGCGCAGGATCTGGTCGTCGGAAAGCGCGGTGACGCAATCGCGGCCGTCGAGGAGATTCCGCCAGAATTCGCCGAGGTCATTCGAACCCGGAAACCGGACCGCCATCCCGACCACGGCGATCGGCTCCATATCCACCCCTCACCATTTCACTCTCGGCGGAGAGCCGATACGCGCAGTGCAGCACACCCGCCGGCGCGGCAGCCAGCATTTCGGACAGGGCCGAAGCGAACCCCGGATACCGCGTCGCGGCTGGTCAGCACTTGACCGGACCTGGCGGGCGCGGAAACAATGCGGGCACATCTCGGCCCCGCTCGGGCTCGCTGGCTTCGGGAGTTGCTCATGGCCGAACGGATCTGTCCCGCCTCGTGCGAACAGGAACGGATCTGGTTCGCCAGCCAATTCGAGCCGAATTCCCCGGCTTACCACATCTCGGCGGCAATGACGTTGCCGCCGGTCGCATTGCCGCCGGAAAAAATCGAAGAACTGCTCGCGACCGTCGCCGCCCGGCACGAAGCCCTGCGCACGTCGCTGGCCGCCGACGAGCACGGAGTGCCGCACCAGACCATCCACGACGAGGTTGTCCTGGACGTCGAACACGTCGACCTGCGCGGGCACGACGAGGCCGAGGCGGAGGCTCGCGGCCTGCTGCGGGAGCTGAGCCTTCGACCGCTCCCCCTGTATCGCGCGCCGCTGTGGCGTGCGGTGTGCGTGCGCCTGTCCGACGTGGACTACTGGCTGCTGTTCGTGGTCCACCATGCGGTGTTCGATGCCGCGTCGAGTGTGCTGCTGCAGGCCGAGCTGGACGAACTGTGCGCGGCGTGGGCGGCTGGGCGGCCGCCGGAGTTGCCCGAACTCGCGACGCAATACGCCGACTACTCGGTGCGGCAGCGCTCCGCTCGCGGCGATCAGGAGCGGCGGCTGGCGTACTGGCGCGATCAGCTCGCCGAACTGCCGGACTTGGTGCCCACGGACCTGCCCCGGCCCGCCGTGCCAGGACACGAGGCCGCAGCGGTGCCGTTTCGCCTGCCGGACGGGTTCATCGACCGCGTGACCGCAGTCGGGCGCGGCCTCCGCGCGACGGCGTTCATGGTGCTGCTGGCCGCGCATCACGTGCTGCTGGCGCGGCTGTCGGGCACCGCTGACGTGGCCATCGCGGTGCCGACCTCCAGCCGGGACCGGCAGACGCGGTCGGTGATCGGGATGTTCATCGACACGGTGATCGTGCGGGTCGCGCTGCCTGCCGGGCTGACCTTCGCCGAAGCGGTCTCGCGGGTCCGGGACGCGCTCTTCGACGGGTTGCGGCACAAGGGAATCTCGTTCCAGGAGATCGCTGAGGAGTTCAGCGCCGGCGCCGCGGACCGGTTCGGGCAGCTGTCCCGGGTCGCGTTCAACTATGTTCCGTCGTCGGGGCACGAGTCGATTCACAACGGGTGGGCCCGTGCCGATCTGGCGTTCGAACTGTCCGCTGTGGACGGATGGCTGTTGTACCGGACCGATCTGTTCCAGCGGCGCAGTGCCGAGGCGTTACCCCGGCGGTATCTCGGCTTGCTGGCCGCGGCCCTGGACGCGCCGGAAACGCGGCTGCGCGACCTGCCCGTGCACATCGACGATGAGCTGGCGGAGGTGCTGGCCTGGAGCACGGGAGAACCCTCGGCTGCGCCGCAACAGCTGCCCGATCTGCTCGCCCGTCACGCCGAGAACGCGCCGCAACGCCCGGCGGTGGAAGCTGCCGACGCCACGTTGACCTACACCGAACTGCACGAACGCGTCGAGCACCTAGCCGAGGTGCTGGCCGCGCGCGGGATCGGTCCGGAGCACGTCGTGGCGATCGTCGCGCCGCGTTCGGCCGCCTACCTGACCGCTGTGCTGGCGGTGCTCCGCGCTGGAGCCGCGTTCGCCCCGATCGACGCCGCCACCCCGCCAGCGCGGATCGCGAAGCTGCTGGCGAATACCACGGCGACCTTGGCCACCTCGTCCACAGTGGACCTGCTGCCGCCGGGCAGCGACCCCGTCGTGTTGGACGCGCTGGACGATCTGCCCACCGCGGCTGTCACGCGTCCGGCGTTTCCGGACAACGCCGCCTACCTGCTGCACACCTCGGGTTCGACCGGCGAGCCGAAGGGCGTGGTGGTCACGCGCGGGTCGTGGGCGCGACTGGCGGCCACGTGGGCGGAGCGGCTGGGGCTGACCGGCGAGTCGCGGGTCGCGCAGCTCGCCTCGGCGGCCTTCGACGCCTCCGTCGCCGAGATCGGTGCCGCGGTGGCCGCCGGCGCGACGCTGGTGATCCCCGAGGCTCCAACCGCTGGCGAGGACCTGGCGAAGTGGCTGGACGATCAGGCCGTCACCGAACTGCTGCTCACCCCGACGGTCCTCGCCAGCCTTCCGGATGGCTCGCTCCGCAGCGTCCAGACGGTGTTCGTCGGCAGCGAAGCGTGCCCGACGGACCTCGCCGCGAGGTGGCACGGGGACGGACGCCGGGTGGTCAACGCCTATGGCCCGACCGAGGCGACGGTCAGCGCGACGCTCTGGGACTTCGAGCCCGGCGCCGAGACACCGACCGTGCCGATCGGCCGCCCGCATCGGGGCGCTCAGGCGTACGTGCTGGACGCGGCGCTCAAACCGGTGCCGCCGGGCGTGACCGGGGAGCTGTACCTCGCGGGTTCTGGTGTCGCCCGGGGTTATCTGGGCCAGCCGGGCCGGTCGGCGGAGCGGTTCGTGGCGTGTCCGTTCGGGCCGCCGGGTGCGCGGATGTACCGCAGCGGCGACCTCGCGAGGTGGGGCCACGACGGGCTGCTGGAGTTCCAGGGCCGCGCCGACGACCAGGTCAAGGTGAACGGGATCCGGGTCGAGCCGGGCGAGATCGAGGCCGCTCTGCTGGCGCGGCCGGACGTCGAGCACGCGGTCGTCGTGCTCCGCGAAGGACGGCTCGTCGGATACGTGACCGGGTCCGCTGTGGACACCGATGCGGCACTGGCGGACCTCGCACGACGTCTGCCCAGCGGGTTGGTGCCTGGTGCGTTGGTCGTGCTGGAGTCGATTCCGTTCACTCGCAACGGCAAGCTCGACCGGGGCGCCTTGCCCGCGCCCGCGGTGCCTGCCGCTCCGCGCGGAGAGGTGTCCGGCACGGTCGAGGTGATCTGCCGGTTGTTCGCCGAGGTGCTCGGGCTGGCCGAGGCTGGGCCGGAGGACAGCTTCTTCGCGCTGGGCGGCGACAGCATGTCCTCGATCCGGCTGGTGAACCGCGCGCGCAAGGCGGGTCTGGCGTTCTCGCCTCGGGACGTGTTCCGGCGGCGGACCCCCGCGCGGATCGCCGCCGCCATGTCCGAGAAGCCGCGGGAAGTGCTGTCGCGCACTGACTCCCGCGTCGCAGAACGGACGCTGTCGGACGTCTTCGCCGAGACCGTGCGGCGGCATCCGGCGGCCGCGGCGCTCGACGACGGAACCACGGTGCTGAGCTACTCCGCACTGTCTGAACAGGCTGGTGCGCTGGCCGAGCGCCTGCGCGGGCACGGGGTCGGCGCGGGCGATCGGGTCGGCGTGCGGGTTCCCTCCGGCACGGCTGAGCTGTACGTCGCGATCCTCGGCGTGCTCCTCGCCGGGGCAGCCTATGTCCCGGTGGATGCCGACGACCCGGACGAGCGCGTCGAACGGGTCTTCGCTGAGGCCGCGGTCCGAGCTGTGGTGCGGCAAGGCGACCGGGTCGAGGAGCGCTCCGCGGCCGGGGGCCGGGCTGACGGCGAGGCTTGGGTGATCTTCACGTCGGGCTCCACCGGGCGGCCGAAGGGCGTGGCCGTCCCGCATTCCGCTGCGGTGTCCTTTGTGGACAGCGAGGCGCGGTTATTCCGCGCTGGTCAGCCGCTCGGGCCGGGCGATCGGGTTCTCGCCGGGCTTTCGGTCGCTTTCGACGGGTCCTGCGAGGAGATCTGGCTGGCGTGGCGCGGCGGTGCGTGCCTGGTCCCGGCGGCCCGGGAGACGGTCGAGGGGCCTTGGCTGCGAGAGCGCGGGATCAGCGTGGTCTCGACGGTGCCCGCCCTCGCCGCGGCGTGGACGGCGCAGGACCTGGAGTCGGTGCGGCTGCTGATTTTCGGCGGCGAGCCGTGCCCGGCGGATCTGCTCGACCGTCTCGCCGGGCCGGACCGGGAGATCTGGAATACCTACGGGCCCACGGAAACCACGGTGGTCGCGACGCTGTGGCGGCACCGGCCTGGTCGCGCGACGACGGCGACCGCTCCGATCGGCCGTCCCCTGCCAGGTGTCGCCGCGCACGTGCTCGACGCGCGGTTGCGTCCGCTGGAGCCTGGCGAACCCGGCGAGCTGTACCTGGCCGGAACGGGGCTCGCCCGTGGCTACGCCGACCGTCCGGGGTTATCGGCGGAGCGGTTCGTGGCCTGCCCGTTCGGCCCGCCGGGCGCGCGGATGTACCGGACCGGAGACCTGGTCCGCGAGGACGCCGACGGCATCCTGCACTTCTGCGGGCGCGTCGACGAGCAGGTCAAGATCCACGGCGTGCGGATCGAGCCCGCTGAGGTCGAAGCGGCCCTGCGCGCCGATCCGGCGATCGATCGTGCGGCGGTCGTGGTGCGGGAGGACGAGCCGGGCAGGCGACGCCTCGTCGGCTACGTCGTGCCCGCACCGGCGTCCACAGTGGACGTCGAGGGCGTGCTGACCGGGCTCGCCGCGACCCTGCCCGGCGCGTTCGTCCCCGCTGACCTCGTTGTCCTGGACGAGATCCCGACCACCCGCAACGGTAAGACCGACCTTGCCGCGTTACCAGCCCCAGTCCGGTCCGCGACGAGCACCACCCGCGCGACGACTTCTGCGGAGCAGCTGCTCTGCCAGGTGTTCGCCGAAGTGCTCGGGCTTGCCGAGGTCGGCGTCGACGACAGCTTCTTCGCGCTCGGCGGGGACAGCCTGCTGGCGATCACGCTGGTCGGCCGCGTGCAGGCGAAGGGAGTCCGCTTCACGCCGCACGAGCTGTTCCTGCGCCGCACCCCGGCCCGGCTCGCGCGGCTGGCCGGCGACCGCCGCACGCCCGCCGACTTCCCGCTGGCGCAACTGAACCAGGCCGAGGTTGACGATCTGCTTCGCGACTACCCGGGCCTGGTCGACGTGGTACCGCTGACGCCGCTGCAGCAAGGTCTGGTGTTCCACGGCAGTTACGACAACGACGAGAACTACCGGGTGCAACTGGCGCTCGACGTGGACGGCGACCTCGATCCGGACCGCCTGCACGCCGCAGTCGACACACTGGTCCGTCGCTACCCGAACCTCGGCGCGGCGTTCCCGGCCACCCGCGACGGTCGCCTCGTGCAGGTCATCCCGGCGCACCGTCCGCCGCACTGGCGCGAGGTTTCCTCGGCAGGGCACGAGGCCGAGCGGATCTCCGCCGAGGAACTGCAGGCACCGTTCGACCTTGCCGATCCACCGCTGCTGCGGGCCGCGCTGCTGACGCTCGGGGAAGGCCGGTCACGGCTGCTGCTGACCCTGCACCACGTGCTGCTGGACGGCTGGTCGACGCCCATCGTCATCCGCGAACTGCTCGCGCTGGCCGCCGGCGCGAAGTTGCCTCCCGCCGCCGATCACCGCGATTACCTGCGCTGGCTTGCGGAACAGGAGCACGCGGTCGCGGCCAAGGCGTGGGCGCAGACGTTGCGGGATCTCGACGGGCCGACTCTGGTGGCCCGGCCCCGCTCGCGCACTGTCCGGCCGGAGCTGGTCAGTGCCCGGCTGCGGGCGGACGTCTTCGCTGCCCTCCGGGAGCGCCTGCGCGGGCTGGACCTGACGCTCAACGCCGCCGTGCAGTCCGCGTGGGCGGTTCTGCTCGGCAGGCTCACCGGCAAGGCAGATGTCGTGTTCGGTACCACCGTGTCCGGGCGTCCGGCGGAGCTGGAGCACGCGGACCGGATGGTGGGGTTGCTGATCAACACGATCCCGGTCCGGGTCCGGTGTTCGCCGCACGGGCCGCTCGCCGGGCTGCTGCGGCAGGTCCAGGACCAGCAGGCGGATCTGCTGGAGCACCAATACCTCGGTCTCGCCGACATCCAGCGCGCGGCCGGGCACGGGGTGCTGTTCGACACCGCGACCGTGGTCGAGAGCTACCCGGACATGGGCGGGCTCGGCCGCACCGGCGAACTGGCGGTGACCGGGTTCGGCAGGCAGGAGTCGACGCATTACTCGCTCTACCTCTACGTGATTCCCGGCCGCGAGCTGACGATCGAACTCGCTTACCGACCGGACGTGCTCAGCGCGGACAGCGCGACGGAGGTCGCCGAGAGCTTCCTCAGCCTGCTGACGGCGATCGTCGATGAGCCCGCGCAACCGACGGAGGCGATCCGGCTGCTGACCGACGACCGTGCGAAGGCATTGCTCGCCACGGGCCTGGGCGCAGCTTCAGGAGCACGGCCGTTCGATCCGATCTCGGCTGGCACGGACCGGGTCGCGGTGCGTGACGCGGAGGTTCAGCTCACCTATCGCGAACTCGACGCGGCGGCGAACCGGTTGGCGCACTTGCTGATCGAGCACGGCGCGGGTCCGGAAAGGACAGTGGCGATGGCGATCCCGCCGTCCGCCTCGTATCTGACCGCGCTGCTCGCGATCACTCGCGCAGGCGCGGCCGCGCTGCCACTCGACCTGAACCATCCCCCGCAGCGCCGACAGTTCATGGTGGAAGACTCCCGCCCGCTGCTGACGCTCGGAACCGCGGCGACGCTCGACGGTCTGCCTGGCCCGCACCTCGTCCTCCCAAGCACGATCGACCAGCCCGACACGCGACCGGTTGATCGCACGATGCCGCAGCATCCAGCTTTTCTCTTCTACACGTCGGGCTCTACCGGGACCCCGAAGGCGGTTGTCACCACGCGTGCCGCGGTTGCGAACGCTGTCGCTGCCTTCGTGACCGGCTACCGCCTCGGCGAGGACGCCCGGATGGCGCACACCACGTCGGCGGCGTTCGACATCTCGGTGGCGGAACTGTTCGCGCCGCTCGCAGCGGGCGCGACCGTGGTGATCCCGGATTCCAGCGTGCCGCGCGCCGGGGCCGGACTCGGCGATTGGCTGCGCGAGGCGGAAATTACCCACGCGCAGCTGGTGCCGACGGTGCTGGGCACGATCCCGCCCGAATCCGCCGTCGGGCTGACCACCGTGATCGTCGGCGGCGAGGCGTGTCCCGGCGAACTGGCGCAGCGATGGGGTGAAGGCCGAACGGTGGTCAACGCCTACGGTCCGACCGAGGCGACGATCTGGGCGACCCTGTGGGACTGCGAGCCCGGCTCCGGCACGGCCGTCGCCGCGATCGGTCAGCCGATGCCGGGAGTGCGCGTGCTGGTGCTGGACTCGGCGCTGCGCCCGCTCCCGCCGGGGATCACCGGCGAGCTGTACCTGGCCGGAGACTGTCTCGCCCGCGGTTACGGCGACCGGCCCGCACTGACCGCCGAGCGCTTTACCGCCTGTCCGTACGGTCCGCCGGGCGCGCGCATGTACCGGACCGGCGACCTCGCGCACTGGGATTCCGAGGGCACGCTGCACTACGATGGCCGGACCGACGGGCAGCTGAAGATCAACGGCGTCCGGGTGGAGCCGGGCGAGATCGAAGCGGCCCTTCTGACGCATCCGGACGTCGAGCAGGCCGTCGTGGTCACCGTCGAGAAGCGCCTGATCGCTTACGTGGTCCCGGAAATCGACGCTGCGGACGTTCGGGAGCATCTCGGCCGGGTGCTGCCGCAAGCTGTGGTGCCGGGTGCGGTCGTCGGGCTCGCCGAGTTGCCTCGGCTGGCCAACGGCAAGGTCGACCGTGCCGCGCTCCCCCGCCCGGACCGCCCCGAATCTCGTCGCCCGGCCACCGCGCGGGAGGAGACGCTGTGCCGGATCTTCGGTTCGGTACTGGGCACGACCGAGGTCGGCGCGGACGACGGGTTCCTCGACCTGGGCGGGGACAGCATTTCCGCGATCCAGCTGGTGACGCGGGCGCAGGCCGCCGGTCTCGGGTTCACGCTGCGGGAGGTGTTCCGGCACGGCAGTCCCGCCGGGCTCGCCGCGGTGGCGCGGGTCCGGGCCGAAGTCGAGCTCGGCGGGAAGGCGCCGCTGACACCGGTGATGCATTGGCTGACCGAGACCGGCGGGGACATCGACCGGTTCAGCCAGTCGGCGTTCGTGCACACCCCCGCCGGGCTGGCCGAGGCTCGGCTGGCGGGTGCGCTGGAGCAGGTCCTCGCGCGGCACGACATGCTGCGGATGCGGTGGACGCGAGGGGCGATCGAGATCCAGGCCAGCGCGGGGAGCTGCCTTCGGCGGGTCGACGCCACCGGCCCGGACACCGACGCGCTCACCCAGGCAGAGGCCGCGGCAGCAGGCGCTTCACTCGCGCCGGAGCAGGGCGTGATCGTCCGCGCAGTCTGGTTCGACGCCGGGCCTGACCGCCGGGGCAGCCTGCTCCTGATCGTGCACCACCTGGCCGTCGACATCGTGTCCTGGCCGATCCTCCTGTCGGATCTCGCCGCCGCCTGCGAGGCCCCGGACACGCCATTGCCGCCGGTACCCACGTCCTTCCGCGCCTGGGCCACCCGACTCCACGAGGAAGCCCGGTCCACGCGGCGGCTGGCAGAGCTGCCGTACTGGCACTCGGTCGTGGCGAACACCGGCCCCGCGATCACCACGGGAAGCCTGAACCGCGAACGAGACACCTTCGGCACCGCGACGCACCACACCGTCTCGCTGCCCGTGGACACCACCCGCGCCGTGCTCGGTCCGGTGTGCGCGGCCTTCCACGCCTCGGCGGAGGACGTCCTGCTCACCGCGCTCGCGATCGCGGTCGCCGATTGGCGGGAGCGCAACGGCTTGCCGCGCACCGCATTCCGGGTGGACGTCGAGGGACACGGCCGCGCGGACCTCGACGAGGCGATCGACCTCACCCGCACCGTCGGCTGGTTCACCAGCATGCGTCCGGTGCGCCTCGACCCCGGCCCGCTCCGGTGGGACGACGTCTGGTCCGGCGGCGCCGACGTGGGCGCGTCCCTGCGGCGGGTCAAGGAGCAGGTCCGCTCCGCACCAGGTCAGGGCCTCGGCTACGGCCTCCTGCGCTACCTCAACCCCGACACCGCGGCCGGCCTTGCCACCGCCCCCTCGGCCCAGATCGCGTTCAACTACCTCGGCCGGTTCACCCCGTCAGCCGAAGCCGACTGGGCTCCGGTGACCGACTACGGCGCGCTGACCGCCGAGGTGATCACCGGCGGTTCCGGCAACCGGCAGCCGCTGGGGCATCCCCTGCTCGTCGACGCCCACGTCACCGAAAGCCCGGACGGCCCCGTCCTCGGCGCCACCTGGACCTGCGCCCCGGCGCTGCTGTCCGAAGAGGACGTCCGGGATCTCGCGGAGAGCTGGACCTGGGCAGTGACCGCGTTGGCCGACCACGCCCGGATTCCCGGCGCTGGCGGGCACACGCCGTCCGACTTCCCGCTGACGCCGCTGCGCCAGTCCGATGTGGACAGAATCGCGGCGGAGTACCCCGGCTTCGTCGACGTCCTCCCGCTCACGCCCTTGCAACGCGGCTTCGTGTTCCACGCCAACCTCGACGGGGCCGACGCTGACCGCTATCGCATGCAGCTCAGCCTCGACCTCACCGGCGACGTGGATGCTTCACGGCTGCGGACGGCAGTGGTCTCGGCGCTGGAGCGGCATCCGCACCTGCGCGCGGCGTTCCCGACGGTCAGTTCCGGCGAACCGGTCGCCGTGATTCCGGCGAAGCCGGAGCTGGAGTGGAGCGATCTACGTGACAGTGGCGCAGTGGAGGCGGAGGCGGCCCGGCCGTTCGACCTCACCAAGCCGCCGCTGCTGCGGGCGCTGCTGGTGCGGTTGCCCGGCGGACAGAACCGGCTGGTGCTCACCTATCACCACGTCCTGCTGGACGGATGGTCGATTCCGCTGCTGCTGGACGAGGTTCGCCGCGGGTACGCCGGGAACCACCGAGCGTCGGTGGTGGAACTGCGCGATTACTTCGACTGGCTCGGCGAGCGCGACCGCGAGGCAGCAGTTCAGGCGTGGCGGTCTTCCCTGAACGGCCTCACCAGCCCCACGCTGATCGCCGACCGCCGCGCGACCGCTGATCCGGTCGAGCTCACCGCTGCACTGTCCACTGAGGACTACACCAGGTTGTCGGCGCGGCTGCGGCAGCTCGGCGTCACGCTCAACACGGCCGTCCAGGCCGCCTGGGCGATCCTGCTCAGCGAGCACACCGGTCGCGCGGACGTCGTGTTCGGCACCACCGTGTCCGGGCGGCCGCCGGACCTGCCCGCGGCGAGCGAGCTGATCGGCCTGCTGATCAACACGCTCCCGGTGCGCGTCCGGCTGGCCGCCGACGAGCCGCTCGCCGAGTTCGTGCGGCGGCTCCAGGGGGAACAGGCCGAGCTGTTCGAGCATCAGTACCTCGACCTCGCGGAGATCCAGCGCCTCGCCGGGCACGGCGAGCTGTTCGACACCGCGACCGTCGTGGAGAACTACGCCGGCGCCAAAGAACTCCCAGGCGGCGACGCGCTCTTCACCGGGGTCAGCGGGCGGGAGGCGACGCACTACCCGCTCGATCTGACTGTGCGCCCCGGCGCGGAGCTCGGCATCCGGCTGGCTTACCGGCCTGATGTCATCGTCCCGGCGACGGCGACCGAGCTGGCCGAGCGCTTCCGCCAGATCCTGCTGACAGTCGCGGACGAACCCGATCGAATCCTGCGGCCTACGACCACTGTCGCGGAGTGGTTCAGCCGGATCGCCACGCGCTACGCGGATCAGCCTGCGGTCTCCGATGCACGGATTTCCTACACCTACGCGGAATTCGACGCGGCGGCCAACCGGCTCGCGCATCTGCTGATCGCCCACGGCGCGGGGCCGGAGCGCGTCGTCGCCGTCGCGGTGCCGCGCGGAGCCGACCACGCGCTGGCGATCGTGGCGGTGCTCAAGTCCGGGGCGGCGGTGCTGCCGGTGGACACGGCTTACCCGGCCGAGCGGATCCGGTTCATGCTCGCCGACGCTCAGCCGGTGCTGACGCTGGCGCACGAGGAGCTGGACACGCCGCACCTCAATCTCGCCGATCCCCGGACCGCCCTTGCCAAGCAACCGGACACGGCGCCGAAGGTCGAACTCCGGCCGCTCAACCCCGCGTTCGTGCTCTACACCTCGGGTTCGACCGGGACGCCGAAGGCGGTGTCCGTCCCGCACGCGGCGGTCGCGAGCATGGCTGCCGCGCAGATCGACGGATTCGCTGTCGACGCGGACTCGACCGTCTCCCAGCTGTCGTCGCCGAGCTTCGACGCGGCGATTTCCGAACTGTGCTCGGCCTTGCTATCCGGCGCGCACCTGGTGCTGCCAGGCCCGGATGTCATCCTGGAAGGGCCATCGCTGGCCGAGTGGATCACTGAACACGAGGTCACGCACGTGCAGCTCGCTCCGGCGGTGCTGGCGACCGTCCCGGCGGAGAGCCTGCCTCGGGTGCGCACCCTCGTGGTCGGGGGCGAAGCTTGTCCGGGCCCGCTGATCGAGACGTGGGCGCGCGGCCGCCGGATGGTGAACACCTACGGCCCAGCGGAGGCCGCCGACACCGTGACGTTGTGGCCCTGCTCCCCCGGTTCCGGCCGCGCCGTCGCGCCGATCGGCCGCCCGATCCGGGACACCGAGGTGTTCGTGCTGGACTCGCGGCTCGCGCCGGTGGCCCCGGGAGCGATCGGCGAGATCTACGTCGCCGGTCCCGGTCTCACCCGGGGCTATCTGGGACGGCCGGGGCTGACCGCGGAGCGGTTCACCGCGTGCCCGTTCGGCCCGCCCGGCGCGCGGATGTACCGGACCGGCGACCTGGGCCGCTGGGACGCGGACGGGCTCCTGCACTACGAAGGGCGCGTCGACGACCAGGTCAAGGTCAACGGTATCCGGATCGAACCGGGCGAGGTCGAGGCCGCTTTGACGGATCACCCAGACGTGGGGCAGGCCGTGGTCGTGCCGGACGACGGGCGGCTGATCGGCTATCTCGTGCCCGCGCCCGGCGCCGCGGTCGATCCCGCCGCGGTGCGGACCGGGCTCGCGGCGCGCCTGCCGGTCCACCTCGTGCCGTCCGCACTGCTGGTGATGGCGCAGATTCCGCGTACTGCCCATGGAAAAATCGACCGCGCGGCGCTGCCTAGGCCGAGCGCGCCCCAGCCCGCGCTTCCGATCGCGAGCCGGGCTCCGCGCACCCCGCACGAGCGGATGCTCTGCGAGGTCTTCGCCGACACACTCGACCGTTCGCCGGTCGGCGTCGACGAGGATTTCCTCGCGCTGGGCGGACATTCGCTGCTGGCGATGCGGGCGGTCTCCCGGATCCGGGACCTGCTCGGGGTTGAACTCGCCGTGCGCGAGCTGTTCGATCACCCGACCGCGGCCGGGCTCGCCGCGCGGGTGGAGCGGGCTCGGCCCGCTGTGACGGCACCGCTGGAGCGGCAGCCTCTTCCTGACCGGATCCCGTTGTCGCACAGTCAGTTCCGATTCTGGGCACGGGATCAGCTGCACGGGCCGACGGCCACGACGGTGCTTCCGCTCGCCCTGCGGCTGCCGGAGCTGGACGAGCCCGCGCTGACCGCCGCGCTGGCCGATCTCGTCACCCGCCACGAATCACTGCGGACGGTCTACGACGTGCATGAAGGCCAGCCGTACCAACGTATCCTGCCTCCAGCACCGCCTGAGGTGCGGCGGCTGACCGCCGGTGACTTGGATCAGGTGCTGTCGGCGGCAGCGGCCGAACCGTTCGACCTCACGCGTGAGCCGCCGCTGCACGTTTACCTGGTCGCCGGCGCGGAGCCGATTCTGCTGCTGGTGCTCCCGCATGTCGCCGCGGACGGCTGGTCGCTGGACGTGCTGTCCCGCGACTTCCGCCAGGCCTACTCCGCTCGACGCGCCGGTGCTCCGCCCACGTGGTCGCCGCTTCCGGTTCGTTATGCGGATTACGCGGTGTGGCACCGTGATCTGCGCGTCGAGGAACAGCTCGCCCGCTGGCGATCCACGCTCGCCGGGCTGCCCGCGGAAATCCCGCTGCCCGCCGACCGGCCGCGACCGGCCCTCCGGACCGGGCGAGGCGGGACGGTGCTCGGCCGGTTCGAGGCCGGGCTGCGCGACGGACTGACCGCGGTGGCCCGGGAATGCGGGGCGAGCCTGTTCATGGTGCTGCACGCAGGGCTGGCCGCTCTCCTCACCGGTCTCAGCGGTGCCACCGACCTGCCGCTGGGCACGCCGGTCGCCGGCCGTCCGCGTCCGGAGCTGGACGATCTCGTCGGCTGTTTCGCCGACTGCCTGGTGCTGCGCACGGACACCGCCGGAGACCCGTCGTTCCGGGAGTTGGTGGCGCGGGTGCGCGAGGTGGACCTGACCGCGTACGCCAACCAGGACGTGCCCTTCGACCGGCTGGTGGCGGAACTGGGCGCGCGGACGCCGGACCGGCACCCGTTGTTCCAGGTCCAGCTAGCGCTGCAGGACCTGCCGGTCGGCGCGAACCGGGGCGACGAGCGTCCGGTCGCCATCGGCACCGACTCGCACGACCACGACCTGTACCTGGAGTTCCAGGAGGCGCGGACGAACGAACTGGACGCCTACCTGCACTACTCCGGCGACCTGTTCGACCGCGCCACCGCCGCCGGCCTGCTCGACAAGCTGCGGACGCTGCTCGCCGCGGCCGTCGACGCGCCCGACGCGCCGCTTTCCCGGCTGGAGTCGTCGTGACGCATCTCTGCATGGCGAATCTGCCGTCGTACGGTCACGTGCTGCCGAGCCTGGAGGTCATCCGGGAACTCGTCGCGCGCGGGCATCGGGTGAGCTATGCCAACGATCCCGCTTTCGCCGACGTGATCACCGCCGTCGGGGCGGATTTCATTCCGTATCGGTCGACGCTGTTGTCCTATTTGGACGGCCGTGCGGAATGGCCGTCCGACGAGATCGCGCACCGGGACCTGTTCCTCGACGACGCGATCGCGATGACTCCGCAGCTCCGGGCGGCGTTCGAGCACGACCGGCCGGACCTGGTCCTTTACGACCAGGGCGTGGGCGCGGTCCGAGTGCTGGCCGAACAGTGGCGGGTGCCGCACGTGATGTTCTCGCCGAACTCCGTACCGGACCGCAGCGACGACGAGCTCCTGCGCGAATTCGAGGAGCGGCGACGTGATCCGCGCTTCTCCGTCCATTACGGACGGTGGGCGGAGTGGTTGCGCAACAACGGAATCCCGTCTGGCTACCTCGGCCGTCCGGCGCGGGAACTCGCCCTGATTCCCCGGGTGCTGCAGCCGAACCCCGACCGGGTGGACTCGCGGCGGACCACCTTCGTCGGCCCTTGCTTCGGTGCACGATCGGAAGCGTGGCAGCCTCCCGCCGGGGTGGAACGGGTGCTGCTCGTGTCGCTGGGGTCGACGTTCACCGGCAAGCCCGGCTTTTACCGGGACTGCGTCGCGGCGTTCGGCGACCTGCCCGGGTGGCACGTGGTGCTCCAGATCGGCAAGCACGTCGACCCGGCCGTGCTCGGGGAGTTGCCGGGGACGGTCGAGGTGCGGGATTGGGTGCCGCAGCTGGCGGTGTTGGAGAAGGCCTCCGCGTTCGTGACCCACGGCGGGATGGGCGGGTGCGTGGAGGGGCTGTTTCACGGCGTGCCGATGATCGCGGTGCCCCAGGACCCGCACACCGATCAGCCGGACAACGCCGACGTGCTGGTTCGGCTCGGGGTCGGGCGCAGGATCGATCCTGGCCGCGTGACTGCCGGAGCATTGCGGGAGAGCTTGCTGGAGCTGGTCGGGTCGCCGGAGGTCGCAGCTCGGTTGGCCGAGGTTCGTCAGGAGCTGATGGCGGAGGGCGGGACCGCGCGGGCTGCTGATCTGATCGAGGCGGAGTTGGCGGCGGCGAGGGGTATCGGAGGTCACTCGGCCGCCCAGCCGGGACGGACCAGGCCGGTTTCGTAGGCGAGCACGACCAGCCCCGCCCGGTCCCGCACCGACAGCTTGCCCATGATGCGCGACACGTGGGTCTTCGCGGTCAGCGGACTGACCCGCAACCTAGCCGCGATGTCCGCATTGGACAGTCCCGTCCCGGCCAGTGCCAGTACCTGCCGCTCCCGCCCGGTCAACGCGGAGAGCGCCGCCGCGGCGGACGGGACCGGCTTCGTGCGGGCGGCGTATTCCGTGATCAGCCTGCGCGCGACGCCCGGGGCGAGGAGCGCGTCCCCGGCCGCGGCGGCCCGGACGCCGCGCACGAGTTCGCCCGGTTCGCTGTTCTTCACCAGGAATCCGGCCGCGCCCCGGCGCAGCGCCTCGAAGACGTACTCGTCCAGGTCGAAGGTGGTGAGCATGACCACGCGGGTCCCGCCGCACCGCGGGTCCGCGGCGATCCGGCCGGTCGCGGCGAGTCCGTCGAGGCCGGGCATGCGGATGTCCATCAGGACGACGTCGGGCCGCAGTTCCCGCACGAGGTTCAGCGCGGTCTCGCCGTCGGCGGCTTCGCCTGCCACCACGAGGTCCGGACTGGTCTCCAGCAGCACCCGGATGCCCGCGCGCACCAGTGCTTGATCGTCGGCGAGAACGACCCGGATCGGACCGGTCACCAGGCGCTGCCAACCGGCAAGACCGCGGCGACCCGGTAACCGCCGCCGGGAACCGGGCCTGTCGTGAGCGCGCCGCCGAACGCCGTCGCGCGTTCCCGCATTCCCGGCAGCCCGTTGCCGCCGCCCGATGCTCCTCCGCGAGGACTGCCTCCGCCGTCGTCCGTCACGGTCAGCTCGAGCCGGTCGTCGGCGCAGGACAGGCGGAGTCCGACGGTCGCGCCCGCACCGGCGTGCCGGATCGCGTTCGTGACCGCTTCCTGGGCGATCCGGTACGCGGCCTGGTCCACCGGGACGGGCAACGACGGCAGCGCGTCCTCGATCTCGGTCGCGACGCGCAGTCCCGCCGCGCGCGCTCCGTCGAGCAGTTCGGCCAGGTCGCCGGGTTGGGAAAGCCGGGGGCTCGGGCGGTACGGGACGTGGCCGGATTCGGGCGCACGCAGCGCGTCCAGCACCGCGCGCACCTCGCCGAGCGCGGAGTTTCCCGCGTCCTTGATCGCGGTCAGCGCCTGTTCGACGGCTTGCGGATCGCGCGGGAGCAGGGCGAGCCCGGCGTTGGCCTGGACGGTGATCAACGCCAGCTGGTGAGCGAGCACGTCGTGCAGGTCGCGCGCGATCCTGAGCCGTTCGTCCCCGGCTCGGCGCAAGGCTTGTTCCCGCCGGGTTCGCGCTTCACCGGCCAGCTCGGCCTCGCGGGCTTGGCGTGCCTGCCGCCGGACCCGGACGAGTTCCGCGGCAACGGCCAGCACGAGAAACCACGCTGCCAACCCGACCGCCGAAGCCAGGGTGGGCGCATCCCAGCCGGGCACCGGGACGCTGACGGCCAGCGCGTACCCGGCAGCTAGCACCGCGTAGGCGACCGGGCGGCGGCCGAGTACCACCGTGGCGGCGAACAAGAGGACCAGCGGCAGGAATACCGGCGCGGGCACCGTGCCCAGGAGCAGATCCGCGGCGTACATGGCGAATCCGGCCAGCAACGCGAGCGTCGGGCGGGTCCGCCACCACGCCACGGCGGCACCGGCTACGGCGGCAGTCACCCACCCCGCCCACGATGCGCTGTGGGCGACGACGGCAACCGCAGCGGCGGCCACGGCGAAAGCCAAGGCCAGCAACGCATTCCCGCCGCCCGGCAGACGGCGGGATGCTGCGGCGGCCCGACCAGATGTCACCACGCCATCGTCCGCGTCTCGCGGTGCTGGCGCGTCCGTCCGGAAGCGCATTCGCCGCTACGCTCCCGGACGTACTCCCGCGGGAGCAGGCCGGGATACGCCTCCGAAGCGACGCGCACCGGCCGCGGACCGCCGCATGATCCCTGGCATGCCCACCACCACTACCGAATCCCGCGTCCGCACCGGCGTACTGGCCGCAGTGTCCTATGTGGCCTTCTTCCTGGCGTCCCTAGTCCTCCCGGGCCTGCTCGGGCACAACCGAGGTGCGTCCATAGTCACGCCGTACTCGACGAACTCCGAGGTTGCGGCCTACCTCGCCGCAACCAGCCACGGCGGCCTCCCGATCGCCGCCTTCTGCCAAGCCGTCAGCGGTCTCGCACTGCTGGTCTTCGCAGGCTGGTCAGCTGCCTACCTGCACCGCCTCGGCCGCGAGGCCCATGCCGCGCTCGCCCGGTCCGCCGGGACCGCGGCAGCGGTATTTCTCCTGCTTTCGGCCAGCATTCAATGGATCCTTTCCCTGCCCGGAATCACCGACAACCTCGCCGTCTACCGCGCCGTCACGGACCTCAGCTTCAGCACAGGCGCGGCCGTCCAGATCGCCACCACCGGGCTCCTCACCGCCGCGGTCTCGACCGGCGCGCGCGGCCTTCCGAAGTGGCTCGCCTGGTTCGGCCTCGGGGTCGCCGCGCTTTCCGTGCTGTCCATGCTTTCGCTGCTGGCCAAGGGGTTCTCCCCCTTCCTGCCGATCGGCCGCTACCTCGGCATGGCCTGGTTCCTCGGGCTCGCCGTGTTCCTGCCACGGCGAGCAGGCCGTTACCCGGCGAACCGGTAGCCGACGCCGCGGACCGTCTCGATCAGGGTCTGTTCCCGCAGTTTGCGCCGGAGCTGCCGGACCACGACCTCCAGGACGTTCGAGTCCGGGTCGGCCATCCGGTCCCACGCGTGCTCGATCAGCTCCTTGCGCGGCACCGGCGCGCCCGCCGCGGCCATCAAGCGTTCGAGGACCAGGAACTCCTTCGGAGCCAGGGTGAGCAGCACGCCCGCGCGGCGCACCTCGCGAGTGCCCGCGTCGAGTTCCACGTCGCCGCGGCGCAGGACGGCCGGGCGGGTTCGCGGCGCGGGGCTCAGCCGGCAGAGGCTGCGGACGCGCGCGACCAGCTCGGCCATCTCGAACGGTTTGACGAGGTAGTCGCCGCCGAGCTGCAGGCCCGCGACGCGGTCGGCGGTGCTGTCGCGAGCGGTCAGGAACAGCACCGGCACCAGCCAGCCGGACCGGCGCCGGTGCTGCACATAGCCGAGCGAGTCGCCCGACGGCAGCATCCGGTCGAAGACCACGCAGTCGTAGGCGTTGACGAAGAGCGCTTCGTCGGCGACCGGCAGATCGCCCACCGCGTCCACGGCGAATCCGGCACTGCGCAACGAAACGTCGAGAGCTATCCGCAAATTGTCATCGTCTTCGACCACCAGCACCCGCACGAAGCCCAGGTTAGCGGGCCACCGCCGCCTCGATGTCGGCGATGCTCAGGCTCCGCAGTTCCTCGAGCGTCGGCACCCGGCCGAGCAGCCGCAACCGCTGGGACTGCGACTTCCGCACGCCCTCGAACAGCCGCCGCGCGTCGCGGGCGTTGCCGAAGTTCTCGTCGCCGGAGATCCGCGCGAAGTGGTCGACGAGCACCGGTTCCGCGGCCGCGTCCAGCTCGTAGTCCTGGCTGGAGACCATCCGTTCGATGATGCCGAGCAGTTCGCCGGGGGTGTAGTTCTCGAACTCGATCGTCTTGCCGAACCGCGACGCGAGCCCGGGGTTGGCGGACAGGAACCCCGCCATCTCCTTCGTGTACCCGGCCACGATCACGGCGACCTCGTCCCGGTGGTCCTCCATCATCTTCACCAGGGTGTCGATCGCCTCCTGCCCGAAGTCGCCGCCCGCCGAGCCCGCGCGCGACAGCGTGTAGGCCTCGTCGATGAACAGCACCCCGCCCTTGGCCTCCTCGAAGATCAGCGCGGTCTTCTCCGCCGTGTGGCCGATGTACTGGCCCACGAGATCGCGCCGCGACACCTCCCGGAACTGGCCGTGCGGCAGCACCCCCAGTGCTTGCAGCAGCCGCCCGTACAGCCGGGCCACGGTCGTCTTCCCGGTGCCGGGCGCGCCGGCGAAGATCAGGTGGTGGCTCGCGCCGCCGACCGGCAGTCCCGCGTTCCGCCGCCATTCGTTGACCTGCAGTTCGTCCACCAGCGAACGCACCTCGGCCTTGACGCGAGGGAGGCCGACCATCGTGTCGAGTTCGGTCAGCAGCTCGTCCGGCGCCCCGTTGCCGGAACCGGCCGGTCCGGTCGCCTCCACGACGGTCGGGTTCGCACCGTCGGCGAGGGAAATGCCCGGCTCCGCGGTGTTTTCCGCCCGGCACTCCTCGATACTGCCGCCGCATCCGGCCGCGAACGCGATGCCGAAACCGCGCGCGTCCCGGACGGTGCACTGCCGCAGCAGCGGCGAGCTGTGCTGGGCCACCGCGATCCCGTCCGAGCCGGTCCGCGAAATGGCGCAGTTTTCCAACACCGGGCGGCTGTATTGGTAGACGTACACCCCGCGCAGCCCGCACCCGGTCACGGTGCAGCCGCGCAACACCGGTGCGGCGCCCATGCCGATCACGACGCCGTCCCCGGTCACCTCCTCGATGACGGTGTCCACCAGCCGTCCGGGACTGCCTTCGATCACCACGCCCTGTTCGACGGCCTCGAGCGAGCAGCCGGTCAGCTCAAACCCCGCCGTCCCCTCGATCCGCACCGCGGGCCCGCGCCCGCCGGTGATCAGGCAGCGGCGTACGACCAGCTCAACGTTCTCCGCGGCCAACGCGGCCGACTCGCCCGCGTGCAACTCGATCCCTTGCAGCGTCAGGGATCCGCCGACCGCGTGCAGCACCGGATGCTCCGCTCCGGCACCGTCGACGATCACCCGCGCCCCGGCCTCCGCGGTCAGCGTCACGTGCAGGCCGGACAGGGCGAGCACCTCGCGGTACCGGCCCTCGGCGACGGTGATCACGGCGTGGTCCGGAGCGGCGGAGAGCGCGTCCCCGATCGTCGGGTACGCGCCGGGCCGGTCGGCGACGAGGAGGCGTCGTGCGTTCGTCATCAGCCCGCCTCGGCCATCAGCCAGCCCCGCCCGGCCGCCTTCGCCCCGGCCTGGAACCGGCTGCGCGCGCCGAGCCGGTTCATGATGTCGGCGACCATCCGGCGGACCGTGCGCACGGAGATGTCCAGCCGCGCCGCGGCGGATTCGTCGGTGCTGCCGGAACACAGCAGGGTCAGCAGATCGCGCTCGCGGCGGGTGAGCCCCGCGGCGCCCTCGCGGTCGTCGAGACCGGTCGGGATCAGCGGCACGGCCTCGGGCCAGATCCGGTCGAACAACCCGGCCGTCGCCGCGACGACGCCGGGCAGCCGGAACACCGCCGCGGACGAACTCCCGGCCCGGTCGTCCGGCAGCACCGCGGCCGAACGGTCGACGACCAGCGCGTCCATCGGCACGTCGGCCACGGTCCGCACGTCCGCGCCGGCGAGCGCCAGGCCGCCGAGAGCACCGGACAGCCGGGCGGAATCGGGGCACAGCACGCGATAGCGCACGCCGGGCCGCAGCGTCGCCTGACCCAGCCGGCGCACGACCTCCGCCGGTCCCGGCCCGACGGTGGCGCACATGATCAGCACCTCGCTCGCGGCGGACGCCAGCAGCCCGTCGATCCCGGCCGGTCGCGGCGCGGAACCGCCGCCCGCGACCAGGCTGAGCTTCGCGCCCGTGCCGGGCTGCCGTTCTTGCAGCACCTTCCGCTGCGCGGCAACGAGTTCCGGCCCCGGTTCCCAGCCGAGCTCGCGGGCCAGCAGCTTCCGAGCGTGCTCGAACGCGGCCAGCGCCTCAGCCGGACGACCGGCTTGCTGCAGGGCCAGCACGAGCCGAGCCCATGCGCTTTCACGGAGCGGGTCGCGGTCGGCGACCTCGCGCAGCAGCGTGATCGCGTCCGTCGCGCGGTCCGACGCGAGGTACGCCTCGGCGAGCAGGCACCGGAGCTCGGCGCGCCGTTCCTCCCAGTTCGCCGCCGCGGCCCGCGCGCCGTCGAACTCGAGACCTTCGAACGGCTCGCCCCGCCAGTGCCCCAGCGCGGCGGAAAGCCGCTCGGCCGCGGTCTCGTACGCCGCCTCGGCCAGCGCCGCCCGGCCGGATTCCGCCAGCGTTTCGACCAGCTCGGTGTCCAGTTCGCCCGGCAGCACCTTGATCCGGTAGCCGCCCGGCCGGCTTTCCAGCCGCTCCCCCACGCTCTGCCGCAGCTGCCACACGTAGCTGCGCAGGTTGCGCAGCGCGGAGGCGGGCACGGCCTGTTCATGCCAGATTCCGGCGATCAGCTGATCAACGCGGACCCAGGCGTTAGCGTGCAGGAGCAACAACGCCAGGAGCGCGCCCGGCTTCGTCGCCCTCAGCTCGATGCGGGTGCCGCTCGACGGGCGCGCCTCGAGCGGACCGAGTAGTTGAAACTCCATGCGCTAACTTTCCATCGGGACACCTGAGGTTTGGATGACAACGGTGATGGTCGTCGAAGACGACGAGAACATGCGGGTCGCGGTCGCCGCGCAGCTGGGCGCGGCCGGACTCGGCGTGCACGTCTGCGGAGACCTCGCCGCCGCCGGGAGAGCGCTCGGCTCGCACGCCTACGACTGCGCGGTGTTCGACCGGATGCTGCCCGACGGCGATTCCCTCGGCTACGTCGACGCGCTCCGCCGCCAGGGCTGGCACACGCCCGTGCTGTTCCTCACCGCCCGCGATTCGCCGGCCGACCGCGTCGCCGGGTTCGAGCACGGCGCGGACGACTACCTGGTCAAACCGTTCGCGATGGCCGAGCTGACCCAGCGGGTGCTGAACCTGTGCGGGCGCAGCGGGTCGGACCGGCCCTCGGTGCTGCGCCACGACGACCTCGTGATGGACTGCGCGCGGCGCGAGGTCCGCCGGGCCGACGTGCTGCTCACCCTGTCGAACAAGGAGTTCGCCGTGCTCGAATACCTCCTCGTCCGGTCCGGGCAGGCGGTGAGCCGGGCGGAACTGCTCGAACACTGCTGGGCCGCGGCTCCGGAGGAAATGGGCGACAAGTCCAACCCGGTCGACGCGGTGGTCAAGCGGCTGCGGCGGAAGCTGCGGGAACCGGAACTGATCCACGCCGTGCGCGGTCTCGGCTACCGGTTCGGCGCTCAGTGAACGGCTCCGCCGCCGACCGGTTGCGCCGGCTGCGCTGGGTCCTGACCGCGCTGTTCACCACGATGAACGCGATCGGGCTGATCGTGCTCGCCTGGATCGTCGTCAACGAGGACGCCGACCGCGGGACCGCCGAGGTCACTTCGAGCCTCGACCGCGTCACGTCTGCCGTCAGCAGGCAGGTCGGCTACGACGGCGGCGTGGTCAGCTTCGCGCTCGTCAACAGCGACGAGCTGAACAACGCCTGCCCGCAGTTCGCGATCCTGCCCGGCGGCGCCCAGACCTTCCGGCCGCACCTCTCCGGCCGCACCTGCGTGCCGATGGACACCGGCGTGCTCAACGGGCTCGCCGCGGACGCGATCCACACCGGCGGTCTCGTCCAGGGCTACCAGCAGAGCACCGACGGCCGGTCGGTCTTGGTTCGCGCGCAGCCGCTGCTGAACCCGTCCGGGAAGTACCTCGGGGCCGTCGTCGCGTCCGCCGACCTCACCGACACGGAGTCCGCGCACACGCGGTTCGTGCTGCTGGTGGTGGGCGGCTGCGTGCTGCTGATCGCCGTGCTCGGCTTCGCCGGGCACCTGCTGTCCGGCCGGTCGATCCGGCCCGCGGCGGCGGCGTTGCAGGAACAGGAAGTGCTGCTCGCCGAGACCGCGCACGACCTCCGCAGCCCGGTCGCCGCCCTGCGCGCGCTGGCCGAAACCGCCCAGGCGAACCCGGACCAGCGCGCCGCGCTGCTGCCGCGGACCGTGCAACTGGCGTCCGACATGGGCAGCATCATCGACAGCCTGCTGGTCCGCGCCCGGCTCGCGGCGGGCGTCGAACAGCTGCACCTGCAACCGGTGTGGCTCGATCAGCTGGTCACCGACATCGCCGAGAGCGCGCACACCGGAGGCGCGCAGGTGACCGTGACCGCGGCCCCGACGAAGGTGAACGCGGACCCGACGCTGATCCGCCGCGCGGTCGGCAACCTGCTGGACAACGCGGTTCGCTACGGAAGGCAGCCGGGCGCGGAAGCGATCGTGCACATCACGGTTTACGGCGGGACGGTCACGGTGGCCGACCACGGGCCCGGCATCGACCCGTCCACGGCCGCGGACGCCTTCGACCGGTTCAGCAGCACCGGCGGGTCGTCGGGGCTGGGGCTGTCGATTGTGCGGTGGGTGGCGCAGGCCCATGGCGGGGTGTTGTCGGTGTACAACGCGGACGAGGGCGGGGCGATTTTCGAGCTCCGCTTCCCGCAAGCGGCGTGACGACCCAGCGATCGTCGGCAGGATCGCGCGAACTCACGGCGCCGTGCTGTCGATCTGCAATGCTGACGTCGGCGATGCCTTCGAACTCCGCTTCCTTCAGGCCGCACGACGACAGGGTCCAGCGGTTCGCTCCGGCCGCCGCGACGCAGCAATCGTCGGGCGGGTGGCGCACGACGGGGTGTTGACGGTGTACAACGCGGACGAGGGCGGGGCGGTCTTCGAGCTGTGCTTTCCGAAGGCAGCGTCACGGCCGAACCGAGAGGCCGGATACGGGTGCCACGGCTCAGCGTTCCTCCGATTAGTGGCAGATGCCCACAGCTGCGCGGCCTTGAACTCCGTATCCACAAAGCAGCGTGACGGCCGAGCCAGAGGTTCGGCCGTCACGGCTCGGCGCTAGTCCGCGGTGTTGATCAGTTCCACCGTGCCGCTCCCCGACTCACCGAACCGGTTCGGCCGCGCCACGAATCCGTCCTGGGCACCGTTGGCCCGGCCCCGAAGGGCGACCGTCACGCCGTCGTTCGCGGTGGAGCGGCGGCGTCCGTTGGCGGATTGGCCGTCCGTGTTCTCCGCGCTGCCCGGACGCAGGGTTCCGGCGGCTCCGGCCCCCATACCGTGCGGCGTCATCGGCGGCACCATTCCGCCCGCACCGCCACGGGCCGAGCCACTCGCCGTCCCCTCGGGTTCCACGCTGCTTCGTTTCGCGGCCGTGGAACGCATGGCGGGCATCGCACCAATCCCGGCGCCAGCGGCACCGAGCGCGCCGAAAGGCAACCCGGAGGCCACCGGCGCGGAACCGGCCGCGGAAGGCATCCCGCCGAGCGCACCGCCCAGGTCGCCCGGCGACAGCGAGCCCGGACCCAGCCCGGCGAGCGAAATGCCTTGGCCCGACGTCCAATCCTTCGGGTCGAGGCTCAGGCCGTGACCGTTGCCGCCGATGGCGCCGGGCAGGCCGCTGGTGAGCTTCGACAGGTCCGGCGAGGTCCCCGACCCGCTGCCGATTCCCGCTGTCTGGGCGAGGCTTTGCACCTCGGTCAGCAGATTCACCGCCGCGTCCGCCGTTTTCACCGCGTCCGCCGAGGAGATGGTGAAGTTCGGGATCAGGTCCGCCGGGTTCGTCACGCCCGCCGCCCCGCACACAGCCAGCATCGCGCCGTCGTACTGGCCGCCCAGTTCGTTCATCACCGTCGCGGAGCTTTGCCAGGCCTGCAAAGCCAATTCCCACGTCAGCGGGTTCATCCGGGTGGCCGCGTATTCGGCGAAGAAGCCCTCGACGAGACCTTGCGTCACCGGCAGCGTGTCGGCCAGCGCGTTCAGCTGGGTCGAGACCTGCGACGCGGCGATCCGGTCGCTCCACGTCGTCAGGTCGGCGATCGACCGGCCGACCTTGGACTCGAACGAATCTGCGGCCTTGTCCTGCCAGCCGGCCAGGGTCACGGTGCCCGCGTTGCGACGCAGTTCGGCGGCGGCGGTCTGGCTCCAGGCATGCACCTCCGACCACATCGTCGCGGCGGAGCGCAGGGTCGGGATGTGCGCCTGCTCGGCGTTGATCATCGCCTTGTGGAAATCGGGAAGCAGCACGTTGTAGGGAATCACCGGTCAACTCCTCTTCAGACAGACTTCGGGGCGGACGGATGCTCGGGCGAGGCGCCACCGGTGCCGGTCCCCGTGTCGGTGCCAGTGCCAGTGCCGGTGCTCGGCGTCTTCCCGGCGCCCGAGAACTGCTTCAGCACGCCGATTCCCTTGTCGGCCACCTTCAGCGTGGACGTCGCCAGGTCGATGCTGTTGATCAGGTCAGTGGCCTTGTACTGCGCGGCGGCGGCCTTCACCTTCGCCGAGATGGTCGTCATGTCCTCGCTGGTGTTGCCGATGTACGCGCCGACCACGCCGGTCGCCGCCTTGTCCAGCACGGCCATCAGGATTCCCTCGACGGTGCCCAGCGGGCTGACCGGCTCCCCCAGCCTGGCCAGCGACGCGGGCGGCGCCGGGGCCTTGGTCTGCGCGGAGAACACCGCCATCGCCTCGGGGTCCCCCTTGATGAAGGATGCGTCGGACATCTTTCCCCTCCTCAGGTTCGGTAACTGCGTTCCGGGCCGGCGCTGCCGACCTGCCACAACTCTTCGTCGAGCACCTCGACGGGCGCCTGCTCGACCGGCGGCGGCGGTTTCTTCGGGGCCTTCGCCGGAGCCGGAGCCGGTTTCCTGCGCTTGCCCTCGGTTTCCCGTCCCGCCAGCACGACCCCGGTCTTGCCGTCGGTCTTGCGCGACCGCACGGCGTTGACCCGTTCCGCCGCCCCGGGCCGGATCCCGCCGGAGCCGGAACCTCCCCGCCCGGCACCGGATTGCGGCGGATACATCGGCGGCATGCCGCTGCTGCCAGCGCTCCCGGTCGACGTCGCCGCCCCGGCGGCGGGTGCGGCTCCGGCGGAAAGCCCCGCCTGCGCGGCGTTCGGCGAAACAGCCCCGCTCGCGCTTGTTCCCGCCCCGGCCGGGCCGCCGCCGACACCACCACCACCGCCGATTCCGGCTCCCGCCCCGCCGCCGACCGAGCCAGCGAGCCCGGGCAATCCGGAATCCGGTTGCGGGACCGGGGAAAAGTCCGCAGGCTGATACAGGTCGGCGGGGTTGAACGCAGTGCTGACCGGATCGGGCACCTGCGCGGCGTTTCCCCCGGTGCCGCCCGCGTTCTTGGCCAGGTCGAGCAGCTTGCTCGCCACGTCCGCCGCGTTCTTGGCGGTCACCAGCGGCGATTCGGGCGAGCTGTCGGCGGGGTCTTTGGCGGGTTCCTTGGTGTCGGGAACCTCTTGCGGGGACGGGGTTTCCTGCGGATTCGCCGACGCGGGATCCCCGCCGCCGTTGTTCGGCACGGCCGGACCCGGCCCCGGCTGGTCCGAGGTCGACGTCAACCCGACCTTCGGATCCCCCGACAGCTGCCTGCCGGGAGCGGCGAGCAGCTTCGACGTCACCTCCTGATACAGCGGCGTCAAGGTGTTCAGCCGGTCGGCGACGTCGTTGCGCGCCTGGTCCACGTCCGCTTGCGACGCGTTCGACGGCAGGTTCGCGATCTTCGCGTCGGCGAAGCCCCGCGCGTCGTGGATCGCGTTGATCAGCGCGGTGATCGCGTCGCTGATCTGCTTGGTGGTCGTGCTGGTCGTCAGCGGGCCGCCCGATTCGGGTCCTCCGGCCATGTCGTCGGTCCAGGACTGCGCGACCCGCACCACTTTGAGCGCCTCGGCGTCGAAGACGGTGCCCGCGAAGTCCTTCCAGCCGTCGGCGAGATCGAGCCGCGTCCGGTCCAGATCGGCCGCCCGGTCCGCCAGCCAGGGCCGAACCTGGGTCCACATCGCCGAAGCCGCGCTGAGCAAGGGCACGTGCTGGACGCACTCCGCCACGATCATGTCGCGGAGTTCGCCGAGCTCCTTGCTGCGGTAGTCGATCATGCCGGTCGCCCTACCGCTGCTGCCCGGACGTGAGCGAGGGCAGCACCGCGGGCAGGCCGTCGCCGGTCATCTTGCCGAACGCCGTGCGGGTGTAGTCGTCGAAGGCGGCCTTCGCGAGGTCGTCCTTGGCGGCCTGGTCGGTGAAGTGGTAGTTCTGCGCCGCGTTGTGCGCGAAAGTGCCCAGTGCGTTGACCGTCTCCTTGAACTGGGTGATGAACCGGTAGAGCCGGTCGGTGGTCCCGCTGTCGGCGTCCAGCACGGACTCGTGGCCGTTCAGCATGCTGCCGCAGCCGCCGCTGCCCCGTCCGGCCACCAGGTCCGGGACCGACACCCGGGCCAGGGTTCCCGCGTTCTCGGCGAACCGCTCCATCAAAGCCGGGATTCCCGCCATTCTGTCCGGTGGTGTCATCGCGCTCTCCTGCTTCCGCTCGTCTGTCCACAGTGGTCTGTTCGGTCAGGCCCGGGGCGGCGACCAGGCCAGCTGCACCAGCCCCTTGTTCCCGCGCCGGTCGACCAGCCAGCCCCGGCCGGGCGGCAGCACCTGCGCGCGCATCCCGCCGAGCAGCGGGCCCTCGTCCCGGTCGCCGGACATCAGCACGCCGGCCGCGCCGACCTCGCGCATGCGGTTGAGGACCGGTTCGTACAGGCCCTTGCCGGCGCCGCCGGTGCGGCGGGCGAGCACGATGCGCAGCCCGATGTCGCCCGCTTGGGCGGCGAGCGGGAGCAACGGCATGAGCGGGTGGTTCTGGTGCGTGGCCACCATGTCGTAGTCGTCGACGAGCACGAAGATTTCCGCGCCCTGCCACCAGTTCTTCGCCCGCAGCTGCTCGGGCGTGACGTCCGGGCCGGGCAGCCGCCGCGACAGCCGGGTGACCACCTCGTTCAGCAGCGCGATGCTGTGCGCGTCGTTGGTGCCGGTGCCGAGCAGGTACTCGTCGGGGATCTCGCCGAGCAGCCCGCGCCGGTGGTCGATCAGCACGATCCGCGCCTGCTCCGGCGTGTACGCGGCGCAGATGCGGCGGGCCACCGTGCGCAGGAACGAGGTCTTGCCGGACTGGGTGTCGGCCAGCACGAAGAAGTGCGGATCGTTCGCGAAGTCCAGCCGCAGCGGCGACAAGTCGTGCTCGTGGACGCCGATCGCGAGCCCGGCGTCCGGTCCGGACAGTGCGTCGGCGGCCGGAAGCTCGTCATACGCCAGCACGCCGGGCAGCAGCCGGACCGGCGGTGCCGCCGCGCCGGGCCACGCGTCCGCGATCGCGGTGACCAGGCCCGCGAGTCCCTCGGGCAGATCGCCGACGCTGTGCCCGCCGTCGATGCGCGGCAACGCGATCAGCATCTGGTGCTTGCTCGCCGACAGTCCCCGGCCGGGCCGGTCGGCGGGCACGCCCATCGCCGCGCGCCGGTCGACGATCGAATCGATCGGGTCGCTGATCTTCAGTTCCAGCCGGCTGGCGAACAGGTCGCGCACGTTCATCCGCAGGTCGAACGAGCGGGAGCACGCGGCGACCACGTGGATCCCGTAGGCGAGACCGCGCGAGGCGATGTCGCTGACGATCTCCTCCTGCTGGTCGAAGTCGTTGCGCAGGGTCAGCCAGCCGTCGATCACGAGGAACACGTCGCCGTGCGGATCGTCCGGGAACTCGCCCGCGGCCTTCCGCTTCCGGAACGTCGCGACGCTGTCGATCTTGTGCTCGGCGAACAGCCGCTCCCGCTGGGCGAGCAGCGTGGCGACCTCGGACACCGTGCGGCGGACCGCGCCGGTGTCCAGGCGTCCGGCCACCCCGGCCAGATGCGGCAGCCCGTCCAGCGCGGCGAGCGTTCCGCCGCCGAAGTCGAGGCAGTAGAACTGCGTTTCGCGCGGCGTGTGCGTGAGCGCGAGGCTGAGGATCAAGGTGCGCAAGGCCGTGCTCTTGCCGCTGCGCGGGCCGCCGATGACCACGACGTGTCCGGCGGCGCCCGACAGGTCCAGGCTCAGCGGATCGCGCCGCTGCTCGTACGGCCGGTCCACCAGGCCGAGCACCGGGCGCAGCGCTCCGGCGAGTTCGGTCGAGTTGGCGGTCAGCCCGCGTTCGCGGTGCGCGACCAGGTCCGGCAGCAGTTCGTCCAGGGACGGCGATTCGTCCAGCGGCGGCAGCCACACCTGGTGCGCGGGCGTGCCCCGGCCGACCAGCCGGTCGACCATGATGTCCAGCAGCGTCTCGTCGACCGCGGCGTCGGGTTCCGGCTCGGGCTCGGCGGTGTCCCCGGCGTCGATCGCGGGCGCGTGGTAGGCGGTCGTGTATTCGTGCAGCACCAGGTCCTCCGGCGGGCCGGCCGGTCCGCCGGACTGGCTGACCCGCCGGTGCACGCCGGACACGTAGGCCGAGCGGAACCGCACCATCGATTCGGTGCCCACCTTGAGGAAACCGTTCCCCGGCGCGCGCGGCAGCTTGAACGCGTCCGGCACGCCGAGCACCGCCCTGCTCTCCATCTCCGAAAACGTCCGCAGGCCGATCCGGTAGGACAGGTGGCCTTCCAGTCCGCGCAGCCGTCCCTCGTCCAGCCGCTGCGACGCGAGCAGCAGGTGCACGCCGAGCGACCGGCCCAGCCGTCCTATTTGGACGAACATGTCGATGAAATCCGGCTTGGCGGAAAGGAGTTCGGAGAACTCGTCGCAGATGACCAGCAGCGTGGGCACCTCCGGCAGCGGGGCACCCGCCTGGCGCGCTTTCTCGTAGTCGCGCAGCGAGGAGAAGTTCCCGGCCGCGCGCAGCAGTTCCTGGCGGCGGATCAGCTCGCCGTTGATCGCGTCGGTCATCCGGTCGACCAGGTGCAGTTCCTCGGCGAGGTTGGTGATCACCGCGCTGGTGTGCGGCAGTTTGTCGAGCCGGGTGAAGGTCGCGCCGCCCTTGAAGTCGATCAGCGCGAAGTTCAGCGAGCCGGGCGGATGCGTGATCGCCAGCGCCAGCACGAGCGTCCGCAGCAGTTCGGACTTGCCGGAGCCGGTCGCCCCGATCAGGAGGCCGTGCGGGCCCATGCCCTCCTGCGCCGATTCCTTCAGGTCGAGGTCGATCGGGGCGCCGTCCTCCTGGATGCCGAACCGGATCCGCAGCCGGTCGCGGTTCGGCCGCGGCGCCCAGGTGTCCTCCGGCGAGAGGTCGTAGGGATCGCCCAGCCCCAGCAGTTCGGCGAGACCGAGCTCGGAACTCATCGGCGCGTCGCGGATTCCCGAGCTGAGCCGCAGCGGCGCGAGCTGCCTCGCCAGTCCTTCGGCCGCAGCACCGTCGAGGAAATCGGCCTCGCCGAGCTGCGCTTCGCCCTCTGCGGTCCGGCTCGAAAGCGCGCCGTCGGCCCCGACCGACAGCAGCACGGAAGTCCGGGCAGGCACTCGCGGCGGCCGAGTCGTCAGGTCGAACACCGTGACGCCCTCCACGCCGCCGCCGGTCATCAGGTGGTCCGACCCGGCGACCTCGCCGCCGTCCAGGACCACGACCAGGTACGGCCCGGGGACGCTGACCTGCTGGTCGGGATCGAACCGCGGGCGGGCGCCCAGTTCCTCCTCCAGCATCGCTTCCAGCGCCGACACCGCCGGAACCACCAGCCGCAGCGGGCCGAGTGCGTCCGAACGCGCCGGGTGCAGCGAATGCGGGAGCCACTTCAGCCATTCCCAGTCGGCGCGGCGGTCCTCGCTCGCGCACACCGCGATCCGCAGATCATCCGGCGACTGCAGTGCGGCGAGCTGGGCCAGCACTGCCCGCAGCATGCCGAGTGCCGCCGTGCGGTCCCCGCGCAGGTGGATCCGGCTGAAGCCGTTGACCGCGATCGCCAGCGGCAGCCCGTCGACCGTGCGGTGAGTCGCGAGAAACCGCCGCAACGCCAGCGCCGACAGCGGTTCGAGCTCTTCGAGCGGCAGCGTGTCCGGCGCGACGAGCGCGAGCGCCGGGCCCTGGGGACCGCGCCCGATCCGGGCCACGGCGAAGTCCTCGTCGTCCTTGCGCCGCTCCCACAGCCGGTAGCTCGCCGCGAGCGACCACAGCGCGGCCGGCTCCGGGTGGAGGTAGTCCATGGCCGTGCGCTGCCGGCGCACCGCCCGGCGCAGCCGCACCCGGTGCTGCGCCAGGTGCCGCAGGTACTTCCGCCGGGCCTGCCCCATTTCCCGTTTGCTCGGGCCGCCGCCCTGCAGCAGCCCGGTCAGGATCATGCCCAGCATCCCGACGCCCATCAGCCCGTAGACCACGAACCGGAGGGAACCGCCGAGGTTGCCCGAGTACAGCAGCAGCGTCGACGCCATCATGGCGAGCATCGGCAGCACCGTGAACACCTGCGCCCACTGCCGTCCCGGCGGGGCCGGGATCGCCGGGGGCGGTTGCAGCATCAGCTCGCCGGCCGGCATCTCCGGGGCCGGTTTCCGCGCGGGCCGCTTGACCAGGACTGTCGCCATGGCACCGATCTTCCGCGTCCGGGCGGCGTTCCGGGCGGCCGTGGCAGGAACGTGCCGCCAGGCCGGTATCGCGCGCCGGAGGAACTAGCTTCGGACAACGCAGGGAGGCGGCCGGGGAATCCGGGGCGCGTTCCCGTGAGCGCGAATGGAGGGTCTTGTGACCGGGTTCAACTTCATGAACGGCGATCCCACGCAGATGCGCGGGATCGCCGACAACTGGCGTGGCCTCTACGAGGAGGTCGCGAACCGCAACACCAGCCTCAACACCGGGAACACCGGGCTGGAAGGCGTCTGGAAGGGCGCGGGCGGGCGGATGTTCCAGGGGATCGAGCCGGACCGGTTCGCCCAGAACCAGCGGCTGACGACGAGCGGCCACGGACTGGCCGACACCCTGACCACGTCGGCGAACAAGTATTTCGAGAACGACGCGGAAAACGGCCGCGCGCTCGGCGTGACCGGCGATTTCCAGATCAACACCGGTTCGTTCGGTTCCGCGTTCGGCGCCGTCTGAGCCGCCGCACCGGAGAAGGGAGACCACAGTGACCGACCAGATCCTGATGTATTTCGACCAGGTCCAGAGCCAGGCCCAGGAGATCTTCAAGGCCACCGGCCAGGACTCGACGTCGTTCGGCGACGTGTACCAGCGCGCGAAGGACGCGTTCTCGAGCGTCCTGACCGACGGCAACGGCCACGAGATGGACGCCGCGATGGGCCAGAAGTTCAAGCTGGACAACGAATACAACGACAAGGCCCACGCGATGGGCCGCGCCACCTCGAACTCGGTGGACCGGTCGCAGCACTGCGTGCAGAGCTGCGCCGCCACGTGGCAGGTGTGATCCTGGCACGGTGAAGCGCGCCCCGTTCTCGGACGGGGCGCGCTTTCTTGTGTCCGCTTAGGACTGTCCGAGGAGCGAGACCTGGTCCGGCAGCTCCTCCGCCACCGGATCGGCGGGCAAGGCCGCGGCCCGGCCCGCTCGCCACCCGCGACGGCCGCCCCGTCGCACGACGACCACGATCAGCACCGCCACCAGCAAAACCCCGGCGCCCCCGAAGGCGAGCCAGGTCGCGGTCGAGGTCGTGCCGCGGACCCACTCCGCGTGCGCGACCGCGGCCCGGTCCTCGGGAGCCGGGTGATACGCCGGGATTCCCGCTGCCGGCGCGAGGTTCATCCCGTCCGTGACCGCGCGGTACGGGTTGACCAGACCGGCGCCGTACGCGTCGCTGGATTGCCCGCCCCTTGCCGGGCTCGCGGTCGCCTCCAGCCGCCGGATGACCTCCGGCGCGGACAGGTTCGGCCAGGCCGCGCGCACGAGAGCCGCGGTACCCGCGACGAACGGGGTGGCGAAGCTGGTTCCGTCGTCGTAGGCATGACCGTCCACTCTGGTCGCGGCGAGCACTTTCGCTCCCGGCGCGACGAGCCCGACGTACGGGCCGATCTGCGAACTGGACGCCCGCGCCCCGTCGATGTCCACCGCGCCTACGCCGAGCACGCCGGGATAAGCCGCGGGATACGACGGAAGTTTCGCCGACGCGTCCTGCTGTGCGTTGCCCGCCGCGGCGACCACCACGACGTCGCTGGCCACCGCGTAGGCGACCGCTTCGCGGATCGGCGGGAAGTCGGCGGTCCCGGACATGGACAGGTTCAGCACGCGAGCGCCTTGCCCGACCGCGTAGACGATGCCGTTCGCGACGGTCTGCGGGTTGATCCGCTGGATCTGGCCCTGGTCGGTGAGGTCCTGGTCGCTGACCCGGACCGGCAGCACCGTCGAGTCCGGCGCGACGCCGCGGAACCCGACGCCGGGCAGCGCGTCCGCCGCGACGATGCTCGCCACCGCGGTGCCGTGCGAATCGCAGTCGAAGGAGCCGGGAAGGTCCTGGTTCGCCACGAAATCGCGCCCCGGCAACACCTTTCCGGGACGGCGCAGCTGCGGATGGTCGGCGTCCACCCCGGAATCCACGACCGCCACCACTACCCCGCCGCCGCGCGTGTACCGCCACGCCGACTCGGGGGCGAGCGTCTGCTGCGCCCAAGGCTGCGCGGCGATCTCGGGGTGCGCGGGTTGCGCGTTGGCACAGGCCCCAGCAGGAGGCGCCGCGCGCGCCGTGCCGCCGCCGAGGACGAATTGGAGCGACGTCACCGTCAGCACGGTGGCGACAGAAGCCTTACGGTGTCGGGTCACCCTCGCGATACTGCGGCACTTGGCGCCCGTTCCCGGCTCCGTGGCCGCTACCGGTCACCGCCCGCCACAACCGCGCTCGCGGTCCCAGACTGGCGTCCGGAAGCGAGGAGGACTGGCATGGACACGCCACCGCACCTGAACATGTACGAGGAATACCGGCAGCTGGCCGCCGACATCAGGGCCGCGCAGTCCCGGATGGCCGAAGTCCGCGCCGAAGCCTCCTCCGACGACGACCTCATCACCGCGGTCGTCGGCAGTTCCGGCGAACTCGTCGAACTGCGCCTGGACTCCCGGATCTACCGTGCGCCCGATTCGGCCCAGCTGGCCGCCGACATCACCGACGTCGTGCACCGGGCCGCGGAGCTTGCCCGTCAGGAGACTTTCTCGATCCTGTCCGGATACCTGCCTGCCGACGCCACTCCGGAGACCGCGGACCTGCGCGCCGATCCGATGCTGCACGAACTCGACCGTCAGCTCACCGGGGAGGGCCGCTGATGGCACCGCCGGAGAAACCCGCCCCCGGCGAACACCTCGTCGACCGCACCGACCCCGGCGGGTACGCCGGGATGTACCCCGACGCGACCGAGCAGGTGTTCCGCGCGCTGGCGCAACTGCAGCAGACCTACCACACCACGTTGGGCGGCATCCGCGACGACTTGCAGCAGGAGTACCAGGTCGGCAACGGAGCGACCGGCAAGGCTTTCCTGGATTCCTACCGCGACTGGGCGAAAAGCCTCGACCGGAACGCGCAGCTGGCCTCGCTCGGCCTCGCGCAGATGACCGACCAGGCCGTCGGGCAGATCGCCGAATACCGCACCGCGGACGCGAAGAACGCCGCCGAGCTGCGTTCGTCCCAGACCGGGCAGTAGCCGGATGGCCCCCGGCGACGTCCAGGAACCGACCGAAGAGCTGTGGATCCGCGTCAAGTCCGACTGGCTCTCGCGGCACGCCGGATGGCTCGACGCGATCTGGCCGCTGGACAGCGAATCCGACGCGCGGAAGCTGGGCGACGCCTGGGACCATCTGCGCGACGCGCTGAACACGCTGCACGACCAGGCCGGTCCGCACGTCGAGAGCCTGCACGAGACCTGGACCGACCTCGCGGGCGTTTCCGCGTACAACGCCTTGCACCGCTTCCTCGACGGTTCGTCCGGCGGCGAGGGGCTGTCCCAGCTCGCCGGGCACTGCCATGAGCTGGCCGAAGCCTGCCGGAAGTACGCGAAGGACCTCGCGGACATCAAGGGCGAGATCGTCGCGGACATCCTGATCAACGTCGCGCTGTTCGCGCTGTCCACGTTGATCGCCGGACCGGCGGGCGAAGCCCTCTTCGCAGCAAGGCTCGGCGCTCAGATCGCGGCCAGGGTCGCCGCGTTCGTCGAGAAGATCGCCGCTTCCAGCCGGGCAGCGCGGCTGGCTGTGGGCCTGGGCAAGTTCACCGTCGAGGCGGCTTGGAACGCCGGGCGCGGAGCCGCCGGCGGCGGGGTCGGCAATCTGCTGGGCCAGGAGTTCAGCTCGTGGCGCGGGTACGGGGACGTCGACAAGGACAAGGTCAAGAACGCGATCAAGGCGGGCGCCATCGGCGGCGCACTCGGGCACGTGGCGAACCGGACGGTGGGGAAGGTCGTTTCCGACACCGCGGCCAAGGGCCTGGGAAAACTGCCGAAACTGTCCGAGGACGCCGCGAAACAGCTCGGCTCGGTCGCCGGCGCGAGCGTGTCCGGAGCCATCACCGGCGCCAGTACGAACTACATCCTCGACCACCCCATGGGCCAGGGTGCGATCGCCGGCGCCGCGCGGGGCGGAATGCACGCGCTCGGGGCGAACGGCATGAAGAACACCTATGAGCGGATCACCGGGGAGCAGCACCCGACCATCCGCGACCTGATCCGGTCCCACCTGCCGACCCCGCCCGACGGCGGTCCCCCGAACACCCCGATGCCGCCTCCCGACCACGGCTCCGCCGCCCCGTCCGGCGGAGAGGCGCGCGGCTCGGCCGAACAGGCTGGCACGTCTCAGCACCCCGGAGTGCACAACTCCGCCGAACAGCAGGCCTCGGCCCAGCACGCCGAAGTACCTCTCGCCGAACGGGCCACCGGTACAGACGGCGCCCATTCCGGTGCGGGACTGGCCCCGAGAGTCGACGCCGGGTCTTCTGGCGCGGAAGTGACGAACCTGGCCCGGCCGCCGTCCTCGGCACCGGCGCAGCTGCCTGCGCGGACCGCTACCCTCGCGCCGCACTCGCCCGCGCACGGAACTCCTCCGGCGCGGTCTGGCGATGCGCCCGCCTCGGCACCGACCAGGGACGCTGGGTCAGGCGGTGGTGCCAAAGGTTCGTCTTCGGGCAAGGACAGCGCCGCCGCGCCGGAGAAGACTGCACCGACGCGCGCTGATGACGGTGCTTCCGGTGCCGCGGAAGAGGGACACTCGTCTGCTGAGGCGGCCGGAGAGTCCAAGGCAGGGAAGGTAATCGACCTGGACTCGCGGCGGAATCCCGACTCCGCCGCGGAAGGCAAGCCGGTCGAGGCGGCTGGGGAGAAGAGGGCTCCTGAGGCGGACACCCCGCCGGACGAGCCGCCAGTTCCGCAGCCGGATGAGTCGGCTGGACCGTCCGGGCCCTCCGCGAGTCAGAAGGATGCGCCGCGAGCGACCGGATCGCCGGACACCCGGCCGCCGGGGGCCTCCGCTACGGCTCCCCACGGCGAACCCACACCGCTCCGGACCACCGGATCGCCCGACACCGGTGCCCGGCCGACGCGGACCACCGCACCCGACAACGAGCCCACACCGCTCCGAACCACCCGATCAGCCGACACCGGCGCTCAGCCGACAAAAACCGCCACCGCCACCCGCGGCGAATCCGCGCCGCCACGTCCGGCCGGATCGCCGGACACCGGTGCCCGACCGACCCGAACCACAGCACCCCACAACGAACCCACGCCACTCCGAACCACCCGGTCGACCGACGCCGCTGCGCCCCGCAGCGAGTCCGCGCCGCAGCGATCGGAGACCGCGGGCAGCGAGGAGTCCGCATCGGCGAAATCGCCCGCTGAGCTCAAGGATTTCCGGCCGAAGGAGACGTTCGCCGGGCGGGTCAAGAGGGTTCTCGTGTCCGAGCCCGAGGCGAAGCTGGCGGAACTCTCCGAGCGCGCCGCCTACGCGCGCGATCGCGGCGTCGGCTGGCTGGGCGACCAGCTGCTCGGTTCGCTCGGCGGTCACCCCGCCGGTCCGAGGCCGGGCGATCGGTGGTTCACCCTCGAGACCCGCCGCAACGAGGCCGAACTCGCCGACGTGCTCGGACGCCTGCGCGGACTCGGGTACTCGCTGCCGGACCTCGCCGAGCAGGGCGTCGCGTCCCGGCATCTCGCGCTCGTCGACCGGATGGTGCACCGGGAACTGAGCGAGTGGGAACTAAAACAGGCGCTCGTGGCGCGGACCAACCTGTCCTCCGCAGAAGGACATCCCGCCCGCACCGCGTTCGACGAGGTGCTGTCGAGGACAGGCGACCTGCTCGCCGAGGCCAAAGGGCTGGAAGCCAAAGCCCACGAAGCGATAGCTCGGACGCCCGAACCACAACCGGATCCCGTCGCCTTCACGGTGCTCCACGGCGAGGGTGTCTCGGACGGGGAGCCGGGCACGCGAGCGGCGTTGCGTTCGGTGCCTGTCATCACCGGGGCGAGCGAAGCGCTGGCCGGCGGGAATCGACCTGCCGGGGCGCGTGCGCCGGAGACCGTCGGAGCGCACTTGCCGGACGGCGACGCCCCGATCTCTCCGGACCGGGCCCGAGCGCTCCCCGACCTCTGGAACAACTACCACGCACAGGCTCGTTCCGGCGGCCTGTCCGCGCACTTGACGCTCCTGAACGGCGCCCAAACCGGAAACCTCGACGCCGCCGGACGCCACGACTTCCGGCTGGCGTTGCACGACTGGCTGACCGAGACGCCGACTCCGGAAGGAACCGGGCTGCGCGCCCAGTTCCGCGCTGCCTTCGACCAGCTGGACCACCTGGGCACCGGCCCGCATTCGCCTTCCGCTGAGCCGCACCCAGTCCAGGCCGAACCGCAGTCGCCATCCGCAGGGCCCGAACCCGTCCAGGCCAACCCCCACTCGCCACCCGCCGAGCCGGAACCGGTCCAGACCGGCCCCCACTCTCCGTCCGCCAGGCCGGAATCCGTCCGGGACGAACCGCAGTCGCCGTCCGCCGGGCCCGAACCCGTTCAGACCAACCCCCACTCGCCACCCGCCAGGCCACAACCCGTCCAGACCAACCCCCACTCGCCACCCGCCAGGCCGGAATCCGTCCGGGCCGAGCCGATGCTTCCCCGGGCGCGGCTGGGGCAGTCGGTGAGCTTCGCCGAAAGCCTGCTCGGCCCGGTCGTCAGCCCGGCGCCGACGACCGTGACAGATCCGGTGCGGCCGTCGATCGGCTTCCCCGCCCGGACTCCGGTGCGGACGGAACCGTTCCCGGGCGTCGGCGATCCGCGCCCGCCTCGGGTGGGCGATGCGGCACCGGTCCGCGTCGGCGATCCCCGTCCGGGAACACCGGTCCCCGGCGACCCGGCGCCAGTGCGCGTCGGCGACCCGTTCCGCACAGGCGACGTCGCCCCGCTTCCGCGACTCCCGCCGGACTTCCCCGGCCGCGGCAACCAGCCGAAACCCGTCCCGGACGTGCGCTACCCACAACCGGCCGTACCGGAGGTCCCGCCCGTAGTACCCGCCACTTTCCCATACCCCACCGACAAAACCGTCGCGCGGCCGGTCCGCGAGCACACCGAGGTCGTACCGCTGCGCCACGACTATCCCGGCGAGACGAAGCCACCGCCGCCGGTGCCGGACGAGGACACAGACGAGCGTTTCGACCTCCCGCGCGAGGTCCGCGAGCAGCTCACCGAACAGGAACTCGCCGACCTGTGGGCGCTCGTCCGCGCGACCGGCGCCCGCCCCGGCGACATCCTTCGCTGGATCGTCGACAAGGTCCTCTACGACCGCATCCGCAAACCGGGCCGCGGGCTGCCGCATCAAGACACGAGTCTCGCGGACAAGCTCCGGTTTCTCGCCACCGAACGGGAAACGGACCGGCTCCTCGTCGGCGACCGGCTCGCGGAACTCACCGGCAGGCCGCAGTCGCGCGTCCAGGTCGCCGAAGAGGAGGAAACCCGCGGCGACGGCGCGGCGGGCATCTTCCTGCGTTACGGCGTCCTCACCACATTGTCCTTCGCCTACGCCGAGTTCGCCAAGCGACGAGACCTCCTCGACCGCATCGAGGCGCAGCTGGCGCTCGCGAAGTCCGCGGCGGCCGACAGCCCGAAACTCGCCGAACGAGCGTACGAACTGGCGTTGGAACTGGCCCAGGAATACCTGGACCTGGTCGGCCCGGACCTGGGTTTCATCCACGCGCTGAGCCTTTGCGACGACGCGGAGCGAGCCGCGCTCGGGTTCGGCGGCGCGACGGATTTCCAGCCGCGCGGGCAGGTCCACGATCACGGCGAGACCATCGGGCTGGCCGAGTTCTCCTTCTCCCACGCCGACGGCGGACGGCGGAACGTCGTCGTCGCCCGGTTGCGCAGTCCCGGCTCCGCCGACCGCGAACGGCTGGTCAAGAACGCGCGGCGTTATCTGCGGAATCAGCGATCCGGCGAGAAGAAGCCTTACCTCGTCCTCAGCCGGGATTGGCGCAACGTCGGCGAAGCAGATCTCGCGGAGCTCACTGACGGCTTGCGGAAAATGGGTTTCGCCGCCGTCCTGTACAGCGACCCGACCCGGCCTGCCGAGGAGCCTCGGGTCACTGCGCTGCATCTCGACGACACAGTGCGCGCCGAATCGGTCGCGGCACCGGCGCGTTCGGACAAACCCTGGCTGGGCAGGGTTTTCTCGGAACTGTGGAAGGCCGCCGGGCCCAACGGGCAGCCGGGCTTGCGGCAGATCGCCCAGCTGCCCGCGAAGGACGCTGTCGACGTCCTGTCGTTGCTGCTCCGGCCCGACAGCACGCCCGCGGCGAGGGATACGCATTTCGCGGCACTCGGGCGGGAACTGGCGCGGGTGCCGGAGGATCAGCGTCAGGCGCTGCGCGACAAGTTGCAGTGGCTCGGGGAATGGATCGACGGACGACCGCCTTGGAAGCAGGCCTACGAGGACGCGCAAGGACTGTGGACCGCGTCCGCGCTGTTCGCCGCGCTGAGCGCCGGAGTGTCCATTAAGGACATTCGGCAGTTCGCACCGGATTTCGGGCCGCTGCACGCGAGCCCGGACGAGGAGGTCGCCGCCGCGGCGGTGCTGGCCGAACTGGCCCTTCACTGGCACGGGCTGGGCGATCTGTGGCAGCCCGGAGTCTTCGAAGCACCGGCCCGGCCGGACGGCGACCCGGCGGCCTTCCCGGATTTCCCCGTGCGGGACGCGACTTCGACCGGCCCGGACTATCACGTGGTCGTCGCTCGGGCGGACAGCCTCGACGAGCGCGAGACGACCTTCGCCCGGTTGCGGCGGAATCTGGCCGCGAACGGCGCGCACCCCCAGTTCGTCGTGCTCACCGGCGAGATGACGGCCGCGGACCCCGAAGCGCTGCGTGAACTGTCCCAGCAGTTGCTCGCCGAGGGCTTCGACGCGGTCGCGGTCCACCGCCCCGGCTCGGCGTTCGACGTCCTCGCCGCGCGGACGAACCTCCTCACCAGCCTGACCGCGCACGCCGTCGGCCCGCCCCGGCCGACGATCGCCCCGGGACTCGCCGAATGGCTGTCCGGCAAAGCGGCGGCCAGGCACCGAGAACACGTCCGCCTCGCCGAACAGGCGCAGCGCGCGGTGGAAGCGGCCGAGCGCTCCCCCGCCGTGCCCCAGCCTCCCAACGCCGTCCAGCCCCATGCCCGCCAACCCAGCGCCGTCCAGCCCAGCGCCGTCCGGCCCGCAGCGGAAGCCGCGGCAGCACCACCCCTCACCGGAACCATCGAGATCCACACCCCGCTCAGCACGATCCCCGCCGCCCGGCAGCGGCTGGCCGCCGAGGACATTGCCCGCCGGATGCTGCCCGCCGCGGCCGCAGCGGCCGGGGTGCGCGTCGCGGAGAACGGCCCGTTCCCCCGCCCGTCGGACGACACCGTGTTCCTCGACCAGTCCGGGACGGTGTTCGCCTTCCAAGTCATCCCGACCCCGAACCTCGGATACTCCCCGCGGAACCCCATCACCTTCCAGGTCTTCCGCGAGCCCACGCCGGGGCAGCCGCTGCCGCTGGTCGTCCTCCGGCTTCCCGACTGGCTGGCCCCGGACCTGGCCGTCCTCCCGATGGCCCATGCGATGGCCGCCGGAGCGGCGCTCCTCACGGCCCACCGGCGCGGCGACCCGATTTCCCTGCCGGAACAGCACTTCTGGCACGACCGATTCCCCGGCACCGCCCCGAGGCCGACCCCGACCGACCTCGGCTACGTCGCTCAGGTCGCCGCGCTCGGCGCGGAACTCGACCGGGACGGAACCCGGTGGCGCGACCGAGGCCGGATGCGCGAACACCTCTCGCGCCTGCTGTCCTACCTCGGCATGGCCGCAGACGATCCCCACGCCGCCACCCGCCTCTCCGCGCTGGCCGCACACAGCGCAAGCACAGCAGGCATCGACCGCGCGCTGACCGTGGCTGACCGATACCGTCCGGCCAAGGCGGTCGAGGGCTACCGCGTCACCCACTGGCCCGTCGAGGACCCCGCCGTCGAGATCGGCCATCGACTCCCGGTGGACACCCCGGCGCGCCGCTTCGACCATCCCGCAGCGGTCGAAGCCGCGATCCGCGCGCAGGTCGGCAAGGCCGCCGAACGGACCGGAATCCTGCTCGCGCCCGCCGGCCCCGACCTCCGCTACGACGTGTTCCACGACGGCCGCCACCTCTTCACCGCGGCGTTCCACGTGCTGCCGCGCACAACGCTCGAATCGACCGGCGTTTCCGTCCACCCGGGCACCCGCACGCTGTCGGGTTACCTCCCGGCCCGGCTCCGGCCGCAGGACGTCGAGGAGATCGTCCGCGCGGCGCTCGCGTTCGGCACGCGCTACTTCCGCACCGCGACCTGCGACCCGGGAACGCTCCGCCCGGACACCGACACGGACCGGCTGCCGGAAGGCCCGGCGGACCGCGCGCTGGAAGCCCGGCTCGAGGTGCTGGGCGACCGGATCACCACGACTCCGGCCTGGCGTCCGCGACACCGGCAGCAGTTGATCTCTCAGTTGCGCAGCCTGCTCGAACACGCGGGGTTGGAAAAGCAACTACCGGACTATTCCTACCGCGTCGCCGCGCTCGGTGCCCACGCGCGTGCCGTCGTGGACACCTTCGCCGTGGAGCGGAAGGACACCGCTTACCCGACCACGGCGTTCACCATCGCGACCACAGTCATGTTCGAGCAACCCGCCACCGTGGCCATGACCGTCGCACTTTCGATATCCGGTTTCGCAAGCGGGCACCCGGGAAACGGCATCGGCTACCTCGTGTACGGGGCGGCGTCCGCAGTGCTGGGCGCGGCGATGACCCGTCGCTACGACATCGCCAGCGACAAACAGGCCGCGCTGAAGAAGAAGTACGACGAGATCCGCGCGAACGCCGACCGCGGCCGGGACCAGCACGAACTGGTCAACAGCTGGCACGAAGCGAACTTCGGCACCCCGCTGCTGAGCACCGGCGTCCCGACCCCGGCGCAGCTCGAAAGCGACGCGCCGGACATCGCCCTGCCGCTGCGCACCCGGATCGTCCGGTTCAGCACTCCGCCGCTGGTCGCGCTGGGCACCGCAGCCGCGGTCGGGTTCCCGCTGGACATCGCGACTGGCTCGTTCTTCGCGCTCGTGGCGACCGGGGTGGGCACAGCGGTGTTCCGGCCGCTTGCCGAGGGCTACACCCGGCGGCGGCGCAAGGGCGCCGAACTGGCGGCGCACGACGCGATTCGACGTGAGCTGCACGAGTACGACCTCGAAGACGCGAAAGAGCTGTACCGGCAGCTGGTGCACGCGCGCGCCGCGATCGAAGGCCTGCTGGCCGACGGCGTGATCCCCGGCGCCGCGCTGGCCCAGCTGTCCCCGGCGCCGGCCGAACGCGCCGCGGTGGATTTCGCCGAGCAGGTCACGGGTTCGAAGCTGATGGACGCCGTCGCGAGCTTCCTCCCTTATCTGCCCGACCTGTACAAGATCACCCACCCGACTCTGCAGCCGCTCAAGGCCCTCCTCGAGCACTTCACCCCGTTGGAAATCCTGGCGGCCGTGGATCTCGCGAAACTCGGCGTCGCGGGCTGGATCTCCGCCCTGGCGGACAACCACCTCGCGGTGGGCGAGGTCAACAACAAGCTCACCCGGATCGCGATGCGGATGCGCGCCGAACGGGAAACCCAGCTGCCGGTGAAGATCCGGGACCGGGACCTGCTGCTGCGGGACCTGGTGGGCGAGGCGCTCGCCGCAGTAGGGACCGCGCGGCCCGGCGCGAGTTCGTCCACAGTGGAACGAGCACTCGCGGAAATTCGTTCGAAGCCGCCGTTGCTGCCGAAACCGGTGTCCCGCAAGGCCGCTGTTTCCCGGCTGCGGTACGCGGCGGTCATCAGCGCGAAATCGGTCACGGTGGGCGGATTCACCGTCGGCTTGAGCGTGCTGGCCGGAGTGCCTGTCACGTCGGTGTGGGGTGCCGTCGCGGCCGCGGTCGCCGGGTTGCTCGCGGTCGTCGGCAAGCCGTACTACCGCATCCGCGAGATCCTCACCGACGACCGCGCGGGCACCCCGGTCGAGCAGCAGAGCGATCGCGACGCGGTGGCCAACGGGCACGTGCTCCGGCTCCTGCTCGAGACCGTGGGCCGGGAGCAAGGCGAACAGCCGGTGCTCCCCGCCGTGACGCCGCTTTCCGAATTCGAGCCGCTGACTTTCACCGACGAAAGCCTGCGGTCCGGCGCATGGGCAGCGGAACTCCGGGAGAAGCTGGACGCCCTCGACCGGGCTGTCGAGAACGAACTGGGGCACTGGGGTTTCCGCCCGACGCTGGAGCGCCGCCAAGCCTTGCTGCGCGACGAACTGCCCCGCCTTTCCGCCCGGGCGAGGACGCAGCTGGCCAAGTACGAAGGCAGCGAGCACGGGTTCCTCGCCAACCATCTGGACGCGACGCTGCGGGAGTACTTGCGCACCGGCGAGGGAGACTTCGCCACGCACGTCAAGGAGGTTCTGCGGCAGCACGAAACCGCCGACGCGGACCTGCTCCGCGGGCTGATTTCCGTTGTGCGGCGGCACGAAGGAAACCTCGCCGCGCGGCTGGGAGAGCTGGTCCGGGAACACGGCCGCGGCCAACTGGCCGACCGGGTGGCGGAACTGCTGGACTCGCGCCCCCGGGACGAGGAAATCGCCGCGCACGTCAACCTCGTCGTGCACTGGCACGGCACCAGCGGTGACGGCCAGCTCGCCCGGCAAGTCCGCGACCTGCTGCGCCAGCCGGAGCGGCTTCCCGGCGAACTGCGCCGGCTTCTGCTCCCGTTCGAGCACGAACGCACGCGAGCCGCCCGGCTCGCCGTGGCCGCGATCCGGGACCTCAACGAACTCCTCGACGAGTACCAGGCCGCCAGCGATCCGATGCGCTTCACCCGCCTCGAACCCCCGGCCGCCGAGCTGCCCGAACCGGATTACCGAAGCCCCGGCCAACTGCTCGCCGACGATCTCGCGAACCGGCCGGACCCCGTGCGGACAGTGCTGGGACTGCGCTTCCTCGCCGACGTCGTGCCCGAAGGCTGGGCGACGCGGGCCCGGACCTGGAGCGCCGAACAGCTCGCCGAGGCGAGGAAGGCGGTGGAACTGGCGATCTGGTCCGGGAAGAAGAACGGAAGCTACACGCTGCCCGCGGTCACCGCCGACACCGCGCCCGCCGCCGTGCTCGAAGCGTTGCTGCGCGAAGAAGTCCCGCTGCTGCGGGAAGTCAACCCGAACTACCGCGCGGCCCGGCTCGACCGCTACCGGTACCGGTCGAACTGCGTCTCCGCCACGAGCGCGCTCTTCCACCGGATGGCGGGCTGGGACACCACCGCCGTGCCCGCCGGGCCGGAGCCGGAGACGCTGGCCGCGCTCTGGCAGCGGCTCGGCGGGACGTGGGAAGCGCACGGCAGCGAGTACGACCGGCTCATCGCCGCGATCACCGGACGCAAGGGGCTCGTGGCCGCGGTCGCCGTCCGTTCGCTCGGCGACGACGGCACGATCGCCCGGCACGTGAGCGCGGTGATCGTCAGCGAGCGGACCGGCGTGCCGGTCTTCGCCGACCCGATGACCGGATCCGCCACGAAGCTGCCGGCCCGGCCGCTGGAGATCCACCTGCTCCCGGTCGATCTCGCCGCGCTGCGGTCGACCGAGCCGGTCGCGCTGCCGCCCGCCGGGCTCGACCGGGTCCGGCCGGAAGAGCGGACCGAGGGCTACCACGGGAAACGGCTGCGCGCGGTTTACGACGTGCTGCGGCAATCACCGCAGTTCGCGGGGAAGAACCTCCCGCCGCTGCCCGCCGAACAGCAGAGCCCGCCGGTTCATCTCCTGACGCACCCGGTGTTCCAGCTCTGGCGGCGATCGCCGCTCGCGCGGGCGACCCGGACGCACTCCCTCCCCGCGATCGACGCCGGCACCGTGTCGAAGTCGCAGGCGGCCCGCTTCGTGCGGGAGGCACAGCCCGGCTACGACCGGCCGGACCCGAACGCCTACGGCACCGCGTGGCATCCCGACGGGCGGGTGGACCAGGGCTATCTGGCGTACTGGTTCGGCGGGTTCTGGTTCCACAGCCACGATTCCTACGACAGCGTGATCATCGCGATGGCCGAACGGCCGCTCGGCGCCAGGGCTTTGCTGCACATCGTCACGACAGACCGCAACGACAACGAATACCACCAGCTCGGCTGGGTCGCCCACGGCCGCTACGGCATCGCGTTCTTCGACCGGCTGGAAGGCAAACTGCTGCGCCTGCCCGAATATCCGGCCCGGCTGGCCTTGCTGCCGTTCACCGACGCCTTCCTGCCTTGGCCGGACGCGCCGCCGGAGTACCAGCCGGCGGCGGGCAAGCTATACGTGCCGGACACTCCGGCACCGAGCCCGGGCGTCGACCTGCGGCGTCCGTACCAGGAACCGTCTGCGCCTGGTCCCATGTGGACACCGAGGCATGAGGACCTGGATTCCGGTGTGGACGAGGGACGCGGCGTCAAGTTCTCGACTCCTGGGCCGCACCGCGCGCTCCGGCCGCCGATGCGCCAGGCACCGCATGCCGCCGGACCCCCGTCGAACGCGGCGAAACCGGCGCGCTACGGCCCGTACCACCGGCTGGAAAGCCGCAGCCAGTCCCCGGAAACGGCGAAGCTGATCGAGGAATCGAACGAGGTCTGGGGCAGGACGCCCCGGCACGGCAGCAATCCGGCGGTACAGGCGTGGAACGGACCGCTGCCGTCGGACCGGCGCGGGGTCGAGTTCTACACCGACGTCAAGCCGCTCTTCCACGGCGCCAAGTCCGGCCTGCGGGAATGGCGGGCGGCGCAGGGCGTCCGAGTGGACGACGAGTTCGCGAAGCTGGACGTCGTGGTCACCAAGAACACCCAGGTCGAGGCCGCCCCGGAACCGGTGGAGAACGTCATTCTCGCCGAGGCGGTGGCGGAGGTCGAGGCCCGCGGTCCGGAGGCGATCCTGCGCGAGGACGCTCTCGCCGCGCCGCCCCGGCCGCTCGAACCGACTCCGACCCAGGCCCAGACGCTCGACTCGATCCGCGCGAACGCGAGCGACCCCGTGCCGGCAAGGCCGCCCGTCGCCGATCTCGCCCAGTGGCTGGCTGCCGAAACCGGCGGGACCGCCGGCCCCGGCTCCGTCCGGTTCGACCGGGTGTCCTGGATCTACCAGGCGCTGGAGGTCCTGCGGCGGGACGGACCGGCCCGGATCACCGGCGTCGAGGACGGATTCGCCGCTCCCGACGCCACCGGACACCGCGAGATCCGGATTTCCCTCCGCCTGCCCGACGGACGTCCGGCCGAACTCCGGCTCGGGCTGACCTCGATCGACGAGGTGGCCGGGACCGCGCGTGCGCTGGGCAATTTCGCCCGTGCCGTCGAGGAAACCCAGCCGAGAACCCCGCATGACGAGGCCGTCGCGGCAGTCCTGCGCCGACGGCAGCGTGAACTCTTCGACGAAGCCCTGCGCCGCGGCCTCCCCTCACCACCTACCAGCTTGGAGTCCTTTGTAGACCCGGACGAAGCCGTGCTGGCCGCCGCCGAGATAGTCAGCCACGTCGAGTTCGGCGACAATCTCGCCAGCGCCAACGAGACCCACTGGCTGACCTACGCCGACGGTTCGCAAGCCATCTACAAGCCCGCCTCGGGCGAGTCCCGCTCGCTGGCCGTGCCGATCCCCCATGGCGGGCAAGGCTTCCGGGAGAACGCGATGTACCGGCTGGCCCGAGCGGCCGGGTCGAACGTCGTGCCGGTCACCGCACACATCGACGGCCCGCGCGGCCCCGGTTCCGCGCAACGGCGGATCGAGGGCCTCTCCCCCGCGCTGGACGTCTCGTCCTACCCGCTCGCGCAACAGCAGGAAATGGCGTACCTCGGTTATGTCGGGGCCAGCTCCGACTGCAAGGCGTTGTCGAAGGACGGTCAGGTCGTCGCGATCGACAACGGCCAGAATTTCCCGGACTACGCCGACGATCTCATCGGAATCAACTCGCCGTTCGTCGCGACCTGGCTGAACCGGCCGCTCGACGCGGAGATGCTGGCCCGCATCCGGGCGATCGATCCCGGCTGGCTGGTGCGAATGCTCCGCGCCAGCGGCATGAGCGAGTACGCCGCCGACGAAGCCCGCGACCGCCACGAAGAAGTCCAGCGACTCGGCCGAATCGCCGGACAACAATGGACCGGCCGCATCTGGAACGGCCGCGACGGACTGGCGAGGGACTACCGGTGACACAAGAAGGAGCAGCGTTGGAAGCCTCGGAAGCGGCGGCGAAGGTCGACCACTGGCTCCGCACCGGCACACCGGTCGACCTGACCACCGGCGAGCACGCCGTGCGCGTCGACCGCGAGCACGTGCTCCGCGTGCCCGAGGGCTGGTACGTCCCCTACGACTCGGCCCGTGCCCTGGACACCGGCGACTGGCTGGCGTCCCTGATCCCGCAGCCCGCGCTCGTGGTGCGCGAGGACGGCGCGCTCCGGCAGCCCGACCTCAGCCCGGAGGGGCGGCTGCCGAGTTCGCCGGTCGCGGCGGGCGGCGAGAGCGACTGGCGCGAAGTCCTGGAGCCCGAGTTCGAACGCAGCGGCGTCGCGTACCTCGGCGTGCCGCTGGAAGCAGTCCTCGCCTGGCGCGAATACGTCGACGGCGCGCCGACCGGCGAGATCCGGATCAACCCCGAATACCGGCAGGGCCCGGAACGGCTCGGGTATCCGCCCGCCGACACGCCGCTGGAGTACCTGCTCGGCTGCGCGGGAACCGGCCGCTACGACCGGCCCCGCTACCTGGCCGGGCTGCTCAACGCCGAGGTGCTCGTGCCGCTCGACCCCGGCCGCGGGCTGCCGCTGGAGCAGCAGTGGGAGGACGAACGGACGATCCTGCGCGTGTACAGCTCCCGGCGCAGGCTGCCGGTCGGCACGGCGCAGTGGCTCCGCGCCGACGTCCTGTCCATCCTCGAAGACTTCCCCGGCGCCGGCCTGCTGATCAACCCGGGATCGTTCCCGTCCGACCGGCTCACCGCCGCGGAATTGGCTCAGGCGCGCAGCGAGTGGCCGCAGTTGCGACCGGCTCCGAGGGTCGTGGAGGTCTCACCGGAGCACTCGGTGCGGGTGGCTGAGACTGCCCGGCTGGTCGGCGAGCGGTTCGGGCTGGCGCAGCCGCTCGCCGGATTGCCCGAGGCAGTGGCGAAAGCCCGCGCGGCCGGGTTCGAACTGTCCGAAGCGGAGTGTGAACGGTTCGTCGTAGGCCGGGCTTGGGAGCGGCACAACGGCGTGGGTCCCGGCGACCTCGAGGCACCGCCGGGACAGGAATGGCCCGATGACCTCGCCGCCAACGGGCTGACGGCCGGTTACGACTCTCTCGGCCGCGTTCGCCCGCACGCCACGGGTTCGGGCAAGTTCTTCCGGCAGGACGCGGACGGCGTCGGCTTCCAATGGCATCGCGTCGCCGGAGCGTTCGTCGGGTTCGCGCTCGGGGAATCGCTCGGGCTGGCCGCGGACCGTTCGCCCGTCGCCGAGTTCGACGGGGAACTAGAGCGAATCGGCCCGCTTACCACGCAGTTGCTGTTCCACACTGACGGTCTCCTGCGGGGACTGCCTGACTTGCGCGAGACCGGCGCTCGTGCGCAACGTCGTTGGCAGGACGCGAGAATCGACGACGGCTGGCTGACGCGGGTCGAGGCATTGCGTTCCCGGGCACCCGCCGCGCCGGATGAGATCAGCTTCCTCGTCCCGGGCCTGGCCGCCGCGCTGTGCGGAGGCGGTCCGGACACCGACGAACGCACTGCGGCGGAAGCGGGCCGTCTGCTCGCCGCGGGCGCGGGTGCCGACGAGCCTGCCGCCGACGCGGCCGCGGCGATCGCCGAACTGTTCGCCCGGCTGTTCCGGCGCGCCGACCCGGTCTTGCCGCCGCATGTGCACGTCGAACAGATGCTGGCCTCCAGGTCGGTGTCCGGCGCGGTCGCCGAGGCCCTGACGAGCGCCGCCCGGGCGCGGGTCGAGCTGATTCGCGCCGACCACGAGGAACTGGACGCGCTCGGCTCCGGGCACACCGCCGCGGACGCAGTCGGCCGGAGCATGACAGCTGTCTTCCGCCGATTCTTCGACCCGCGCTGGACGCTGATGTCGGCGATCCGCCACTCGGGCCGCAGCGCGATCACCGGTGCCCTGGCCGGTGCGGCGCTTGGGGCGAGGTACGGGATGCCCGGGCTGCCCGCCGAGTGGCTGGACCGGCTTGAGTCGCGCGATCTGGTGGAAACCGTTGCGGGTGATGCGTTCTGGTATTTCTCCGCGCATCCGCCGCAGGCTGATTCCCGGTACGCGGCGCAGTGGGCGGAGCGCTATCCGAGAGAGACCCGCTGAACCGAAGCGCTGCCTCCGCAGCGGGGCGAGTTCGCCAACGTCCGTGAGGGGAACCCTGAGGGAATCAGAGTCCCTCAGGGTTCCCCTCACGCACTTGCGGCCTCGCGTGCCGAGTCCTCTTCAGACGCCTGCGCGAACCGTTGCCGGAGAAGCGCCCCGTTCAGTGGCCGTTCAGCCAATCGGCGATGTCCTGCGCCTCCGACTGGCTGAACCAGCCGGTGATCTCCGCCGCGCCGCCGGGCATCGCCCCCTGGACCGAGGGCGCGATGATCACCTGCGTTCCCACCACGATCGCGATCTGCTTGCCGACGCTCTTCGCGGTCAGCTCCGCCCACTTGGCGGAACCGTCCGGGGTGAACGTGACGTCGACCGCGAATCGGGCGGTCCCTTGCACATCGCCCAGGCCCGCCGACTTGATCGCCGAGCCGTCGAGGGCCGCGGGGCCCAGCAGGTACCTGGTGCCGCTCGACCGGGCGCACGCCACCAGGGGCAGAGCGGCGTCGTCCTCCCCTGCCAGCGGATCGGGACGGCCCGATCCGCAGGCGAGGCTCTGGAGCGTCCGCTTCTGCACAGCGGGGTCAGTGCTCTGCCGGTCTTGCGAGCTCGGCGGAGTGCCGGCGGACGCGGTCCCCGCCGAGGCGAGCACCGGCCGGAACCGCAGTTCCTTGGCCGGACTGGCCGCCCGCACCAGGTCGAGGAACGTCGGCGAGCCGACGGGCGGCGGTCCCGAGCCGCATCCGGCCAATGCGAGAAGTGCGATCCCGAGCACCGCCAGCCGCGAAATCCGCTGTCTGGCAGGACGTTCCGGCATGACAACCCCCAGGCTCCATGATCGTTGCCGCGCCAGCATAGGCTTTTCACCCGGCCACGGTGGGCCGCATCGCCGAGGCGGGATCGAGACCGGGTCCTTCCGGCAGCCGGGCCACGAGTCCGCCGGGCAGCCGCACCGGCGCGGCGGACGGGTAGCCGAGTGTCTTCGCCACGTCCGGCTTTGCCAGCGGATAGCGGCGGCCCAGGTCAGTGACCAGAGTCAGCGTGCCGGACGCGGCCTGCGCGGACGGCATCGCCTCGACGAGCACCGCCGAGCCCGGCGGCACGTAGACGCGGTCGGCCAGCGGAGTGCCTGCGGCAGACCGGCCAGCGGTGGACAGCAGCTGGTTTTCCGGCGGCAGTTCCGGACTGACGATCAGCTGCGGCGCGTTCGCGCCGGGTGCGTAGACCGCGCACAGCGTGGCGTCCTGATCGGACAACCGGGCGAGCTGCGGACGGGCGATCGGTGCGGCGTCCGCGGTAGCGGGGACCGGGTCCAGCTGTCGAGCTGCGGCTGCCTCGGCCGGGGCGAGCGGAAGCGCGTGGGGCTGGGCTCCGGAGTAGGCGGCGCGTGCCAACTGAGCGTCGGCCAGCTCAATTTGGTACTGCAACTCGGTGATCGGGCGAAGCGCGTCCGGCTCGGCGGCGTAGTACTGCTGCCCGCCGCCCGCGGTGTGCACGACCAGCAGCGAGCCAGTCAGGACGTCGGATCGCCCGGGCACGGCCGTGGACGGACGGCCAGCCTGCGCAGTCGGGAGCGGCCCGATCGGCGCGCCTTCGGGCACGACGTCCAGCCAGGCCTGGCCCGCCCGAGCCCACGACGCGGCGGTCAGCGCGAGCCCGGTGCCGACTGTGCCGTACTCGGTGATCTTGTGCCGGTAGCCGTGCCAGAGCAGGTAGCGGTCCCCCGTCGACACGAGCTGCACCGGCAGCGCGGCGTCCGACAGGCCGGTCCCGCCGCCCGGTTCGGCCCCGGCCAGCAGGACGGACTCCTGGATCGCGCTCCCCGCCGTGTCGCGAGCGGGAGTCGAGCACAGCGACCACGATCCGGTCCGCAGCCGATCCGGGCCGGGCAGCGCGTCGGGCGCGTCCGGGATCCCGATCCGCGGCCCACGCGGCACTCCTGCCAGCGAATTCCCGGACACAGTCTCGGTCGCCGCGTGCTGCCCGAGCGCCAGCAGGGCGGAGGTGTAGTTCGCGACCGGGTACAGCCTGCCGTTCTGGAAGACGTACCGCGTGCCGGTCTCCTTCTCCACGATCACCGCGGCCTGGCCGCGCCAGGAGTCGTTGCCGCCGGGCACGATCATCCCATAGACGCCGACGCAGGCCAGCGACACGATCGCCAGCGCGAGCCCGGCGAACGCCGCCGCACCGGAGCGGCGGAAGGGCGGCTGTTCGGGGTCGGTCTCCCGGGTGACCAGCGCGGAAATCGCGCGCTGGACGAGGAATTGGTAAGCCTGGAGCTGATCGCGTTTCGACGCCACAGCCCTCAGCCCCCCAGTCCGCGCACGTAGCCGTACAGCCCGAGCACCCAGCACGCGATCGGCACCAGCGAGCACACCAGGAGGATTTCGGAGTACTCCGCGAAGCGGCCGAGATACGGGTTCGGCGCGCGCGTGCTGAACAGGAGCCCCGCCGCGACGACGGCCGCCGCGACCAGGAGCAGGATCGCGCCGGAGGACACCAGCGGCATCGCCCCGGAGCCCAACCCGGTCGCCAGCGCCGCGGCTCCGACCATTCCTGTTGCCAGCAAAGGGATCCGCTGTCGCAGCGTCGGATACAGCCGGGCCCGCACCAGGAATCCGGCGGAGACCACCGCGACCATCGTGACCGAAGCGGCACTGCCCTCATGCACGAGCAGCATTGCGCAGCACACCACCACTGCGGCCGCGCCCGCCAGCATGCCGGTGAGCAGGCCGTCCGCGCGGGCCACCGCGGCGTGCACGCGGTCGATCGGCGGCTGCGGATCGTCCCGGACCAGGTCAGCGGTCGATCGCGGCAGCACCGGCATCGGCACCTTGCCGAGTCGCAGCGCGAGCGGTGCGAACACAATGGACAGTGCCAGGAGTCCGGCGGCGAGTGCGGCCGCTGCCTGGTACGCCGCGAAATCGCCGCTCGCGCTGACGAAACCGCCGATCAAGGCGAAGAATCCGGCGGTGGCCGCACCCGCGAACCACGGTTGCGCCGCGGCGACCCCGAGGTAGCCCGCCACGGCCGCCAGCGCCAGCGTGACCCCCGCGAGCATCACCTGTCCCGGCGCGAGGTCGGTCAACGCGTGCGTCCCGGCGGGCAGCAATCCGCCGCCGAGGAACGCGAACGGCAACGCGACGGCGGCGAGCACCGCGCCCGCCCCGGCGTCTCCGCCCGCCCGGGCGAGAACGACGCCCGCGACCAGCAGCAGTCCAGCGACCGCGAGCGCCCACATCGCCGGACCGGTCCACGGCGCACCGGCGCGCAGCACGGTGACCAGTCCTAACAGGACAGTCGCGCCGCCCGCGGCCAGTCCCGCCGTGCGCGTGTGCCGCGGCCCCCACGCCCGGCCGAGCCCGGTCGCGCCGGTCGCGATCGCGTCGACCACGTCGTCGTACTCCGGTTCCGGCCAGTCGGCCCTGGCCGGCAGCAGATGCAGCACCTCGCCGTCGCGGACACGGTGCCCCGCGAGCGTGCGGCCGAGGTCGAACCGCGCCCCGTCGGGACGGCGCAGCTGCCAGCCGCCGCCTGCCGCACCGTCGTCGGCCAGGCCCTCGCCCGCGCGGGCGAGCAGGCCCGGCAGCAGCTCCGCGACACTCGCGTGCTCGGGGAGCGCCATGTCGATCCGTCGTTTCGGGGCGGCGATCGTGACTCTGATCAAGCCGGCTGTCTGCATGCGCTCACCTTCTCCCGGGAACTGCCGCCGCGGGGTGCCGAGGCAGGAACCTGCCGCCGACCCGGGCGGCGCATTGTATGTCTACAAAGGACTTCCAGACACGGCAATACCCTTGCCCCATCAGTATTTTCGGAGCAAGGGCAGGCCAAGGGGTCGCCGTCAGGCACACACTCCGCGAAGGGCGGTTTCGAGCCGGGCGGCGAAGTCCAGGACGGTGTCCGCGCGCAGCTGCCAGCCAGACGAGACCGCGCGGTGCAGCGTGCGCACCACCAGGACCGCGCCGTCCGCACCCGGGGTGATCATCAGCAGGCGATCGACGTCCCAGCTCTGGTGGGCAGTGCCGCTCGGCAGCGTTTTCGTCTGGCCCGCGCGGGTGCTCGACAGGCGGTTGGCGGCTTCGAGCAGGCCCGCGTCGGCGTTCAGCCGGTCCGCGACCGCCGGGTCGCCCTCGAACGGGGCGAGTCCCCGGCCGCCGGGCGCGCTCAGCGACACCCGGACCGGGCTCGGCAGGCGCAGCGGCACCGCGTAGACCAACGCGCCCAAGCCGAGCGCCCGGCGCACCGCGGTGCGGCCGCTCATGACCGCGGCGCGGAGTTCGAACGGGCGGGGCTGCTGAGCGTCGAGGTAGACGAAGCAGTCGGTCGGCGCGGGCATGCCGCTGAAGCGTTCGCGCGGCGGCAGAAGGCTGCCTGCCGGGACGCCGGTGCTGTTGCCCGGCAAGGTCATCGCCGCCGGAGCGGCGGCGAGGCCGAGTTCCTTCCGCACGGTCGCGGCGACGTCGGCGGTGACCGTGGCGGGTTCGGCGCGACGGCCGGTCCACAAGGCGGCGGACATCGGAATTCCCCCTTCGGTTTTCAGGCCGTGCGCGCGGAGGCGCTCAACTCGGCGAAACGCGCTGAAGCGGCTTGCAATTCGGACTGGAAGCGGCCCGGCCGCAGCTGCGCGAGTTCCTGCCAGCTGTCCACCGCCGCGCGCGCCTTGGCCAGCGCGTCCTGTCCGCGGGCGGCCAGCGCGTCGCGCTCGGCGTCGAACTGCTGCGCCTGCCGGAGGACGGCCTGCGAGCGGTCCTCGACCGGCGCCGGAGCGGCGGCTTCCGTGCGGGCGACGCGGCGCTTGCGGATCGTCATGCTCAGCCAGCCGACGCCGAAGATGATCAGACCGGTGAGGATCGGCTTGGCGAGAATGTGCCAGATGTCCATGGGTGGTTCCTTGTCCGTTCCAGGCGGCGCCGGGCCGCCGAAGCTGTGGTGACGGGACCGAAACTAGGTCGCGGCGGATGAGGTTTCGATGACACGCGCACGCGAGGCAGGAACCTGCCCGGGCGTTGCGCCGGACGGGCCCGCACAGGGGAGAATGGCAGCCATGAGCATCGGGGTGGGCGAGGAGCGGCTGCTCGCCGAGGGACCGGTCGCCAAGGTCTACGCGGGCCGGCTGGCGGGCGAGGACGTGGCGGTCAAGGTGTTCGACGGCGTCCTCGACCGCGACACGGCGGCCCGGTTCGACCGGGAGCGCAAGGCACTCGCCGCCGTGCGCGGCGAACGGGCGATCCTGCCCGCCGACGAGGTCGGCGAGCTGTCGGGCGGCCGTCTCGGCGTGCGGATGGAGCTGTGCCAGCGGTCGCTGGCGCACCTGCTCGACGGACAGCTGCCGGTGCGCGACGTCCTCGCCGTCGGCTGGACCGTCTCGGCCGCGCTGGCCGCGGCGCATCAGGTGGGCGTCGTGCACGGCGGGGTGACGCCGCACAACGTGCTGCTGCGCCGTTCGGGGGAACTCGCTCTCGCCGACTTCGGGCTGGCCTTGCGCCGCCGCTTCCCGCGCGATCCGCTGCACGCGGTGGACTACGCCGCCCCGGAAACGCTGCGGGACGACGCCCTCTCCGAGGCGAGCGACCTGTACGGCCTCGGCGCGGTGCTCTACACGGCGCTGACTGGTTCGTCGCCGTTCCCGCGCCACACCGGGCAGCAGCGGGCCGAACGGATCCTGCAGGTGTTCCGTGATCCCGTGCCGCCGATCCGGGTGCCCGGTGCGCCGCCCGCGCTGGCCGACCTGATCGGACGGCTGCTGGCCAAGGACCCGGCGGACCGGCCGCAAGACCCCGCCGCGGTGGCGGAGACGCTGGAGCGGCTGTACCAGGCGAGCGCGGCACCGGCCGAGGTGGAATTCGACGATTTCGCGGGGCATGGGCAGCAGGGTGGGTTTGGCGGGATGGCACCGCAGCCGGGCGGGTTCGGCGGGGTGCCGCAGCCGGGCGGGTTCGGCGGGGTGCCGCAGCCGGGAGGATGGCCTGGTACCGCGCCTCAGGCGGGCGGTTCCGCCGCGACCCAGCCTGGCGGTTGGCCCGGCTCAGGCCAGCAGGCCGGGAATTTCGCCGCTCTTCAACAACCCGGCGGTTCGGGTGGCGCGGCACAGCAACCCGGCGGCTGGCCCGTTCCCGCCCAACAGCCCGGCAGCGACGCCGCACTCCACCAGCAGCCCGGCGGTTTGGGCAGCGCGGCACAGCAACCCAGCGAATGGCCCGTTCCCGCCCAGCAGCCCGGCAGCGACGCCGCACTCCACCAGCAGCCCGGCGGCCAGCAAAGCCCCCCGGCGCAGGTGCCCGGAATCGGCCAAGCGCCGCCGCAGCCAGACGGCAGTCCCATCGCCGCACCACACCAACCCGCCGACTCGCCAGGCCCCGCCCCACTGCTGGGCGGCTTCACCACATCCCAGCACCAACCCGGCGGCGCGGGTGGCTCTCCGCAGCAGATCGCGGGCTTCTCCGGCGCACCGCACCAACCCGCCGACTCCCCCAACTTCGCCGCACCCCAACACCAACCCGGCAGCCCGGTCAGCGCGCCACAGCAGCCCGGCAGCTTCTCCAACGCACCACACCAACCCGCCAGCTCCCCCAACTTAGCCGTGCCCCAGCACCAACTCGGCGGCTCGGACAGCGCGCCACAGCAACCCGCCAGCTCCCCCAGCTTCGCCGCGCCTCAACAACCCAACGGCCTGGGCGGCGTTCCTCAGCACCCCACCAACGTCTCCGGACCAACCGCCCCCGGCCGGACGCTCCTGCATACCTTCGACGACACCAAAGAACCCCGCCGCACCAAGAAGCTGCCCGGCATCGCCTGGTGGCCCGCTCTCGCCGCCGGGCTGGTCGCGGCCGTCGGCGCGCTGATCGCGGTGCCGATGCTCACCTCAAAACAAGACCCCCGGCCCGCGCTCCCGCTCGCGACCGCGCCGTCGTCCGGGCAGCTGCCGCCTGCCGAGCGGGCCCCGGTGCCGGACGTGCATCTCGCCCTCGCCGCACCGGCCGATCTCGGCACTCAGATCAAGCTTTCCTGGACTGCCGAGGGGAATCTGGACTTCGCGGTCGTCGTGGGGGCCGAGCGCATCGCGCCGATGGTCCTCACCGCCCACCGCAATCGGACGATGTCGGTTCCCGTCGACCCGGCGCGCAAGTACTGCTTCCAGATCCGCGCGACGGACGGCAGCCACGTCTACGAAACCCCGCCGGTTCCGATCCGCGGCGCGGTCTGCACTTCCTGACCGCACTGTCCTAAGCAGACCGCCGGAACAACGAGCGCGGGTCGAAAACCGCACGCACCCGGCTCAGCAAGGGGCGCCCGGCCAGCGCCCGCCGCAGTTCCCGGATTTCCATCCACGCCACCCCGACCGCACTCTCCGACGGCGGGAACCGCGACCACAGCGCGGAATCCATCACGCCGGACAGCCGCAGCACCGGATCGCGCACCCGCTCCCCCAGCGCCGACCCGGCCGATTCCGCCAGGTCCCGGGGCGTCATGCCGACTCGGTAAGCGACCCCGTGCGCACGCAGCCGATCTCGGGCTTCCGCCCAGGCGCCGAAAATCGCGTCTTTGCCCAAGCGACGGCGTCGGCGTCTCGTCCGGAGAAGCTTCGCCAGCGGCACGGCGACCAGCCCGCACAGCATCAGCCCAGGCACGACCGCCGCGGCGATCCACCACGGCCAGCCAGCCGATCCGGAAACGAACGAGGCGGCTTCCGGCTTGCTGTCCGGCGGCGCCACCGGCGGCTGGAGTTTTTCCAGCGGCGGCAGCTGCGACTGCGCCCGTCCCGCCGCACCCGCCAGCCCGGACGACTTGGCGGACGTGGCCGCGGACTTCGTCGGGTCCAGCGGCACCCAGCCCACCCCGGCGACCGCCACCTCCGGCCACGCCAGCGCGTCTCCCCCGTGCACGACGTGCGCCCCGGCGGTGTCCGCGCCGCGGTAGCCGACCACGAGCCGGGCGGGGATGCCGGTGATCCGGGCCAGCGCGACGTACGCGGCGGCGAACTGTTCGCTCGTCCCCCGTTTCGAGACGGTCAGGAACTGCCGCAGCTGCGGCCAGGACGCCCCGGTCGGCAGATCGTCGCCGACCGCGAGCTGGTAGTTCTGCTGGAGAAATCGCTGCAGCTGCAACGCGGACTGGAACGTCGGGCGCAGGCCGTGCACCGCTGTCCAGGCAAGCTGGGCGACGTCGTCGGGCACTGCGCCGACACCGCCGAGCCCGCCCGGCGCTTGCGCATCGACCGATGCGGTGGCGAGGTACTGAGCGTCTGCCTCCGGCGCCGACCAGGTCATCCGGTAGTCGGTCTGCCCGCCCGGCGAAGCCGAAAGCAGCACGCCCGCGCCGGGGTCCACCAGCGGCGCGGCGCCGGTCACGCTGGTCAAGCCCGGCTGGCTGGGCAGCCACGGACCGGACAACGGCGGCACGCTCAGCTCCGCCGAGACCTCCGGCGCGCCGGGAATGCCGTCGAGACTCTGGCCGAGCCGGCGCAGTTTCGGTTCGGCCGACCAGTTCGCCCCGTCGAACCCGTTCAGCACGACCAGCCGCCACCGGTCGACCGGAGCGGTGCTGCGGTAGCTGAACACCGGACGCGCCGGGTCGGCCAGCTGCCCAGCGATCTCGTCGAGCGGGTTGCTGACCGGGGTTTGCGGGGGCGGCATCGGATGGCCGTCGGCGAGCCGGAACGGCTCCCGTCCCGCCGGGTCGGGCCCGCCGAAAGCGACTGCTCCGGCGGCGATCCCGACCACCAGCGGCAGCACCGCCAACGCAGCCGCACCGGATGGCCGACGCAGCCGTAGAGAACCGCCGCCGGGCCGCGACGCCCACAGCAACAGCCCAGCTGGCGCGAAATAGGCGACGGCTGCGTACAGCGCGGTGAACCCGCTCAGCGCCTGATACGCCTGCGCCAGACCCGCCACGGCCAGGCTTGGCAGCAGCGCCACGAGCGGCATTCGCAGACGCAGCACCAGTTCCAGCCCGAGCACGACGGCCAGCAGCACCGCCAGCGGCACGAACAGCAGCTGTCCGGCGTCCGGCCGCGCGGGCCAGGTCGATTGCAGGGTCTGCAGCCAGCTCTCGGTCAGCCCGTGGCTCAATCCCCGCAGCGAGGCGCTCGTGGGCAATCCGGAGACGGTGGTCGAAAACAGCGTGGTCTCAACGATTCCGAGCAATCCGGCGACTAGCACGAGCAGCGGACGCCACGCCGTCAGGCGCGGCAGGCGAAGGCACAGCTCGGCAATCGCGTAGCCGAGCAGCACGACCACGAGCACCGGCAACAACAACGCCGACAACCCGAAAACCGGCGCGAACAACAGCCCGGCCACCGCGGTGGAGCCGAGCAGTCCGGTCACCGCCGTCCGGGCGTTCACCCTTCGCCCCGGGCATTCCACTTCGCCGCCGCGTCCGCCGCATCCACCGCGTCGATCGAACCGGCGCGCACGCCCGGCTCGCGAACGCCCAGCCGGACCACAGTGTCCGGACGCCAGCGCAGCGCCGCCCCGAGATCGGCCTCCGGCCCGGTGACCACGACCAGCGCCCCGCCCGGCCGCGCGCCGGCCAGCCGCGCCGCGGGAAGCAGCAGCGAATCGTCCGAATCTTGCGTAGCCAGACACAGTTCGTCCAACAGCAAGCGAGCCGTCGGAACCCCGCTCCCCACCGGGGTTTCGAGCCCGGACGACGTCAGCAACCGGCAGTGCTGGCCCGCCGTCGCGGACGCGTACAGCAGCGACGCCACGACTTCGACGGCTTCCTCGAACACCTCCGGCCGCATCGCCGCCGACCGGGTGTCCAGCACCGCGGTCAGCCGCGATTGCGCCGGATCGGCGTAGTCGCGCACCATCAATCGCCCGGTTCGCGCGCTGGCTTTCCAGTGCAGGTGCCGGACTTCGTCGCCGAGCATGTACTCGCGCACGGCCAGCAAATCCGCGGAACCGCGCAGCGGCGGATCGGTGATCGGGCCGTCGTGGTGGTGGCGCGGATGTCCCGCGGCGGCCGGGCGCATCGGGTTCAGCCGCGGGTACACCCACAGGCACGCGGCCGCGCCCAGCGTCCGGTCGGCGCGCGCGAACCCGAACGGATCCGACCGGTGCAGCACCAGCGGACCGACCTCGAGCCTGCCGCGCACGGTGGTCGGAAGCTCGTAGTGATAGGTCGCCGCGGCACCGGGCGCGAGCGCGCGGACCTGCACCTCGCGGATGTCCGCGCCGACGCAATCCTGCGCGGAGAACCCGCCGTGCCGTCGCTCGCTTTCGTTGCGCACCGTCAAAGTCGCCAGTGCCGGACGGCCGCGTTCGATGCGTTCCGGGTGCACGGACCGCGAGACCTCGGCCTTCGGCCGGGCCCGGGTCACGAGCACCGCGGCGAGCACGGTGCCGGCCACGATCCCGGCGAGCACGCGCAGCAGCGGATATCCGGCCAGTTCGCCGAGCGCGTAGCCCAGCACAGCACCGGCGAGCGCCGCGATTCCGCGGCGGGTGAGCCGCACGTCTCAGCGCCCGGGCGCGGCCGTCGGGGCGGCGGTGTCGGCGAGCAGTTCGGCCACGACGTCCTCGGGCCGCCGCTGGTTCAACTCGGCGTCGGGGGTCAGCACCAGCCGGTGGCACAGCACCGGAAGCGCCACGTCCTTCACGTCGTCCGGGGTCACGTAATCGCGGCCGTGCGTGGCCGCGAGACCTTGTCCGGCACGGATCAGCGCGATGCTGCCGCGCGGGCTCACGCCGTAGCGCACGGCCGGATGGCTGCGGCTCGCCGCGGCGAGGCGGACTGCGTACGACACGACCTCGGGTGCCAGGTACGCCTGCCGCACGCGGGCGATGACCTGCTGCACGTCTTCGATCCGCAGCACCGGCCGCAATTCGTCGGCGGTGACGCCCGCGCAGTCGCCCATCACGACCATCACTTCCGCGTCGTGGCTCGGGTAGCCGACCGACAACCGCATCAGGAACCGGTCCAGCTGCGCCTCGGGCAGCCGGTAGGTGCCCTCCATCTCGATCGGGTTCTGGGTCGCCACCACCAGGAACGGCCGCGGCACCGGCTGGGTGACCGCGTCGACCGTGACCCGCCGCTCGGCCATCGCCTCCAGCAGCGCCGCCTGCGTTTTCGGGGTGCCGCGGTTGATTTCGTCGGCGAGCACCACGTTCGCGAAGATCCCGCCGGGGTGGAACTGGAACTTCTCGGCGTGCTGGTGGTAGACCATCACGCCGAGGATGTCGCCGGGCAGCAGGTCCGGGGTGAACTGGATGCGGTTCCACCGGCCGCCGACGCTGGCCGCGAGGCACCGCGCGAGCGTGGTCTTCCCGACGCCGGGCACGTCCTCGATCAGCAAGTGCCCCTCGGCGAACAGCGCCGCGACCGCCATCCGGACGACGTCCGGGTGGCCGCGCAGCACCGTCTGCACGTTGTCGGCAATGAGGTCGTAGGCCGCTTTCGGCGTGAAGCTCACGTTCGCCCTTCTCATGAAGTGGTCGGAACGCCGGTCCAGCTGTCGTTCGCCGAACCCGCGGAATTCCGGATCGTAGCCTTGATGGTGATCGCGCCTCCCCAGATCACGTTGGAAATCGTGAGCTGGGTGGTGCCGGAACAGGACTTCGCGGGCGAAGTCGCGCCCATGAACGAGGCCTGGCAGGTGGCCGCGCCGCCGTTGGGGTCCGCGTTGACCGTCACGATCAGCGCGTTCGTGCTGCGCACGCTCGTGATCTTCACCGACGGCGGGCCGGACGCGAGGGTCGCCCGCGCCGAACCGGGACTGCCGGTCATCTGCCCGCCCGAGCCGTACGAGGTGATCGCGCGGACCGTGAAAGTGATGGTGCCGCTCAGACCCTGGAAACTGGTCGACGTTCCGGACACCGACCGGTCGCCCTGTCCGGACGCGCTCACCGCGTAGTGGTCGAGGTCGGCTCCGTGCAGGTCCGGGGTCGTCCAGCTCACCGAGACCGCGCCGTTCGACCCGACGGTCGCGGTGACCTTCGGCGCCTCCGCGGCACCGCCCGGCACGACCGAGCGGGAACTCGCCGCCGCGCCCCGGCCCGCGGAGTTTTCCGCGGCCACGCTGAAGGAATAGGACTGGCCGTTGGTCAACCCGTCCACGGTGACCCGCGACCGCCCACCGTCCACTGTGGTCGAACCGCCGGACCAGGACACGACATACCGGACCACGCGGGACCCGTTGCCGGGAGCGGACGTCCACATCACCGTCGCCGAGCCGGTGCCCGCGGTCGCGCGGACGTTGCGCGGCGCGCCCGGCGGGGTCGGCTTCGCGACCGGCGGGGGCGGGTTGTCCCGCTGCGCGGGCGGGCCCGGCGGCGCGGGCGGCTGGCTGCTGGGCGTGGTCTCCGGCTGCGGCGGCGGGGTCGGCTTGGGCTGGGTCTTCGCGCTGACGTCCACGTCCGCGGCCACGCCGTTGCCGCCGTCGACGACAACCATGTGCGAGCCGTCGTGGTTGTCGACGTAGATCCGGTGGTCCTGGCCGAGCGACAGCCGCGCTTCGCCGCCGCCCTCGGGCACCGCCTTGCTGCTCTTCAGCGTGCCCTTGCTGTCGTAGGTGCGCACCTCGTGCCGGGCCTGGTCGACCACGGCGACGGTGTGCGAGGTCGCGACCGGGCCCACGTAGTGGCCGCCCTTCTCCAGCGGGACCGACACCGGCCGCGCGACCGGACGGTTCTGCAGCAGGCCGGCGGCGTCGATCAGGTGCAGCTGGCCGTGGTCCGGGTCCACGACCGCGAGCCGCCCGTCGACGTCGTCGCTCGCCACCTGCGCGGTCGCGGGCAGTGAAAGGCCGAGGTCAGCCGGTTCGCCGAGCCCGTTCGCGCCGACCGAGCGGAGCACGCTGGCCGTCGTGTCGAGCACGACGGGGCGGTCGCCGACGATCGAGAGCGACGCGTCGTGTCCCTGCGGCAGCTGCGCGGGGCAGGTCAGGAGCGTGGCGCCGCGCGGGAGGTCGCAGATCGAGCCGTTGTCGATGCGGTGCACCCAGACCGTGCCGTCGGACGTCGTCACCGGCGCGGACAGCGGGCCGCCGGTCGGCGCGGTGGCCGCCGGGTCGCCGAGGCGCGCGATCTGCCCGGCGTTGCGGTACACGAGGTACGGGCCGCCCGCGACCTCCAGCACGACCGGTTCCTCGGCGGCGGGCGGCGCTTTGCTGCTCTCGACGCCGAGCGTCGACTTGCTGAACTCGGTGATCCGCGTCCGGTCGACGACGTAGCCCGAACGGCCGCCTTGCGCCACGGGGCTGCCCGCCTCCGCGCCGGGGACGGCCGCCTGGGCGTCGACCTGGCCGGTCGCGCCGTCGACGTGCACCGCCGACTGCGACGAGGTGTTGTAGACCCAGTGCCCGGCGTCCGCGAACTGCAGGTCCGTGGGCAGCGACGCGTGCCCGGTGACGGCGATGCCGACCACGGCCAGGGCGGCGACGACGACCGTCCCCAGCCGGAACATGGCGGCGCGCCTCGCGCGCGGCGTTTCTGTGGTCACCGGAGGACCGTAACGGCGTCGGCTACAGCCGGGATACATCCGGAACCCATGCCCGGACGCTAGAGGACGCCGTTGAAATCCTGATTAAACGTGCTGTCACGGAAACCTCAGCTTCTCCCCGCGACCCTGTCCGGGACGTGAGGAGGCTGCCGTGACCCATCCCGGCGAGGCACATCCCGGCCGGCGCGCCAGCGCCCCGGCGCGAGGAGTCCCGGAGCCGACGCCGCTCGCCCGGCCGATCGGCCAGGGCCAGCAGATCCCCGTACCGGCGGACGCCCAGGCAGCGGCCCGCACCGCGGCACTGGCCGCCTTGACCGCGGCGAGAGCAGCGGCTCCTTCCCCCGTGGCGACCTATGCCCAGCCGTGGCGCCCGGTCGTGACAACACCGCCCCCGACTCCGGTACGCCTTCCGACTGAGCGACGTCGCCGATGGGGCGCGCTGCAGGTTGTCTGCTGGCAGCTGGTGCTGGTGGCAGCTGTCCTGGCGATCGGCCGACCGTGGCCGGTGGCGGCCACGATCGGGCTCGGCGCCGTGGCGCTGCTGACCCTGACTTCACTGCGGTACCGCGGTCGCTGGGGCTACGAGTGGCTGTCGCTTTCCCTGGGCTACGCGCTGCGCGACCGGGAACGCGAGCTGGCCGACGCTGACGAGACCGGCCGGGCTCTGCTGCGCACGCTGTCGCCGGAAGGTTCCGGACATCCCGGGCAACTCGGCGACGATCCCGTGTTCCTCTTCAGCCGCACGGACGGGATCTCCGCCGTCCTGCGCCCGAACTCGCTTCCGCCGACGCCGATCCCGGGCCCCGAAGCGCTGCTGCCGCCCGCCGAACCTGGCACCGGCTTCGTAGCGCAGGTGCTTTACCACACGGGCGTCGACCGTCAGCAACCACCTCGGATTTGGCTTGCGCTGCAAGCATTGCGCACCGTCGAGCGGTACGAGGACGATGCGGTGCGCCAAGCGCTGACCAACGCGCTGCGGCGCGTGCAGCGTCGCCTGCGCCGCGACGGCGTGCCGACGACTCCGTTGGGAGAGCCCGAATTTCTCGGCTCGCTCGCGTCGCTCGCGCACGTTACCGCTGGCCGCACTCAGGTCCGGGAGCAGTGGCGGCTTTGGCACAGCGGCTCGGTGTCCCAGACCGCGTTCCGGCTGGACGGCTGGTCCGATCTCCCGCCCGCGACGACTCCCCGGCTGATCCACGCGGTGCTGGGCGCGACGTCCCAGACCGCGGTGACGCTGTCGCTGACGGCTCGCCGTTCGGGTGGGGTGCCTGAGGTGGTGGCCGTCGTGCGTGTCGCTTCTCCGCATGCGGCGACGGTCGAGCGGGCGGGCGAGGTGCTGGCTCGGCTTGCCGGGGAATGGGGGCTGCGGCTGGATCGGCTTGAGGGGCGTCAGCATGACGGGTTGACGGCGACCTTGCCGCTGGGGGCGGTTTGCTGAGTCTCGGTTCCGGGGGTCAGCTGTGCCACGACCGCCACAACGCCGCGTAAGTGCCTTGTGCCGCAAGAAGATCTTCATGACTCCCGAGTTCCGTGAGCCTCCCGTGCTCCAGCACCGCGACGCGGTCAGCGTCGTACGCAGTGTGCAGGCGGTGCGCGATCGCGATCACCGTCCGGCCTTCCAAGACCGCGGCCAGGGATCGTTCGACTCGGCGCGCCGCGTTCGGGTCGAGCATCGCGGTGGTCTCGTCGAGGATCACCGTGCGCGGGTCGGCCAGCAGGACGCGCGCGAGCGCGATCTGCTGTGCCTGAGCGGGATCAAGCGAAGGGTCGCCGCGGGTTGGGTCGCCGAGTTCGGTGTCCAGGCCGTCCGGCAGCGGGTGCGTCCAGCCGACTGTCTCCAAGGCCCAGGCGAGGCGGTCGTCGGAGGCAGCGGGGGCCGCCATGGCCAGGTTGTCCCGGAGGGTTCCGACGAACACGTGGTGTTCCTGCGTGACCAGCAGCGCCCGGTCGGGAGCGAGCCGGTGCACATCTACGCCGCCGAGAGTGACACTGCCCGTTCGCGGGGCGTCCATTCCGGCCAGCAATCGGCCCAGCGTGGATTTGCCCGCGCCGGACGGGCCGACGATCGCCAGCCGTTCGCCGGGGTGCACGGTCAGGTCCAGGTCGTGGAGGACGTCGGCGGTGCCGCGGTAGGCGTAGCGCAAGGCCTTGACTTCGATCCGGTCGTCGACGGGCACGGCCCGAGCCGGCTCGTCGTCGGCCGCGGCTTCGGCGACGCCTTTGATCCTGGCCAGGGACGCACCGCTGCTTTGCAGTTGCTCCAGCCAGAACAGGACGTGGTCGAGCGGGTCCACGAGCTGCCACAGGTACAGTCCGGCCGCGATCACCGCGCCGAGGCTGAGCAGCCCGGCCCGGTGTGCGGCACCGCCGCCGACGAGGGTCACCGCGACGGGGATCGAGTGGGCGAAGACTGTTCCGGGGATGAACACCGTGCGCAAGGACAACGTCCGCATCCGGGCCGCATACGAGGCTGAGATCGCGCGTTCTGCCGCGTCGATTCGCTGTTGCCGCAGGCCGAACACCTCGACGGACCGGGCTCCTTCGGCGGTGGCGGCCATGGCGTCGGCGAGCGCGGAGTTCGCTTCGCCTTCGGCGAGGTAGGCGGTCCGGGAACGGTTGAGATACCACCGCGTCACGCACCACATCAGCGGGATGCCCGCGAGCGCGCACAGGCCGAGCAGCGGATGCAACGCGAAAACGGCGCCGAGGATGAACACCGCTTGCACCACCGAGACGAACAGGTCGGGGACGGCGTCGCGCAGGGTCCCGCCGACCTGCGCGACGTCGCTGGAGCCCCGGGTGATCAGATCGCCGACGCCCGCGCGTTCCACCACGGACACCGGCAGGGCGAGAGTGTCGTCCACGAATCGCTCGCGCAGGCTGGCCAGCGACCGTTCCCCGAACCGGAAAGCCGCGTACCGCGCGAACCGGGTGACCAGCAGCTGCGCCACGGCGAAGGCGACGATAGCGACGGCCAGCAGGTCCACAGTGGACACTTCAGCGCCCGCGGCGACCCGGTTGACGATCTCGCCGACGAGCCACGGGGCGGCGAGGCCGAGCGCCGCTGCCGCGCAGTTCAGGAGGACGATCACGGTCACGGCGCGCGGGTCGGCGCGGAGGAGCCGCCGGGCCTCGTGGCGTACCGCGCGGTTGTCAGCGACGGGCAGCGAGCCGTTCACACCTCACCTCCGCGAGCGACCAGCGCCCGATACCCAGGCTCCGACCCCAGCAGCTCCGCATGCGAACCCGCCGCGACCACCCGTCCGTCGCTCAACAAAGCGACCCGATCAGCCTTCGCCAGCAACAGCGGCGACGTGCTCACCACCACCGTGGTCCGCCCTCGCCGCGCGGCCCGGAGCCGGTCCGCGATGAGCGACTCGGTATGCGCGTCCACCGCCGCCGCCGGGTCGACCAGCAGGAGGACGTCCGGATCCGCCAGCACAGCACGCGCCAGCCGCAGCCGTTGCCGCTGGCCGCCGGACAGGCTCCAGCCCTTGGCATCCACTGTGAACGAAAGCCCGGAAGCCAGCACGTCTTCCGCCGCGGCGACCTCCAGCGCGGCGGTGATCGCGTCGTCATCCCGTTCGGCGGCAAGGGTTTCGCGGAGAGAACCACCGAACAGGTACCCGTCGACATCGCTCAGCACGACCCGGCGGCGCACCTCGGCCAGCGAAACCGCGCTGAGGGGAACGTCGCCCCACCGGACGTCCGAGTCCGTCAGCCGAGCGAGCCGTTCCAGGACCGCGGCGGCTTCGGCCGTCGTCGAGGTCGCGAGCACCAGGAACTCCCCCGCGCGCACCTCCAGCCCAGAGACACAGTCAGCCATCGGCGCCTGCCCCGGCGGGCCCGAAACCGCACCAGGACCGTCGGTGACCTCCGGGCGCAGCACCAGGATCCGCACCACCCGCCGCGCGGCCACCAAACCGAGGCTGATGTCCCCCGCGCCCTCGATGAAGTACGACACGGGCACCACCAGCACGGCCACATACCCGTACACCGCGACCAGTTCGCCGATCGTGATCTCCCCCGCCGCGGTCATCCGGGCCGCGATCCACGTGACCGCGCCCAGGAACAGCGCGGGCAGGCCCACACCGAGCGCCTGGATCCAGCTGATCACCGCGCCGATCCGGTTGCCTTCCGCGCGCAGGGCCTGCGAAGCCCGCCGGTAACCGCCCGCGAACCGGTCTTTTCCGCCGATTCCGCACAGCACCCGCAGTCCCCCGGCGATGTCGGCGGCCCGGGTCGTCAGCGCCGCCTCCTGCCGCCGGTACTCGGTCTCCACGTGCTGCAGCCGCCTCAGCAGCGGTCCGGTGAGCACGACGAGCAGCGGCACCCCGAGCAGGACCACGAGCGCCAGCGTCGGCGACACCGAGAACAGCAGCACCGCGACCACCGCGAACGCCACGATGCCGCCGAAACCGGGGCCGGTGACCGTCAGCGCCCAGCTGATCCGCATGACGTCCGTCGCCGAGATGCTGACGACCTCACCCGCCGAGACCTTCCGCGGCAGAGTCGCGCCGACGTCGACGGCCTGGCGCGTCAAGGCCCGCACGGTGCGAAAGGAAGCGTCCATCCGGACCTGGGTCATGGTGCGGTGCCGCACCGTCTCCAGCGTCGCGTTGACCGCACCGATGCCCACGATCGCGGCGGCCCAGCCCAGCAGAGCGGCCATGCTCCCGCCGCGCAGTCCCTCGTCGACGGCGCGCGACAGGAAGTACGGCGGCAGCATCAGGCAGCCCATCCACGCCGCGCTCACCAGGCCGCCGGACAGCACCCGGCCGGGCTGGCACCGCACCAGCCACCACAGGTAGCGGCCCGGACCCCGGGTGTCCGGGTCAGGCACCGGCACCGTCCTGAACCGTCACCAGCCCCTTCGCCACCAGAGTGTCCACAGTGGAATGCAGTTCGCCGGCCCGCGCGTCGCCCTCGGCCAACCGGCGCAGGACCTTCTCCTCGTTGTCCCCCAGCGGGTGCACGCGCGAGTGGTGGCGATCGAGGGCGATCGTGATCGCCAGCTGGGACTTCTCAAAACCCGCGTGCGAGGACTCGGAGCCGTCGAAGTGGACCGCGCCGGAGTTGGCGACCAGGACGCGGTGCAGCACGACGCCTTCGGCCAGCGAAAGTTTCGCCTCGGCGGGCAGCGGATCGGCCGCTTCCCCGCCGCCGTCGAAGAACCTCCGGAACGCGTTGGGGCCGAAGCGGGCGTTGTAGAGGATGTCCTCCGGCACGTCGATCAGCGCGACCTCCGGGTAGAGCCGCTGGATCCGCTCGGCCAGCCCGGTGGAGACGCCGGTGTCCTCCTCGTAGTCGAGGTGGTACCAGCGGCGCGCCGGGTCGTCCTTGACGGTGATCCCGTACACCTCGGGCTCGTCGGCGATCGGCGCGCCCTTGAGCAGCCGGAACGTGCCCGCGTCGGCGCGGCCGATCACGTGCCGGTGGTCGCGCACGAAGCGGTAGGTGTCCTCCGCCTCGGCGGCGGTCTCCGACGGGAAGTCGCTGAACACCCCGGCTTCGACGGAAATCCCGGCGGTGTGGCACATCGCGAGGATATCCGCCATCCGCTGCGGGGTCGTGCCCTTGTCCATCGCCTTGAGCACGCGTTCGTTGGCGCTTTCGAGCCCCATGTAGAGCCGGACGCACCCGGCTTCGCGCATGGTCGCGAACACCTCCGGCGTGAAGCCCTTCTCGAAGCGAGCGACGCCGTGCCAGCTGATGTCGGTCCGCCGTTCCAGCAACGCCTCGGACAGCGACCGCAGATGGGCGGGCAGCATGACGTCCGCCTCGAAGGAGAACACGTCTTCGCCGGTCGACGCGACCACGGACGCCACGTCCTCGGCGATCAGTTTCGGCGAGCGCATCCGGTAGGGCGCGATCTTGATGAAGGCGTAGTTGCAGAACGCGCACCGGTTGAAGTAGCAGCCGCGCGTGGGCATCATGCAGATGACCCGTTTGGGCGCGAAATAGTCCTTCAGCGGCAGCATGGTGAAATCCGGGGCGGGCAGCCAGTCCAGGTTGAGCTGGTAGGTCGGGTCGAGCTGCTCCAGGACCGCGCCGCCGGCATAGCGGACGATGTTGCGCACCGACGCCGGGTCCCGTTCTCCGGCGAGGGAATCCGCGAAGTGCAGGAGAGTTTCGTCGGCCTCGCCGACGAGGAACGAGTCGAGCCAGCGGCCGAACCGGGCGTCGGCGGTGAGCACTTCCCGGCCCCACGTGATCACCGGCCCGCCCGCCGTGACGTGCACGCTCGGGTCCTGCCGACGGATCTCCTCGGCGAGCAGGAACGCCGGGATCAGCTGCGAGAAATACGGCACCGACAGGCCGATCAACCGCGGTTTCCGCGCCAGCAGCGACGGAACGGCCACGTCGCGGAAGTAGCCCGCGAGCGGTCCGGCCTCGGTGTCGACCGCGTGCGCGACCTCCTCGTAGCTGTCGTAGGTCGCCTGCGAATAGGAGTACTTGCCGAACCGCGACTCCGGCTGCCCCGCGGTGATCAGGTCGCCGGCGAGGTGGAAGATCCGCTTGGCGTAGAGGAGTTTCGCCGGATCGTAGAAGTCGACCGGATCCCGCAGGATCCGCCGGGACTCGGTGATGTTCGCGACGACTTCGGCGGCACCGCCGTCTGACACCGCCGCGAGCGGTTCCGGCCGCAGCAGGTGGTCGAAGGCCTCCAGATTGAGGTCGCGGAGCTCGACCTCGTCGTGCCCGCCGCGCCGGAGCACCGCGCCGAGCAGCGGCAGCGCGCCGTGCGGCAGCGAAGGGTCCGCCGCGGGCGGGAAGACGAGCGTTACCGGGAGGCCCATGACCGCCCTCCTCGTGTCTGGGCCCGGTTCCGGCGGGCGCGGGCCCGCCGGTCGGCCGCTTCGAGCGCCGTGTCCGCGGCCTGGCCGTCCAGGAACGCCGCGAACGCGCGCACGGTGGGATAGCGGAACAGGTCGACGAGCCGGGCGCGGCCGCCCCACTGCCGTTCGATCCGGCCGTGCAGGACGGTCAGGGCGAACGAGGTGCCGCCGAGGTCGAAGAAGTTGTCGGCGACCGCGACCGGGCGACCGTCCAGGACCTCGGTCCACAGCCGGGCGAGCTCTCGTTCGGTGTCGGACCAGGTGCTTTCCTTGACCGCTGGCTCATCGGACGCCGCTGCTTCGCGGATTCCCTTGCTGAGCGACGGGTCCAGCGCGGGTTTCTCGCCGGTGGTCACCAGCGCGGCGATCCATTCGAGGTACGCGGCGAGCAGCCGGTCGATCCGGTCGGACTCGTACAGCGCGCGGTCGTAGAGGAGTTCGACGCCGAATCCGTCCTCGTGGCGTTCCACGTAGACGGTCAGGTCGAACGCGGAGCCAGGCTGTCCGGCGGGCAGGGTTTCCGTGGCGACGCCGGGCAGGACGAGCTCTCCGGGCGCGAAGCCGTAGACGTTGAAGAGCACCTGCACGAGCGGACCGCGGGTGGATTCGCGGGGCACGCGCAGTTCGGCGACGATGCGTTCCAGCGGTGCGGCGGGGTGCGCGAGGGCGGCCACGAACTCGGCGGCCGCACGGCGAACCGTGTCGGCGAAGTTCCGCGTCTCGTCGGCGCGGCACCGCAGCGGGGCGATCTCGACGAAGAAGCCGACCAGATCGTGGAAGGCGACGTGGCCGCGGTCGGCGACCGGGGTACCGAGCACGAGGTCGTCGCGGCCGGTGACGCGGTGCAGCAGCTCGGCGAACGCCGCGAACAACACCACCGAGGACGTCGTGTCCACAGTGGACGCCAGCGCCTCGACCGCGGTGGAGAGGTCTTGGCCGAGCTGGCCTTTGACGAGGGCTCCCCGGTGCGTCTGCGCTGGTGGCCGGGGGTGGTCGCGAGGGAGGTCGAGGACGGTCGGCGCGTCCGAGAGATGTTCGCGCCACCACTGGAGGTCTTCCGCGGAACGACGCCGGTCGCGTTCGCTCCGCCAGGCCGCGTAGTCGGCGTAGCTGACCGGCAGCGGCGGCAGTTCGCCGGTGTAAGCGGCGGAGAGGTCACGGCAGAACGGCTCGAGCGACCATCCGTCGAACACCGCGTGGTGGAAGGTGATCGCGAGGACGTGGTCGTCCGGGGCGAGCCGCAGCAGCATCGCCCGCACCAGCGGGCCGCCCGCCAGGTCGAACGGCGCGGTGGCTTCGGCGTCCAGCTCCGACTGGATCCGCTCGACGGACGTGTCGAGGACCGGCAACGACAGCACGAACGGCGGGTCGGCCACCGCTCGGGGCGTGCCGCCGTCGGCCGGGAAGCGCCATCGCAGCACTTCGTGCCGGGCGAGGACCGCGGTCAACGCAGCTTGCAACCTCGCCAGGTCGACCGGTCCACGCAGTCTGCGGGCCATCGGCGTGTTGTACGCGGCCGAACCGGGGGCCAGCTGGTCGAGGAACCATAGCCGTCGCTGTCCCGACGAGAGCGCTGGCGGATGTCCGGTGGTCAGCTCGATCTCGTCGGTGCGGGCAGCCTGTGCGACGCGTTCGGTGAGCCCGGCGAGGGTGCGGCTTTGGTAGATGTCGCCGACCCCGACGTCACGGCCAAGCTCGGCGCGCAGGAACGCGACCATGGTCATCGCGGTGAGCGAATGTCCGCCGCTGGCGAAGAAATCCTCCCCTTCGCCGAGCAGGCCGCGCCACACGCGGGCCACCACCGCAGGCAGCGGCTCGTCCGCCGCACCGGCCGGCGCGGGTTCGCGGGCGACCAGCTCGCGGAGCCGGTTCAGATCGACCTTGTGCGAGGCCAGCAGCGGCAGCTCGGGCAGGCAGAACACCCGCGTCGGGACCATCGCGGCGGACAACCGGCTGGCGCAGTACTCCCGCAACTCCGACGGCTCCACCGTCTCCGGTACGCAGAACGCCACGACCGTACCGGAAACCGTGTCCGCGACCGCGTGCCGGACCTCCGGGTGCGCCCGCAGCGCGGTCTCGATCTCGCCGAGTTCCACGCGCTGACCGCGGATCTTGACCTGCCGGTCCAGCCTGCCGAGGAATTCCAGGTCCCCGTCCGCGTTGCGGCGGACGAGATCGCCGGTGCGATACGCCCGCCCGCCGCTGCCGAACGGATCGGCGATGAACCGTTCCGCGGTGAACCCCGGCCGCCCGAGGTAGCCACGAGCGAGCCCCGCCCCGCTGATCAGCAGCTCGCCGGGGGTCCCAGCGGGGACCGGGCGCAGCTTCTCGTCCACCACGTGCAGCCCGTGCTCCCCCAGCGCGCGGCCGATCGGGATCGGCCGCGTCCACTCGCCGCGGGCGTCGAAGGAGGACACCATGACCGTGGTCTCGGTCGGCCCGTAGCTGTTGAGAAACCGGCGGCCCGGCACGGTCCACCGCGCGACCTGCTCCGGTCCCGGCGCCTCGGAACCCGTCCCGAGCACCGTCAACGCGGGCAGTCCATGCGGTTCGACCAGCGGCAGCACGGAAACCGGCAGGTTCGCGTAGGACACCTCGTGGGCGCGCAGGAATTCGTGCAGCCGGACCGGATCCAGACGGTCGGCCTCGGCAATGAGCGCCGCCTCCGCGCCGAACGCGAGCGCGACCCCGATCTCGTGCAGCGAGAGGTCGAAACCGCACGAGGCGAAGGCCAGGACGCGGGCGTTCCGGTCGAGCCCGACCCATTCGGCGGCGGCTTCCAGGTGCGCGATGAGGCCGCCGTGTTCGAGCGCGACGCCCTTCGGCTCACCGGTGGAGCCGGAGGTGTACATCAGGAACGCGAGGTTGTCCGGGTCGATCTCGACGGGGCTGGCATCCGTTGCGCTTTCCTGCCGGAGGCGCGGAATACTGTGGTGCGCCAACGCTTTCTCGCCGTCGTCGTCGACGAGGACCAGCGTTGGCCGGGCATCGGCGAGGATGGCGTCGCGGCGATGGCGAGGGTGGGACAGCTCCAGCGGCAGGTACACCCCGCCCGCCAGCATGATCCCGAGAAGGCCGACGATCATCTCCGGCGTCCGGCGCTGGCACAGGCCTACCGGGGTCTCCGGGCCGACGCCGTGGGTACGCAGCGTCGCGGCGAGACCGGTGGCCGCCGTGGCCAGCTCGGCGTAGGTCAGGCTGCGATCCCACTGGCGCACAGCGATCGCGTCGGGATGTTGCTGTGCGTGGGCCAGCACCCGCTGTGGCAGAAGGGTCATTCGGCCGTCTCCGGATCCCGCAGCTGAACACGCAGCTCCGACAGGTACGTCCGCCCTTCGGCATCAGGCACCCACGCGTGCTCCGGCCCCGGCAGCAGTTCGGTGAGCGTCAGCGCGCTGTCCGCTCCGGTGCGAGCGGCGGCCCGCAACGCGGAGCAGAATCCCGCCACGTAGACCGGGCTGGTGAAGTCGACGTAGAGCGGTTTGCCCTCGGTCGCGAACTTGGCGAAAACCCGTTCCGGCAGGCCAAGCTCGCGCCGCCAGCGCCGGACCGCCAGGTATCGCGAGCAATGCCCCTCGACCTCGGCCAGCCCGGTCTCGCCGACGGTCGTCCGCCAGCTCTCCCGGCACACCACCAGCCGATCCACGGTGATCCGCGGCGTGTGCGGTCGCGCGGTGGCCGAGCGGAACGCGTCGACCGCCCGCATCATCAGCAGCTCGGAGAACAGATCGAGCACTGGACGGCGGAAGCCGGGCCCGTGCACGAGGAGTTCGCCGTCGTGGTCGGTGACGGCCAAAGCGGCGATGCGCACCAGCCGATCGGGATCAGCACCCGGTGCGTCGACGAAGCCGAACTGACGGTCGTCGGCGTTCTCCAGGCAGCGGTTCACCCGCGCGGTCACCCGTGGCCACGTGGAAGGGAACAGCGGCAGCATCCGGCCGGAACCGAGGTCGTTTCGCAGATCGGCGCGCAACTGCTCGGGATCGGGGTGGACGCGGACGGTGACGCCGGAGTCGAACGTCGGCCAGGAAACGTGCAGCTCGCCGAGGACGGCGAAGAAGTCCCCACGGCGCAGGGCGTCCAGGTTCTCCGCGCACAGCTGGAGATCCGGGCTGTGCAACCTCGCCCCGGCCCAGCCCGGCCGGTCGGCGGGGAACAGCGTCTCGACGTCGAGGCTGGCGCTGGCGCGGCGGACGTCCTCGGACTGGGTGTCGAGCGCGAACAACGCCGCCCACCGCCGGGAGAACTCGGCCAGCACGGCGGCGACCGGTCCGTCGTCCTGGCCGAAGAGCACGCCGCGGGCGAGGTACCACAACTGTCCGAACGGGACCTCCCGGCCGCCGCTGTCCTCGGCCAGGTCGGCGTGCAGCCTTCTAAGTCCACTTTGGACGGCGGCAGCGAGTTCGGCGGTAAGCCAGCGCGCGAGGTGGGCCATCCGGGTGAGCGCGGGACCGAAGCCGTCCAGCAGGCCGGTACCGAAGCTGAGGTCCAGGTCCCGGATTGTGTCCTCGTAGCAAGGAGTCCGGCCCGCATACATCTCGCCGGCACGCTGCCGTGGTTCGCTTCCGGTCACCGCGGTGACCACGTCGTCCAGTTCCGCGAGGACGGTCAGCAACGCGTCGGCGTCGCCCGCAGCCTCGGCCACGCGCGCCCGTGCCCGGTCGAGACGCTCGAGCCCGGCGAGCGCGTCGTGCCGGATCCGCTCGTCGCCGATCGCCTCGATTCCCTGCTGCAGCGTGGATTGAGCGGTGTGGTTCAACGGCAGGTCGATGCCCCACGACACCAGCGAACGGTCGTGCAGGTCGGCGAGCATGCGTTCCAGATCGACCCGCTCCGCAAGAGTTCCGTCGAGCGCGGTGAGGACTTCCCGTGCGGGACGGCCGTCGCAGCAGGCGAGCAGCTGCGCTTGCTGCGGGGTGAGGGTGCGGGCGGGTTCGGTGGGGTGCAGCAGCCGGGTTCCGTCGAGCGCGAGGTGCGGGGGCAGCCGGACCGGGAGCCAGGACCGGGTCTCGCTGTCTTCGGCCAGGTGCCGGGCGTACGCGTCCAGCACCCAGTACTCGAGGTGGGTCGCGCGAGCCCGGACCAGGCGCGGGCCGATCCCGGAGGTGACGATATCCGGCCCGGAGGTGATCTCGGTCCAGCTGACTGGCCCGAAGAAGCCGATCGTCTCGGTTTTGGCACAGTAGCGCTGCCAGTAGCGGGCGAGCAGGTCCTCGTCCCGGCGGCGGCGCCGGTTCAGCCGCGCGGGCTCGGTCTCGGCCGCGATCGAATCGGCCACGCGCAGAACGCGCGCGTTCTGCCACACGAGCGCTTCGCGGAACAACGGGTCGGCCGCGATCTTCGACAGCGCACGACTCCCCTGCGCGGCGGCTTCGGCGAACGCCTGCTCGGCCTCGTGCTGGGCAACGGTGCCGTCGAGATGCGCATCGACGATCGCCGCGGCTTCGGAGCAGGTGAAGGCGGCGAGTCCGTCGGCGGGGAAGCCGGTCGTGCGGAGCAGGGCCGCGCGCCAGACTTTCCAGTCGCCGCCGGGAAGCTCGACGAGGTGCGCGTCAGCCACTGGCGTCGCCCCGCATCCGGGCGACCACGCCCGCCATCGCCGCGACGGTCGGCGCTTCGAACAGCACCTGCATCGGCACCCGGACGCCGACCGCGCTGCGCACCTGCGAGATCAACTGGACCGCAGTCAGCGAGTTCCCGCCGAGTTCCGCGAAATCCTCGTCCACGCCGACCTCGGCGATCCCGAGCACGTCGGCCCACACGCGCGCGATGGCGGTCTCCAGGTCGTCGGCGGGCGCGGCGCCGGGGCCGGAAGCCATGATCGCCTCGGAGCGCTGGCGGATCCTGGCCAGCGGCACCGCGGAGACGATCGCCCGAGGCCCGAGGTCCGCGCCGAGGAGCCGGTCGAGAAGGTCCACCGCCTCTTCCGGACGCAGGCCCTCGCCGGTCGGCGCGGCGGGTTTGCTGCTGAGGGCGGCGACGTCGGTGCGGCGCATGACGAAGTCGGTGACCGTCAGCACCGGTTCGCCGCGTTCGTCCACAACGGACAGATCAGCGGTGATGACCTCGCCGTCTCGGGCACCCTGGTAGCGCGCCCAGGCCCACAGCCGCGCGGGGAACGGCCGGTGCACGACCAGCCGTCCGTAGCTCAGCGGCAGGTACTTGCCCTGTCCGTCGCTGGCCACCGAGGTGACCTCGTCGAGCACCGCCGGGTGCAGCGGCAGCCCGGCGGCCTCCGTCCGCACCGCGTCGGGGAGTTCGAACCAGGCCAAGCGGCTCGTGCCGTCGACGGCGTCGGTCGTGTGCCGCAGGCTGCGCCACCTCCCGCCCAGCGCGAAGCCGCCCGCCTTTCCGAGACGTTCGCCGTCGTAGTCCTGACGTTGTCCGCCGTGGCCGGCTCGGAGCGCGCGCAGATCGACAAGCTCAGCGTCAGCGGCGGTCCACCGTGCCCTGGCCTCGGCATGCACCCCCGACTCGCTGGCAACCTCTACCCGGTACTCCCCCGCGTCGCCTCGAACGGTGACCCGAATGCGGGCGCTCTCGTCGTCGGCGAGCACCAGCGGGCGCACGAACACGAGATCGCTGAGCTCGGCCTGATGCTGCGGCGAGGATCGCGGTACATGGTTCTCGAAGGCCGCCCGGATCAGCTCGACATGCGCGGCTCCCGGCAGGAGAGCGCGGCCTTGGTGCCGGTGCTCGTCAAGCACCCAATGCGTTGCCGGGGAAACCGTCCCGCGGTATCCGCCGTTGCCGTCGCGATGGGTCAGGATCGGGTGGTCCCAGGCCTCGCCGGGCTGGTCGAGCACGCGCTGCCATTCCCGGGGCACCTCGGTCTCGACGGCCATGCCGACTTCGAGCCACCGCCCCCAGTTGACCGACAACCGCCGCGCGGGCCACCCGCCCGCGGCACCTGCGCACGCGTCGAGGTAGGCGTTCGCCGCGCTGTAGTCGAGCTGTCCCGGTGCCCCGATCAACGCCGAGGTCGAGGAGCACAGCACGAGGAAATCCGGGGAGAGATCGCCGAACGCGGCACGGAGAAGGTTGGTGCCGAGAAGCTTCGGGCCGAGCACGCGTTCGGCTTCGGCACGGTCCCACGCCTCGATCATCTGACCGCCGGCGACGCCCGCCGCGTGCACGATGCCGTCGAGACGGCCGAACCGTCCAATAAGGACTTCCCGAACACGCGCCAGGTCTTCCGCTTCACTGACATCAGCAGCGACGACCTCGACTTCCGCACCGGCCGCCCGCATCCGGCGGATCGCCGCGACAGCCCGGCCGATGCGGTCGGTCCCGCCCAGCGCGCCCCACTCGTGCTCCGGCGGGAGACCGTGGCGGCTGGTGAGGACGAGCCTTGCCGCGACCCGCCGCGCGAGGTGCTCGGCGACGGTGATCCCGATCCCTCCGGTACCACCGGTGATCAGGTAGACGCCTTGCTGTCGCAGCGTTGTCGAGTCCACTTCGGACAGTTCGGGGACGGGTTGCTGCTCGGGAACCCACCGGCGTCCCCCGCGCAGGGCCACGACCGGATCGCCCGGGGCGGCGCGCAGTTCCGCCAGGAGAGCACCGGCGGCGCGGTCGCCCGGCCCGAGGTCGAGGTGGCGGACGCGCAGGACCGGCAGTTCGATCGGAGCGACCTCGGCGAACGCGGTCACCGTGGCGCTGGCGGGATTGACGAGGTCGGCGCCGGTGACATCGCGCGCGCCACGCGTCAGGATGTCCAGTGCGATCGCGCCGCTCTCCCCCGACTGAGCCTGCGCGGTCGTAGCGAGCGCCCGCGCACAGGCGATGAGGCTGAACAATCCGAGGTCCTGAGCGCGAAGAGGATCGGCCTCGTCGGCGTCGAGCAGCCAAGCGTGGGCGATCCGCGTCGGCATCCCGCCGCGCGCGGCAAGGTCGGCGAAGAGGCGCGCGTAGTCGTCCGGTTCGGTGGCGCGGACACAGTGGGGGTTGCCCGGCTCCTCTCCTGCGACGACAACGTCGGCACCACTGCGCCGGAGCGCCGCGACCAGGTCGGTACCGCGCGGACCGTCGCTGAAGACCAGCCAGCTGGACGGCTCGCCGGTCGCCGTCAGCGGCGCCGTCTGCCGCCAGGTCGGCACGGAAACCCAGCTGTGCTCGAGCGGTTCCGGAGCGGGTTGCGGCGCGCCCGGCGGATCGGGTTCGACGAAGTAATGCGTGCGCTCGAACGGATAGGCAGGCAGGGGCACGCGGCGTCCGGGGGCACCGATGCGGCCGGTGCGCACCGGGACGCCGACCGTCCACAAGCGACCCGCCGCGGCATACAAGGTCTCCACGTCGCCGCGAGAATCGCCAGGCGTCGGCAGGCTGGGCAGGGCGAGCGGGCCCTTCGACCGCGCCGCGCCGCGTGGCCGGATCCGCGCCAGCCCGGCGAGCTGCCGTCCGGGACCGCATTCCACCAACGCCCAGGAACCGTCCGCGAGCAGCCGCTGCACGCAGTCGCCGAAGCGGACGGTGTCGCGCAGCTGCCGGACCCAATGGTCCGGGTCGGCGGCCTGTTCCGGGGTGATCCAGTCCCCGGTGCGGGTCGAGAGGTAGGGCCGGTTGGGGCGGCGCAACGACACCGCCGCGACCTCGGCACGGAAGTCCGGGAGAACCCCGTCCATCAACGGCGAGTGGAAGGCGTGCGAGGTACGCAGCTCTCGGTTCTGGATCTTCTCCGCGGACAGCTTCGCGGCGAAGTCTTCGACCGCTTCGGCAAGCCCGGCGACCACGCAGGCCCCCGAGCCGTTCACCGCGGCGAGCGACAAGCCGGTGGGCAGCCATTCGCGGAGCCGGTCCTCGTCCATCGAGACGGCCAGCATGGCTCCCGGCGGCGCCTGCTGCATCAGCCGTCCTCGCGCGCACACCAGCCGGACCGCCTCGGGCACGGTGAACACCCCGGCTTCGGCAGCCGCCACGTACTCGCCGACCGAATGGCCGATCATCGCCTCGGGCTCGACGCCCCACGACCGCCACAACCGGCTCAAGGCGTAGCCGACGGCGAACAGCGCGGGCTGCGCGAACTGGGTCTCCTCCGGGTGCGCGGCGAGCAGCTCTCGCAGGTCAGCACCGAGTTCTGCCCGCGCCAGCTCAAGACATTCGTCCATTGCGGACCGGAAGACCGGTTCAGCGTTGTGCAGTTCATCGCCCATGCCCGGGTACTGGCTGCCCTGTCCGGAGAACAGGAACGCGACCTTCGTGGCGGGATCGGCGACCGCTGCGGCGGGGCGGGCCAGCGCGCGGGCAAGGTCTTCACGAGTCCGCGCGACCACTGCGGCGCGGTGCGAATGCTCGTCCCGCCCGGCGCGCAACGTGTGGGCGATGTCGGTGAGACTCAGCTCGGGAGAGTCCGCGACATGCTCGACCAGTCGTGTCGCCGCCGTCCGCAGGGCGCTTTCAGTCTTGGCGGACAACGGAATCAGCGCGACGTCCCCCGCTTCAGTGGCCGCCAGCACCGGCGGTTGTTCGACCACCAAATGCGCGTTCGTGCCGCCGAAGCCGAACGAACTCACCCCCGCCCGGCGTGGCCCGGCCGCCTCCCAAACCCGCGCGACTGTGTTGACGGTGAACGGCGAGTTCGCGAAATCGATGTCCGGATGCGGCGCGGTGACGTTCAGCGAAGGAGGCAGCATCCCGTGGGACACCATCAGCGCGGCCTTGATCAGGCCCACCACCCCGGCCCCCTGGCTGAGGTGGCCGATGTTGGACTTGGCCGAGCCGATCGCGCACCGCTGCCCGTCGCGCGGCTCGCGGCCGAAAACCTCGGTCAGCGCGGCGATTTCGATCGGGTCGCCGAGCCGGGTGCCGGTGCCGTGCGCCTCCACGTAGCCGATGTCCGCCGGAGTCACCCCGGCCACGCTCAACGCCTGCGCGATCACCGCGGTCTGGCCCTTCGGCCCGGGAGCGGTGAAGGACACCTTCTCCGAGCCGTCGTTGTTGACCGCGTTGCCGAGGATCACCGCGTGGACGTGGTCACCGTCCTCGATCGCCTCCGACAACCGCTTGAGCACGACGGTCCCGCCGCCGCTGCCCCAGACCGTCCCCGACGCCTGCTCGCTGAACGGCGCGCAGTGTCCGTCGCTCGAATCGACACCGCCGACGCGCGGCAGGTAGCCGCGATGGTGCGGGAGTTCGATGTTGGTGCCGCCCGCCACCGCCAGGTCGCATTCGCCGGAGCGCAAGGCTTCGCAGGCGAGGTGCACCGCGACCAGGGACGTCGAGCACGCGGTCTGCACGGTCATGCTCGGGCCGCGCAGGTCGAGTTTGTACGAGGTGAAGGTCGCGAGGTAGTCCGGCGAGTTGCCGACCATCGTCAGGCCGCGCCCCGCCGAATCCCAGATCCGCCGGTTGCCGCGGATGTTGCGCCAGAGATAGTCGTCCACGCCGGTGCCGCCGTAGACGCCGACCTCGCCGCGGACCCGGCCCGGCGGATGGCCCGCGTCCTCCAGCGCGGTGTGGCACAGCTCGAGGAACAGCCGCTGCTGCGGGTCGGCCAGCTCGGCCTCGCGCGGGGTCATCCCGAAGAACGCGGCGTCGAAGCCCGCCATGTCGTCCAGCACCGGCGCGGCCGGGACGAACGCGGGGTCGTCGAGCTCCTCGACCGGCACGCCGGCGGCCAGCTGCTCGGCGCGGGTGAACCGCCGCACCGATTCGACCCCGGCGGTCAGGTTGCGCCAGAACCGGCGGACGTCCGCCGCGCCCGGCACCCGGCAGGCCATCCCGACGATCGCGACCGGTTCGACGGCCGGGCCGGGGTCAGCGGAGTCACCGATGGCCATACCGCCTCACTCATCGCACACGTCGGCCGACAACCTTCTCGTCGCCAGTAGATCCAGGCCTCCCGCGTGCGTCCATGCTTTCGGACCCAGGCGAAACCACGGTGGCGAACGGGCGAACGCGGTTACCGTGAGCCCCGTTCTCCCGCGAAAGGACCCAGATTGACCGAGAATTCGGCCCGGGTGCCCCGCGTCGTCGTCGCCGGGAGCGGATCCCTGGCACGCAGTGGGTGTTTTTCGCTTGCCCTGGCGAGGATTCCCGCCGTGGTGCACGTCCTGGCGCGCAGACCCGGACAGGCGCGGGAGGTCGCGGATCTCGCCGAAATGCGGGCGCGGCTGAGCGGCTCGCCGGTCCGTTTCGAAGCGGGGTCCCTGACCGACCTGCGAGAGGTCCTGACGCGGACCCAGCCGACGGTCGTGCTGAACTGCGCCTCGCATCAGTCGCCGTGGGAGCGGATGACAAGCCCGTCGGAGTGGACGAACCTGCTGCGCCGTGGCGGTTTCGGGCTCACTCTGCCCCTCCAAGCCGGACCCGCGATCTCGCTCGCCCGGGCGGTGGCGGCGGCCAGCCCGAAGTCGCTGCTGGTCAACGGCTGCTTCCCGGACGCGGTCAACCCCCTGCTGAAAGCCCTGGGACTGCCGGTGTTCTGCGGCATCGGCAACGTGCAGACCCTCGCCGCCGCACTGCACGCGACGCTGCCCGCCGACGACACCCGGACGCTGCGCGTGCTCGCCCACCACGTCCACCTGCACGCACCCGACGACGCCGCCGACGAAGCGCTGGCCTGGCTGGACGACGCGCCGCTGACCGACGTCACGGCCCGGCTGGCCAAGCTCCGCGCGGTCGACCGCCGCGAGCTGAACGCGGTGACCGGGCACGCCGTTGCCTTGCTGGTCGAAAACCTGCTGACCGGCGCGGACACCCGGACGAACGTACCGGGACCGCTCGGGCTGCCCGGCGGATACCCGGTGCGGATCCGCGACAGCTCGCTGACTCTCGACCTGCCCGTCGAGGAAGACGTCGCGGTGCGGCGAAACCAGCGCGACGGGCGCCGGGACGGAGTCGTGGTCGAGGGGTCCGACGTCGTATTCGGCGAAACCGCGCGCGCGGCCCTGCTGCCGCACCTGCCCGACGTCGCGGCCGGATTCCCGGTCCAGGACACCGCTTCCGTCTGCGACCGCCTCCTGGAGCTGCGCGACCGGCTGCGCTCCCCTGCCCCTGTCCCGAACGAGGAGGAGCGATGGCCGTCCCTCGCGCGTCCCGGAACCTGATCACCGACTACTACGCCCGGATCCGCGCGGAAATCGAACGCCGCGTGCCCGCTCCGGTCACCTCGGCGGGCCGGTTCGCTCCCGGCTCCGCGCTGCCGGACCTCGACCCCGCGACCCGGGAGTACTTCTCCGTCGCGACCGCCGCGTGGGGCCCGCTGGCGGAGATCGACGGCCACTCGATCCGGCTGCTCGACCTCACCGGCAACCCCGGCACCCACACGACGAAAACCTTCGCCTCCCTGCTGATCGTCGCCAGGGCGGTCGAGCACGTCCGGCGCACCGGCGAGCCGATCGTGATCTTCACGCCGACGTCCGCGAACAAGGGCGTGGCCCTGCGCGACGCGGTGGACCGCGCGATCGCGACCGGTCTCGTGCGGCCCGACCAGCTCCGGGTGATCGTGCTCGCGCCCGCCCGTTCCGAGTCGAAATTCCGCTCCAGCGCACTGTCCCGGGAGCCGGAGCTGGCCCGCCGCAATCCGGTGCTGCTGCTCGACAGCCCGCGACCGGAGCAGGTCAAAGACCTCGCCCGCGAATTCGTGGCCCGCGAAGAAGTCCGCCCCGGTTCTCCGCGCCTGTGGTTCACCCTCGACCTCGACAACTACCTGGTCGCCGACGCCGCCCGGGCCTTCCTCGAAAACGACGTGGACCCCGCCCGCGGCAACCGCTGGCACGCGCACGCCGTGTCGAGCGCGTTCGGCCTGCTCGGCTACCACCAGGGCCGGGAACAGCTCGAAGCCGCGCGCGAGGCGGATCCGGCCACGCATCCGGGTTTCCTGCTGGTCCAGCACCTCGGCGCGCCCGACATGGTGCTGAGCCTGCTCCACGGCGGCCACGACCCCGCGAACGCGCCCCGGTACCGCCGCTCGGCCGGGCACTACGTCCAAGACGCCGACCCGCACTTCCCGCTGTCCACAGAGGACCCGGACGAGGTGCTGGAGCCGACGTTCTACACCCGCCGCCCGGCCACCTCGCAGACGATGGACCCGCTCGTGCGGCGGTTCGGCGGGACCGGGATCGTCGTGTCCCGGCAGGAGTGCGCGAACCGGTACGCGGCGGTCCGCGACCTGCTGAACGCCGCTGGCCGGCCGATGCCCGACGACCACGCCGAGCTGCGGGAATGGTCGCTGGTGATGGCGATGACCGGGGTGTTGAACGCGATCGAGCGGCGGTTGGTCCCGGCGGGCACCGAGATCGTCCTGCACGCGTCGGGGACGTACACCGCCGCCGACTACCAGCCGATCGAACCGGCGGCGCTCGTGCCGGTCACCGGTTTGGACCAGGTGAGTGCGGCGGTGGACGCGGCGCTGGCCGTCCCGGCGGGGCGATGACCGTGCGGGCGCTGCGCATCACCGGCCCGCTCGACCGGGCGGAGCTGTCTGCCGTCCTGAAGCGGATCGCCGGCCGGCTTCCGGACGATCCACCCTCCACAGTGGACGCTCTTCCGGAGGACCACGACCTCTCCGCACCTCCGCTGCAGGCAAGCCTGCGTTCTCTCGCCGAGGACGAGCACGTACTGCTGGTCGCGCTGCCCCACGCCACTCACCTGCGGTTCGGGCAGTTCCTGGCACACCTCGTCGCCGAACTTTCCGGCTCCCCCGCACCCGAGTTCACCCCGGCCGTCGCAGCGAGCCACCCGATCCGCTCCCGGCTCGACCTGGCCCCGTCCGGCCGCTGCGCCCGGTTGACCACCGAACTCGACGCGCGCTTCGCCGGTCAGCCCGGTTCGGTCTTCCTCACCGCGATCGCCTTGCTGCTGCGGCGCTACACCGGCACCGGTGCGATCACGCTCGGTCTGTCCGACGGCACGGCGCTCGTCGTCGACCTCACTGAGGATCGGCCGGTCTCGACCGCACTCAACGACATCGCCACCGCCCAGCGCACGGTGGCCACCGGAATCGAAGTAGCGGTCGCGGTCGACGAATTCCTCGACCATTCGAGCCTGAGCGCTTTCGCCCTGGGCGAGGACGGCGAACCCGTCGAGGCAGGCGGGCTGAGCCTGAAACCGGTCGCCCGTTCCTCGACGCCGCACGACCTGGAGATCGTCCTGACCCTGCGGACGAACCGCCCCCGGATCTCGTGGCTCGGGCACCTGCCGGAGTCCCTCCTCTCCGACCTCGCCGCCGACCTGCCCACCCTGCTGACCGAGATCCTCGACCACCCGGAGCGGTCCACGGCGGACTTGCTCCCGCGCGCCCGCGGCGATCGAACGTCGACCCTCGAGACCTCCAGCGACACCCCGTTCCCCGCCGACGCGACCTCGATCGCGCACCGGTTCGCCGAAATCTGCCAACGGTTCCCCGCCAACCCGGCGATCCTCACCGACACCGAGACCCTCACCTACGAAGAACTCGCCGCCCGCGCGGCCGGGACCGCCGCCCTGCTGCGGTCTGACACCGGCCCAGTCGGGTTGCTGCTCCCGCACGGACCAGCGCACATCGTCGCGATCGTCGCCGCCGTCCTCACCGGACGGCCGTACGTGCCGCTAGACCCGCACCATCCGCCCGACCGGCTGGCCGCGATCCTGGCCCACGCAGGCGCCACCACGGTCCTGACCGACCCGCAACACCAGCCCCTGTGCGATCGGATCGCCCCCACGCTGACCGTGCACCATCTGTCCACAGTGAAGCTCCGGCTGGAGGACATCGCCGCGTCCGGCGATTCCCTCGCCTACGTCCTGTACACCTCGGGGTCGACCGGCAAGCCGAAGGCGGTAGCGCAGCCGCACGCGAACGTCCTCTTCCAGGTCCGCAACCACGTCGGCAACTTCCGGATCAGCCCCGCCGACCGGCTCGGCCTGCTCACGTCCTTCGGCTTCGACATGGCCGTCACCGACCTGTTCTCCGCCCTGCTCAGCGGTGCCGCGGTGGTGCCTTTCGACGTGGCCGCGCACGGCGTCGCCGCACTCGGCGAGGTCCTCACGAAACACGAGGTGACGGTCTACCACTCGACGCCGACGATGTTCCGCTACCTGACCGACTCCCTCGGCGACCGTCGCCTGCCCGCCCTGCGCGCGGTTCTCCTTGGCGGCGAGCAGGTGCGTCGCGACGACGTGGAACGAGCGCGCCGCGTCGGTGCGCCAGACTGCGTGTTCGTCAACGGCTACGGCGCCACCGAGATCAGCTTCGTCACGCAGCACCATCTGGGCCCCGATGCGCAGGTCGACGGCGAAGTGATCCCAGTCGGCCGCCAGTTGCCGGGCGTCGAGGTCGTCCTGCTCGATCCGGCGGGCCGCCGCACCTGCCTGCGCGGCGAAATCACCGTGCTCAGCCAGCACGTCGCGCCGGGCTACTGGCGAGATCCGGCCGCCTCCGCCGGGAAGTTCGTGACGATCGACGGCGTGCCCGCCTACCGCACCGGAGACCTCGCCCGCCGACTGCCGGACGGAACCCTCCTGCACCTGGGCCGCGCCGACCGGCAGGTGAAAATCCGCGGTTACCGGGTCGAACTCGGCGAGGTCGAAGCGGCCCTGTGCGCTCAGCCCGGGGTCGCGCAGGCCGTCGCCGTCGCCGGACAGAGCGAGATCCTCGCGTACGTCGTGCCACGGGGCTCGCGCCCGGATCCGGAGCCGTTGCTCGACGCACTCGCCGGGAAGCTGCCGCACTACATGGTCCCGCGCTCCGTCACCGTCCTCGATACGTTCCCGCTGACCAGCACCGGAAAGGTCGACGTCCGCGCGCTACCCGCTCCGTCGCCGACCCGTCGCCCTCCGGGCGACGTACCCCAGGCGATCACCCGCGCCTGGTCAACCGTGCTTGGACTGCCGAACCCGCCGATGGACAAAGACTTCTTCGCACTTGGCGGACACTCCGCACAGGTCCCGGTGCTGAAACGCCTGCTGGAGAAGGAACTCGGCGTAGAGATCCCCCTCGGCCGGTTCTTCGACCACCCCACGATCACCGCGCTCGCCGATTCCCTGTCAGCCAGCTCCGACGGCACCCTGGACCGGGTCGGCGACCGCATGTCCCGCCGCCGCGCCGCCCGGGCAGGACAGCGTTCCCGATGACCGAGGACATCGCGATCATCGGCATGGCGTGCCGCGTCCCCGGCGCGACGAGCCCGGAGGCGTTGTGGCGCAACCTGTTCGCAGGCGTCGACCCGATCCGCCGCTACTCCGACGAAGAACTGCGCGCCGCCGGAGTCGAGGAATCACTGCTGCGCGACCCTGGTTTGGTGCGCGCAGTCGGCCACCTCACCGGAATCGCCGACTTCGACGCCGAGTTCTTCGGCTACAGCGCGGACGAGGCCGCACAACTCGATCCGCAACACCGGCTTCTGCTGGAAACCTCGTGGTCAGCCTTCGAGGACGCGGGCTACGACCCGGCTTCGTGCCCGGACACCGGAGTCTTCGCCAGCGTCAGCCCGAGCTGGTACGAGCACTACCGCCTGGCCGGCGCCTGGCCCGGCGCGCATCCAGTAGGTGCCGCGACCGACCATGCCGCCGCCCGCGTGTCCTACGCACTCGGCCTTTCCGGCCCAAGCCTCGCCGTGCAAAGCGCGTGCTCGTCTTCGCTGGTCGCGGTATGCCTGGCCGCGCAAAACCTCGCCGACTTCCGCTGCGACCTCGCCCTCGCCGGCGCCGCGGCCATCCCCTACCCGGCCCGCCTGGCCGCGGACGACGGCCTGGTCTCGCTGTCCGGCCGCTGCCGCACCTTCGACGCCGACGCAGACGGCTCGGTCTTCGGCAGCGGCTCCGGCGCCGTCCTGCTCAAACGGCTCGCCGACGCGCTGGACGACGGCGACGCCATCCACGCGGTCATCCGAGGCTGGGCAATCAACAACGACGGCGACCGCCCCGAGTACCGCACTCCCAGCGGCAGCGGACAGGCCGCCGTCGTGCTGGAAGCGTTGCGGGCCGCGGAATTCGACGCCGTCAGCTACGTAGAAGCACACGGCAGCGGCACCCTTCTCGGCGACGCACTGGAGGTCGACGCCCTAGACCGCGCCTTCCGGCTCGCCGGGATCCCCGGGTGCCTTCTCGGTTCGGTGAAGCCCGCGATCGGCCACCTGGACGGGGCGTCCGGGGTCGTCGGCCTGATCAAGTCCGCCCTAGTCGCCCGGCACGGCACCGTCCCGCCGACCGCGCACTTCCGCCGTCCGAACCCGCACCTCCCCCTCTCCGGCGCTTTTACGGTCAACACCGAGCCCTTCGAACTGATCGCACCCCGCCGAGTCGGAGTCAGCTCATTCGGCCTAGGCGGGACGAACGCGCACGTGCTCCTGGAACAACCCCCGCCGCTCCCTCGCCCGGCGGCCTGCTCCCAGCACCTCCTCGTCCTGTCCGCCCGCAGCCCGCAGGCCTTGGCGACTGTTTCGGCCCAGCTGCGGGATCACCTGGACCGCTCGCCCGACCTGCCACTGGCCGACGTAGCTTTCACCCTGGCCACCGGTCGCCGGGCCTGGCCCTTCCGGCAGTTCGAGATCGTCGCCAACGGTTCCCCGTCCACCGAGCTGGCGAACCTCGGCAGGCTGTGGACAGAGGGCGGCACGCCGGACTGGTCGGCAGTCTTCGCACCCGGCCACCGCCGAGTGTGGTTGCCGACCTATCCATTCGAACGCACCCACCAGTGGGCCAAAGGGGTTCCGGTGCTGCCCGAATGAGGCCAGGTCATCGTCAGGTCAGGCGACTTTCACCGCCGCCAGCCCAACGTCGCGCAGCCCGGAAGCTCCGCCCTGCCCGAGACAGCCCGCAAGCGCCCAGCCGGGGTCAACGCGCGTCGCACAACCGCGCATCACTCGCCCGCACCAGCGAAGCGCCGAGCTCCGTCGCCGTATGCAGCACCTTCCGCCCCGCCCGCACCGTCATGATCAGCCCGGCATTGCGCAACGCACTCGCGTGCTCCGAAGCCGACGACAAGCTCACCCCGGCCTGCACCGCGAGCTCCGTGGTCCCGCGCGGCACGACCGCGGCCCGCAAAATCGCCGCCCGGCGCGCCCCCACCAGTGCCGACAAGCCGTCACCGCTCGATCGACCCGGGCCGCTCCGCGCGGACACGCCCGGGATCGGATACACGACGGTCACCGGTTCGCCCGGCCCGCCCGGGATCACCACCGTCTCGGGGGCCAGGCACGACGGCACGAAGTCCAGCCCGTGCGGCGCGGGCAGGTCCCGGTCGGCGGGACTGCCGATCTCCACCACGTTCCCGAGCTGCCCGATCCCCGCGGACACCGAGCCGATCGCTCTCGCCACGCCCTGGCGCAGCATGATGTGCCCCCGCTGGGCCAGGTCCGCTTGCGCGGTCGCCACGATCTCGGCCCACTGCGGTTCCACCAAGCCGCGGTATCCCTCCTCGACGGCCTTGACCAGCGCCGTTCTCGCGTCGTCGCTTCCGGACGCGAGGTCGTGCAGCCACCCGGCGGGCCGCTTCAGCCGGAACGTCGCCGCGAGGTCGGCGCGCACCCGGTCGGCGGGCAGGGCCGCGAGGTCGTCCAGCGCGGAGCCGATCTCGGCGCGGCGCGAGACGAGGAAGTCCGGCACCTCGCCGCGCGCGGAGAACAGGTCGAACAGCGGCCGGATCGGCCGGGGCGGCCGGAGCCGGACCGGGAAATGCCCGGCGGGACGCGCGTCCCTTCTCAGCCGGCACAGCGCGCCGAGCAGTTCGACAACCGGGAGGGGGCCTTCGAGAAATCGGACGGACTGAAATGACTCCAGGGTCAGATGAAGCCGGATCACTATACCACCGATCTGACAGAAACGCCGTTTAATCCCCCTCCAGGCGAAGTCAATCAGGCCCGCGTACACGAAGAATACAATCGTCGTGCTGACGGTTCAGCTACGGCTGCTAAACACGTCTGAAAAGTATTTCCTCGTCCGGCGATCGATGTCGTTTCCGGTATTTCCCGCCCCGGGAGGCGTCAGCGCGCGGGCGACTCGGCCATCGCGGCGATCAGCGAGGCGGGGCGCAGGTCAGTCCAGTTTTCGTTGACGTAGTCCAGGCACTCCGCCCGGGACGCCGGTCCGTGGACGGTCGTCCATCCGGCGGGCACGGCGGCGAACTCGGGCCACAGCGAGTGCTGATTCTCGGCATTGACCAGGACGAGGTAAACCCCATTCTCGTCTTCGAACGGATTGGTCACAGCGTTCTCCTATTCCGGTCGGCGACAGCACCGCGCTGAGAGCAGGATAGACCAGCATTGCCACGACGACGAGCAGTGTGCGCCAAGACTGCCCGGTTCCGGAATTCTTCGCCGGAATCGGTTCAGCAAGACAAGCGGCGGGCCGGAAGGCGCTCCGGCCCGCCGCCGGCTCAGAACGGCTTGGCCGGCAGGTACTTGCCGTCCAGGGTGATCACGGCCCGTGAGCCGCCCTCGGGGTCGTCGACCTTCTTCACGTCGAGCTTGAAGTTGACGGCCGAGATGATCCCGTCGCCGAACTGCTCGTGGATGAGCGCCTTCAAGGTCGTTCCGTAGACCTGCAGGATCTCGTAGAAGCGGTACATGGTCGGGTCGGTCGGCACCCGCTCCGGGATCGACCCGCGGACCGGCACCGTCTGCAGCTGCAGCGCGGCGTCGTCGTCCAGGCCGAGCAGCGAGGCCACGGCCTCGGCGGACCCCTTCGGCAGCGGATGCTGGCCGAGGACCGCGGCGGTCGTGAACACCGGCGACAGACCGGCGGCGTCGGCGAGCTGCTGCCAGGTGAGGCCCTCGCGGGTCTTGGCCTCCACCGCCTTCGCGGCCAGCGCCTCGCGGACGGCCGGGTCGAACTGGGAGTGCACCATGGGAGTCCTTTCCTCGGAGGGACCGCTTGCCGCCGCGCCGCCGGGGAGTTCAGCGGGACAGGACGCGCTCGTGCAGTCGCCGGACCACCAGCCGCGCGGACTCGAAGGCCCCAGCCTGCCAGGCGGTGAGGTGCGTGAGCCAGTCCCCGGCGAAGTACACCCGTCCGGCCGGTTTGCCGAGCAGCTGGTAGGCCGGGGTGCCGAGCGGGGGCATGGCCCACGCGCTTTCGAGGTGCGGCACGAGATGCCAGGCGACCGAGAACGAGTTCGCCAGTTCCGTGCGGTGCTTCGCGCCGTGAATTTTCACGCCCTGCTCCACCGCTCGCTGCACCCGCCGGTCCGGGGAAAGCTCCCCGTATTGGCGGGCGTGGTTGCCGTAGCAGTAGTTCACGAGCAGCCCGCGCGCTCCGTGGAAACCGTGCGACGGATACCAGAGGCGTTCGATGTCCAGGTCGGTGTCGGTGATCCCGCCGTAGATCCGGTAGTCGGTCTCCCACCACCGGCTGCGGTACTCCAGGCCGATCTTCGCGGCCGTGCCGAGCTGCCACTTGCCGAGCGCGGCCTGGACGTCCGCGCCGAGGTTGTGCGGAATCCGGGCGAGCACCTGCGGCGGGAGCGCGGCGACGCAGAAATCGGCGACGAGGTGGCCTTCCTTGCCGTTCCGCTCGAGGAAGGTGACGCCGACCTTGTCCGGCGCGTTGACGATCCTGGTGACCTCCGTGCCCAGCCGCAGGCGCTGCGGTCCGAGCACGCGGGCCAGCGCCATCGGGATCCGGTCCATGCCGCCGACCGGCTGGAACATCAGCATCGCCTGCTCGTAGGTGAAATCGAAGGAGAAGTACCGGCCGGCGCCGTCGGCGAGCGTCTGGGCCAGCGAGGGCACCGGGCCCAGCGGCACGCCCGCCTGGTCGCCCGCGCCCGGATCGGTCGAGTAGCCGCGCCGGGACGAGCCGACGTAGCGCCGGCCCGCCGCCTTGTCCCCGATCGCGCCCCAGTCCCGCAGGAAATCGAGAAGCCGTTCTTTGTCCGTCGCGGTGAGTTCGCTGTCCAGTGCGCCCTGGTCGGTCGCCTTGGCGAGCAGTTCGCTGACATATCCGTACACGTCGGCTTTGGCGGTCCGGATCCGCTGCGGCTGCTGCATTCCGGCCGCTTCGTTGAAAACGAAACCGCTCGCGTTGGTATTCGTGAAAACCTCGATCGGCACCCCGAGTTCACGGCAGTAATCGAGCGTGACCATCCATTGCGCGATCCGCGCCGGGCCCGCGTTCAGATAGATTCCTTCACTGAAAGCGGCGGTTTGCGTATTTCCGCGCACATCGGTCTGCACCGTACCGCCGCGCACGGTGAAGTTCCGCCCGCCCGGACGATCGGCCGCCTCCAGAACGGTGCAGTCGTAGCCGCCCTTCGTCAGTTCGTACGCAGTCGCCAGCCCGGCGACGCCGCCGCCGAGAATCACCACTTTCGCCGCTCCGCGCCCGGTCAGCGTGAAATCCGACCGGCGCGGCGGCTCGTAACCCGCGCTCGCGCGGGCCGTCGGCGCGAGACCCAGCGCCCCCATCGTCGCGAACATCGCGCCCGCGCCGCCGGCCGCTCCCATTGCCGAAATAAACCGCCGTCTGCTCAATCCCGGCGGCAGGACAGAACCAGCCATCGGACATCTTCCCCTCTCCCCAAGAACCGCAAGACATAAGGATTTCCTTAGTGCGGCGAAGCTGCGGCGAGCCTACTGCAGATCGCGCGAGCCGCTCAATACAACATTCCGGGTAACCACCCTGAGCCGGACCGGGTTATGTCTTTGCTCGCATTACGTCTTCCGCACCGCGGACCGTGCCGCGCTTCCGTATCCGTTGCACCATCTGGCAGCCGAATTCAGCGAAAACCCGGGAAACGCGCGTTCCCGCCCCGCCCCGCACTCGATTCCGTGTTCGGCGCCGAATCCTTCTCCCTTTCCCGGGCGTTTCCGCCAGCGGTGGAATATGCCCGTCGGACACCGGACCGCGCGACAGGATAAAGTGCGGGCGGAGCGAGGGGGCGCGATGACGGCAGGCCACGGGCAGTCCCAGTTGCGCTCGGCCGTTCTCGCGCACGCCTGGCGGCGGATCCCGGACGTCGAGGTCCTTTCGGCGGGCGACGGCGGTCCGCTGACCCGCACGATCAAGAAGATCCTCGATCCGCTCGTCATCCGTACCGCGGCCAGGCCTCGCCTGGGCCGCCCGCTGCTGGATCCGCCCGCCGCGGCGGAAGTGACCGAGCTGCTGCTGGCCGATTCGGCGCGGCTGCGCGCCACTGCGGCGTGGTTCACCCACCTGAAGCGGCAACGCCGGGCCCTGCGCATCACGGCGGGAAACGTCCAGGACGTGTGCTTCCCGCTCGCCTACGAACTCGCGACCACCTTCGGCATGCCGGACGCCGCCGCGCCGGAGCGGGCCGCGTCGACGCTGCGCGAATGGCACGGCGAAGACGGTGCGGCCGGGGTCGATCAGTTGAGCCGCTACTTGGCCGCCCCCCAGCCCACGGCCGACTTGACCGCCGAACTGCGCCGCCGCTGGCACACCACACCACACCCGTACCAGACAGCCGACGCCGCAGCGCTGCTCGCCGCGGTCGTCAACGGCTTCACTGACGAGGCTTGGCAGGCGCTCGCCGACTCCCCCGCCGGACATGCGTTCGGCCTCGCGTTGCGTCAGCCCGGAGGCGCCGCCGCACTCGCCCGGGCCGTCCGCGAGGTTTCCGGCCTGCCCGCGCCTGATCTCGGCCTTCAGCGCGGCGAACGCACCGCCGTGCCCCCGCTGAACCAGCGCGACGAAACGGGCAGCGAGCTTCTCGAACGCAGCATCGAACGCCGGGTCCGCGCCACCCTGCGCCGCCTGCCCGCCGCTGACCAGAACCCCGTCGCCGGTCTCGTCGACGAAGAACTCAGCCGTACGGCCGCCGGATTCGGGCTTGAATTACCCGTGCTGGCAACGTGTTTCGCGCTCGGCGTCGTCCTCGCACCCGCGCTTCGGCCACTCGACGGGCCCCGGGGCGACCTCCCGGAATTCGCGCAGCGGCTCAACGCTCAGGTCGCCAGGGAGGGCTACGTCCTGTACGCACGCCGAGCGCTGGCCGGTTCGACGCCCCTCATCGCGCAACCGGACGCCGAGGTCCTGCGAGAACTGCGCGAGTTCGCGAAGCGGTTCCTCGCGCGGCTGTGGGTCCGGTTGCACGGCTTCGACGTCAGCGGCGAGTTTCCGGCCGCCGCGGCCGACATCCGGGACCTGCTCACCGGGGTCGTCCGCTCGACGTCGCTGGATCTGCGGACGAAGGTGCGCCGCGCCCTCGTCGCCAGCCTGCCGCGACTGGAGGCTGCCTCGTGACCCATCCAGTGCACACTCCAGTCATCGCGGCGGACGGCGGCCTCATCCGCTTCGCGCTGGCCGACCTGCTCGGCGGTTCGGTGGCGTCGATGCGGATCGAACTCACCGAGGCCAGCGCGGCCGAACCGTGGCTGACCAGGCTCGTCGGCACCGAAGCCAGCTTGACCGCACTCCGCGACGGGCACGTCGACCTCCCGGCCCAGCCGGAACTGGCCCACCTCGCCCTTCTGCTGTGGGCCCGCCGCTGGTGGCCCGCCAGCCCGACCCTCGGCATCCCGTCGCTCGACCCGGCGCTGCTGGACTTGGAAGCGGCCGTCGCGACCATGGCAGTGGAGGACGTCGCCGAGGGCCTGCTCGACGGCTTCGAAGCCAGTCCGGGAGAGCTGTTCGACGCGGCGAATGGCTTGTTCGCTGCCGCCGGATCGGTGGCCGAGGAAACCCGGCAGCTGTGCACGCAGCTCTCCACCTGGTTCGACCGCCAGGACGACCTCGAACGAGCCGAAGTCGCGGCCGACCTGGCAGCACGGGTTGCCCCTGGTCAGCGTGCGTACGCCTTGGCTGCCGGTGCTGGCCCCTCCGCGTCCGGCGAGGGCGTGCTGGCCGAGGGACGCGCGAGTGTCGATTGGGCCCGGGTCCCGCCGGGCGTTCTGGACGCTGCGGACGACACCGTGACCTGGCGGATCGTCGCGACCAGGACCGCCGCCCGGCTCGAGGTCGAAGTCACGGGTGCGCTCGACGACGCATCCCTCACTGCCGTCGCGACTCACGACAGCGAGCCCTTCGCCGAAGCCGCCCTGCACCTCGGCAGCGCGGGATTCGCCGGAACCGCAGACCTGGACGAAGCCGGGACCGGACTGGCGGCGACGTCCTCCAACCGGATCGGTCTCGTCGTCGGCGCGGCAGACCCGGACGTCAACGGGACCACGTCGGAGGACCGGGCCGAAGTGATCTCCTTGGCGCGGGCCCGCGAAGCGCTGCCGCCCGCCGCACGGACCTTGGCCGAACGCGCCGTCGCCGACGAGGAGTTCTGACGTGCTCGCCGGGTTGCCGCCGCCGCTCGAGCCGCCGGACCGGCCGCTGCCCCCAGAACTCGCCGGCGCGGTTTCACACGGGTACAACTGTCGTTGCGTCGCAAAGCATTTCTGTCTCGATCCGGCGGCTTACCAGGAGCTGCCCGCGTGCTCGCTGACCGAAACCGAGTACCACGAACTGCTCACCGAAGCCTTCGCTGTCCAAGCCGAGGCCAAGCAACTCGCCGCGGCGCGGGATGTCGCCGGTGCTCAGCGGGCTTACGCACGGATGCGTCAGCTCGCCCAGCAACTCGACCGGGTCAGTCTCGAAGTCGCCGCCGTCAGCGATCTGGCCACCGTCTGCTACTCCGCGGGCGACCTCCGCAACGCGCGCCAGTGCGCGGAAGCCGTGCTCAGCGTCTTCGCCGTGAGCACCGCCGCCATTGTCCACTTCGGACAGTATGCCGAACTGCGGATGATCGAGGGTTCCCGCGAGGTAGCGGAACGCGTCCTCATCTCACTGTCCACTGAGGAGGGTGACCTCGACCGGGCCCGTGAGCTGCTCGGCGATCAGCGACGTCGCGCGGTGTTCCGGAAGGCGGCCGAACCCGGCCAGTTCCCGCGCGAGCAGCTCGACCCGTACGGCGCCGACGAGCTGGAATTGCGCATCCTCGAAGTGCGCGTGCAGGTGGCCGCCGGGGATCCGGCCGGAGCGCGCGACGCGATCGACGAGATCCTGACCGACCTCGACCGCATCGCGGACATCGACGAGGTCCGCGTCCAGGTGGCGGCGCTGCAGACGATGGCACGGGCCGAACGCGCCCGCATCCGCCAAGCAGGCGGCGAGGAAGCAGACGCGACCGCGGACCTGCTGCGGCTCGCCTCCCGCCGCGACGGTCCGGCAGCGGCGAAATTCGCCATCGGGCTGGCCGAAACCCGCGCGCTCGACGGCGACCTCCCCGGCGCGATCGCGGCGATCGTCAAGGCCAGGGACGAACTCGCCGCCGCCGGAGTGACCGGAGACGTGGCCGAGGCAAGCTACGCGCTTGGCACGTTGCTGCTGCTCGCCGACGAAGTCGCGCAGGCGCGAGACCAGTTCGAACACGCGGGAAAGCTGTGGGCGGCAAGCGGAGACACCCCGGGCGCGCGTCGACTCGCGTCGGCGCTGGCTCGCTGTGCAGCTGCCGAGGAAGACTGGCCGGCCGCGGAAAAGCACGCGGCCGATCTTCAAACCGCGGCCCGCGATTCGGGCGAATGGCTGGAGTGCCTGCGCGCCGACTACCTGTCGGCCACGATCGGCTACGCACGCGGCGAAGACCCGCGAGCGGTGCTGGACCTGCTGCTCCCGGTGGCCCTCGCCGCGCAGGAGTACCGGTTCGCCTTCGCGTCGGCCCAGGCGCGCACAGCGTGGGCGAACAGCGTCGCGGGCCCGGCGACGGAACTGCTGATGGTCCTGCTGACCCAGCTCGGCGAAACGCGCCTTATCGCGGAGCTGATCGAACGGACCTGCGCGGTCGGCGCGTACCCGGAGGACCGTTCCCTGAACCTGACCGGCGAACTCCCCGCGCTGGCGACGCCGCCCGCCGAGGCCGATCAACTTCCGTTGGCAGCACTGGGTTCGGTCACCTCGTCGCTCCCGCTCCGGCTCGCCCCGCCGCCCGGTCTGCGCTGGTCGCCGTCTTCGCCGATGGAACTGGACGACTGGTCCCGGCTGGCCGACGAGCGTTACGGGTGCGTCTCGGCAACTCGGACGGTCGAGACCTGGCCTGCCGCCGAACCCGGTCGAGAGACGTTCATCCTGCGCTACGCCGACGCCGGGCACACCTACCTCAGCTGGCGCACCACCAGCGACCTCGACACCGTCCACACGCACCCGATCGACGCCGATCTCGTCGACACCGCGCGCGGGTTCCTCGCCGAGGCTTCCCCGACGCCGCGGGAAGGCGAGCGGATCGCCGACGCCGTCCGACGATCGCTCGACGCCTTCTCCTCCGGAGAACAACGCCTCGCCCGCGTCCTCGCGCTCAACCTCCTGCCCGCCGACCTCGTAGCGCGACTCCGGCGAGCCACGCGCCCGCTGCTCCGAATCCAGCCGTCACCGGCGCTCGCCGCGGTCCCGTGGGGCCTGCTCGCCCTGCCGGACCGGCGGCCGGACCACGTGCTCGACGCCGACGAGGTCGACACCTGCTTCGACAGCGACCTCCGGATCCTCGACGTCGCCGACGTCTCCCTCCTCGCCCCCGCCGGAATCCCGCGCCGCGAGCCAGGCCCCGCCGGACCGCCTGTCTACCTGCTCGATCCGCGGATCCCCGGCCAGAGCGCGTTCGGCGAGCTGGGTTCGGTCCTCGGCAAGCAAGACGCGACCTCGCCGCTGATCCGCCACCTCGACGCCCGGCTCGCCGCGGGCCCCGTCCGCCCCGCCGCCGCGCGCGGCCTGGACCTGGTCCGCCGCACCGACACCGACCGGCGACTGCTCGCCGCGGCACTGGCCGAACCGTGTTCGCGGCTGGTGTTCGCGGGGCACGTCAGCCGCATCCAGGACGTCCACGGAGCGCAGACCGCGCTCCATCTGTCCTGCTCGGCCGACCTGCCCGGCACCGCCGCGCCGATCGGCGCGCACCGGCCGTTCACCGCCGCCGACCTGGCACTGTCCGAAGTGGACATGCCCGCGCGGGCGGCGCTGATCGGCTGCGCGAGCGCGAGCGACTTCGGCCTGCCCGAACCGTTCGGCGTGCTGCTCGCCGCCGTCGCGTCCGGGGCCGGGCTGGTGGCCGCGACGGTGTGGGCGCTGCCGACTTCCGCCGCGGTGTCCGGTGCGGATCCGATGGCCGAACTGATCATCGCCGTCGACACCGCGCTGGCCGGACCGGATCCGGTCGCCGAGCTCTGCGCGTGGCAGCGGAACCAGCTCGCGCGCTGGCGCGAACGGCCCGGGCCAGCCCGCTCCCCGGTCTTCTGGGCGGCTCTGACCTGTCTCGACGCCACCGACGACGGCAGGGCTTGGCCGCGGTAGCAGCCCACCCCTGACACCGACCTGACCAGCATCAACGCACCCCACGACCGCGAAACCTGGGTTCGGTAGCGGCCCGCCCGCCCGAAGCTGTGTCCAGCACACCGACACGGCGAAAGGCATCCCATGTTCAAGAAGATCCGCGACAAGATCAACGAGGCCACCCAGCAGGGCATGGCCCGCGGCGCACAGGATTTCCAGCAGCACGCCGAGCAGTTCCGGCAGGCAGCCGCCGCGCAGGGGCACGACATCACCCCGCAGCTGCCGACTCCGCAGCTGGCCGCGCAGGCGTTCCGCACCGTCGCCGCCGACCCGGCGACGGCGGCCTTTATGGCGCTGCCGATGGAGGAGCAACTGCGCCAGCAGCAGGAACTCCAGGCCTACGGCACCGAACTGCGCCGGCTCTACGACACCGGCGAGAAGGCCACGCTGGTGATCCGCGCGCTGGAGCCGACCGGCCGGACGGTCGCCGGGCAGGCGCAGTACACCGCGACGCTGGAGGTCACCCGCGCCGACGGCATGATGTACCGGACGGTCACCCCGCTGATCACCCCGCAGGCGACCATCCAGCAGTACGCGCCCGGGACCCGCCACGAAGCCCGCCTCGACCCCGCCGACCCGGCCAAGGTCGCCGTGTTCGGGCCGATCGCGTAGGCGGGCGCGGTGTTCAGCTTATTCGCGTTCGACCTGTCGGACGATCCTGAAGAGACCCGGGCGTCGAGCAGGCGGCTGTGGCTGCTCGGGCTTCCCACGACGCTCGCCTGGGCGGTCGCCGGCTGGTCCGGCGCACTCGGGCTGCTGGACGGCTTCCGGCTGATGTCACTGAACCGCGTCGGCGCGTGGGGGGCCGACGCGGGACCGGCGGGGTCGCTCGTGCTGTTCTTCAGCCTGTCGGTCACGGTGGCTTCGTCGCTCGGCTTCGCGATGCTGTGGGGTGGCGGAATGTCGTTGCGCCGCATGGGCATCAGCTTCCGCGCGAGCTCGCTGGCCGCGGCGCTCGGGGTGACGCTGGGCAGCGGCGTGGCGGCTCCGTCGTGGACGCCGCCGGAATCCGTGGGCGAACGGCTGCCCTTCCTCGACGGCAAGGCCGAGCCGTGGTCCGATGTGGACTGGGTCGTCTACTACGAGCCATTCCTGGTGCCCGCTGTGGCCGGGCTCATCGCGCTGGTCCTGATCGTGGTGCTGCTGCGGTCGTTCCTTCGCGCGGCCGAGGCGGACGACCGCGAGCAGGCGCTGCTCCGCTCCGGCCGTCAGGTGACGGGTTTTCTCACCCGCGTGGACTTCACGAACGTCTGGGTCATGGGGAATCCGCGATTCGCCGTCACCGTGCGGTTTCCCACCGAGACCGGCGAACGCGAGGTCGTGACGACCATGATCACGCCGCTGTTCCAAGCCCCTTCGCAGGGTTCGGCGGTGAAGGTCCGCTACGACCCGCAGGATCCGAAAGCCGTTCTGGTGGAACCGATTTCCCTCTGACCGCCGCAAGGGAGCACTTCCATGGCAGCCATTCGCACGATCGCGTTCGGTTTCCTGACCGGTCTGGTCATCGGAGCGACCCTGTGTTCGCTCGTCGTCGGGGTCATCCTCGAGAGTGTTCCGTTGTTCGTGGCCGGGCTGGGAATTCCGGCCGGCTACGGCATTCTCGTGTACCTCGGCGGCATGCCACGCCGCGCCCGCGAAGCGGCCGTGCCACCTGTCGTGGCGCTCGCGCGGATCGAAAGCCTGCGCGCCGGAGGCACCGAAACAGGCGATCTCCCGGTCGAATTCATCCTCACGGTCGCGCCGGACGGGGCCCCGTCCCATCGCGCGGCGATGACCCACACTGTCAATCTGGTCGATCTCCCGCAGTACCGCACGGGCGACGTCCTGGTGGTCGTGTACCCGCCGGAGCGGCCGTGGAAGGTCCGGCTCGTCTCCAATCCTTCGCCGGGATGGCAGCGCCGGGCGGCGAACGCGGTCATCGAACCCGCGGCTGAGTCCGCTTTGGTCCACCCGCCGCCGGAAGGCTGCGCGGCCGGCGTCCTGACCTTGCTCGGCCTGCTGCTCGGCGCGGGCGCCGTCCTCGGGCTCTTCCGCGTCGAACTGTTCGCTCCGGACGCGAGCGCCCCGGCACCGCCGCCGCCCGCGTCGTCCGAGGTGACCTCGTCAGGCTCCGCGACGGTCGACGTCGGCCCGGACCGGTCCTTGCTGGACGAGGGAGAGCTGCGCCGTGCCGTCGATGGGCTGGCCCAGAGCATTGACGTCTCGCAGACGCTCACCGCGGTCGTCCAGGAACACCGGCTGACCGTCGTTTTCGCGCCGACCGGAGTCCAGATCCCGCGCTTCGATCTCCGTTCGCTGCCCGTCGACCAGATTCCCGGCTCGGTCCGAAAAGCCCTGCGCACCATCGACGTCGGCACGCCGCAAACCTGGCAGGTCACCGTCGTCCAGCTGCCAACAGCTCGCACCGTTCGCGTCACGGTCACCGGACCCAACGGCAGCGGTTCTCTCGCCGGATGATCAGCCCGCCAAGCCCAGCGACGCGCCGAGCAGCAACAACCCTTTGGCAGTACGCGGATCCGCACCGGTCAGGTTCGCGATCCGCGACAGGCGATTGTCCACCGTGTTCGGATGGACGTGCAGCTTCCGCGCAGTCTCGCGACGGTTGAAATCAGTCTCGAAGTACGTCCGGAGCGTCGTCGTCAGATCAGGCTCGCCGCCCAGCCGCTCCGCCAGCGCACGCAGCTGAGGCGTCGCCGCACTGTCGTGATTCAACTGGTACTCGAAAAGATGATCCGCAAGCACCGCAACGGTATCGGCGACCGCATTCAACCGCAGCAACCTCTCCGCCTCAGCCACCGCCGCCGGGATTTCCGACAGATCCGCCGCGTGCGCGAACGCCCCGGTGATCTCCACCCCCGTCGTCTGATGCGCCCGCGGAACAGCCTGCCGAGCCTCGATCAGCGCCGCCTCGCCGCTGTCCGAAGCAGCCGGAAGCAACAGCAGCCCGCCATCCGGATCCAACGCGGCCAGCACGTCTCCGGACAGTTCTCGACGCAGGTGCTGCAACAGCAACCGCGCCTTCCGCTGTCCCGCCAGATGCCGGCCGACCGCGTCGCCGACTGAATCCGCCGGGTCCGCGGCGAAGCGCAGGGCCAGCACGCCGTACGCCGAGGCGAGCCGGACGTCGGCCGGTTCCGGGACGAACTCCCCCGCCGCCAGCCGCCGGACCAGGGCCCGTGCCGCCTCGCGTTGTTCGTGGTCCGCGGTCTGGAATTCCTTCTGGTGCGCCTGCACGGCCGCGTTCAGCACCTGGTGCAGGCACTTCAGCAGCACGGCGGTCGTCTCGCCGGGCGGCGACCCGTCCGACAGGTCCTGGATCTCCGCCCACATCTCCTCGGCCGCCAGCAGGTACGCGTGCACGAATTCGCTGACCGGCAGCCCCTCCGCGCCCCGCTCCCGGCCGCGCCGGCGGAACAGCTCCAGTTCGTCCTCGCGCAGCTCGTCGTGCTCCCGCACGGCGCGCGCGAACATCCGGCCGAACTCGCGGCAGGTGTGCGCCATGTGGAGGTGCAGGTGCGCGGGCACCTGGCCCCGGTAGTGCGGGGACGTCTCGACGTACCGGCGGATCGTCCGCTCGCCCATCTTCGGCAGCCGGTGCTCGAAGCTGCGCCACGACAGCTGTGACATGTCACAGCACGGTAGCCGAAAACCTGGGCAATGTGCGCTACCAGCCGGATTGGCCAGGGGCGACAGTTGGGGTTGTGTCCATGACCGCGATCACAGGAGGCCCCGGACCCATGCGCTGCGAGCCGCTGTTCCGCCCGAAGTCGGTCGCCGTGGTCGGCGTGTCCGCGACCACCGCGCTGTCCTGGGGGCGGATCGCGCTGGACCGGTTGCTGCGCGGCGGCTACGGCGGCGAGGTCTTCGCGGTCTCGCGCGGCCCGCTCGAGCTGCCCGGCGTACGGACGGTCGGCTCGCTCGCCGAGATCGGCTACGGCCCCGACCTCGTGGTCCTCGCGACCCCGGCGGAAACGGTCCCGGGGCTGGTCAGGCAGGCGCGCGAACTCGGCTCCGGCGCGGTCATCGTCTTCGCCTCGGGTTTCGCCGAGGGCGGCAACACCGCGCTGGAGGACGAACTGCGCGAGGCCGCCGGAGACCTGCCCGTGCTGGGCCCGAACTGCCTCGGCGTCGTGAGCCACCCCGCCGGGGTGCAGCTGTCCACGACTGTCTTCCTCGACCGCGAACGCGTCCCGCCGGGCCCGCTCGCGATCGTCACGCAGAGCGGCGCGATGGGGTTCGTGCTCGCTGACCTGCTCGAACAGGCCGGGATCGGCTACTCGTACTACGCGAGCGTCGGGAACGAAGCCTGCCTGTCCAGCCACGAGCTCGGCAGCTGCCTGCTCGACCAGCCGGATGTCGAGGTGCTCGTGCTCTACCTCGAAGGCGTGCGCGACGCGGACGGTCTCCGCGAACTCGGACGCCAGGCTAGAGCGGCGGGCAAGACCGTGGTCGCCCTCGCGGTGGGCAGCAGCGCCGCCGGGCGGCAGGCCGCGTTGTCGCACACCGCGGCCGTCGCCGGTGATCACTTCCTGCTCGCCTCGTTGTGCCGTCAAGAGGGCATTCACCTGGTCACGGACGACGACCAGCTCGTGGACGCCGTGCTCTGCGCCCGCAAAGGCACGACGCTTCCGCCTGCTCCGCGGCTGGCCGTGCTCACGATGTCCGGTGGCGCGGGCGGCATCCTCGCCGACAACCTCACCGCGCTGGGCGTCCGGATCCCGCCCTTGTCGGACGCGACGCGCGCGAAGCTCGCCGAGGTCGGCGGCGTCGAGGCGGCCGACGAGAACCCGGTCGATCTCGGCGGCAACATCGACCGCTGGCTCGACCGCGTCGGCGATCTCCTCGGCGCGCTCGACGAAGACCCGGAGCTGGACGGCGTCGTGCTCTATCTGACGTTCGGCGACCGGTTCCGGGAGGCGTATCACCGGCTTGCCGCCGCTGCCGCAGCGATGCGGACTCCGACGTGGTTCATCTGGGCATGCGCGCCGCCCGGCGAGCTGGCGAACGTCGGACGGCCGGACACCGTGTTGCCCAGCATCGGCGCTCTCGTACGACGGCTTCAGGTGCTGGTCCCGGACCGGGTCCCGGAACCCGCGCACCAGGCTATCGGCGACGACCGTCCAGTGTGGACTGAGCTGCGGGCGATCCCGGTGCTGGACGACGCTGGCATCCCGCACGTGGAAACCGTCGCCGGGCTCGATCTCGCTGCTGCTGTTCAGCAACACGGCTGGCCGGAGCCGTACGTGGTCAAGGGCGACGCCGCCGACGTTCCGCATCGGGCCCGCGCCGGGCTCGTCCGCGTCGGCGTCACAGCGGCCGAGCTACCTGCGGTGCTGGAGACACTCCAGGCCCGCCTGGACGAGGTCTCCGCCGACCCGGACCGCACCCTCGTCGTGCAACCCCTGCTGCCGCACACCGCCGAACTCGCCCTCGGCGCGACACGGGATCCGTTGTACGGCACCGCGATCGTTCTCGGCGCGGGCGGCGACCGTGCCGAAGACCCCACCGCACCCCGTCGGGCGCTGCTGCTCCCGGCGACCCCGGAGCAGCGGGCCGAACTGGCGGAATGGGCTGGCGACGTCCTCGCCGCCCCGGTCCCCGCCGTCGCCGCCGCGATCGACGGGCTCGTCCGCATCCTCGGCGACCATCCGGAATTCGCCGAAGCCGACCTCAACCCGCTCTGCGTCACCGGCGACGACCTCGTCGCCGTCGACGCGCTGTTCACCGAGACTCTTCAGGAGGCATCCCGTGACTGACCTGCTCGACTACGCGGACAAAGTCTGGCGAGGCGAGGCCGACACCCGCGTGTATCACACCGGCGCGCTGCGCAAGGACGGTCTGCACGAGCTGGCCGAGGGCGTCTGGATGTGGCCGGCGTTCGGCAACGTCTTCCTCTTCCCCACCGCCGACGGCCTGTTCTGCTTCGACACCGGCGAACGCCGTACCGCCAAAGACCTCTTCGGCGCAACCCGCGCGCGCACCGACGCCCCGCTGCACACCGCCGTCTACTCGCACGGCCACATCGACCACGTCTTCGGCGTCGGGCCATTCGACACCGAGGCCGAGGAACGCGGCTGGCGTCGCCCGTCCGTGCTGGCCCACGAGAACACGCCGCCGCGCTTCGAGCGGTACGAGCGCACCCGCGGCTACAACACGGTGATCAACCAGCGGCAGTTCCAGTCGCCCGGTTTCCGCTGGCCGGACCGGTACCGGCACCCCGACCTCACCTACCGCGACACCACGACGCTGCGGATCGGCGACCTCGACGTCCAGCTGAAACACGGCCGCGGCGAGACGGACGACGCGACGATCGCGTGGTTGCCCGACCGGAAAATCCTGTGCTGCGGCGACTTTTTCATCTGGTCCTCCCCCAACCCGGGCAATCCGCAGAAGGTCCAGCGCTACGCCGCAGAGTGGGCGCAGGCGCTGCGCTGGATGGCCGGACTGGGCGCGGAACTGCTGCTGCCCGGGCACGGCGTGCCGATCGTCGGCGCGGACCGGATCCGGACCGCGCTGTCGGACACCGCCGAGTTCCTCGAAACCCTGCACGACCAGACCGTGGACGCGATGAACGCCGGAGCCACGCTCGACGAGGTGGTGCACGGCGTCACCGCGCCTGCCGAGCTGCTGGCCAAGCCGTACCTGAAACCGTCGTACGACGAGCCGGAATTCGTCGTCCGCAACGTCTGGCGGCTCTACGGCGGCTGGTACGACGGCGACCCGGCCAACCTCAAACCCGCCCGCCGCGCCGACCTGTCGCGCGAACTCGCCGACCTGTCCGGCGGCTCCGACCGGCTGGCCGCGCGGGCGCGGGAACTGCTCGCCGCCGGGCAACACCGGCTGGCCGGGCACTTCGCCCAGCTCGCCGTGGACGCGGCCCCGGACGACGAAACCGCGCACACGGCCCGCGCGGAAGTGTTCACCGCACTGGAAAAAGCGGCGACCTCGACGATGGCGAAGGGCGTCTACGCCTGGGCCGCCGCCGAATCCCAAGCCGTGCTGGACGGCACCGACCGCGCCGAGCAACTGCGCACCCGCACCGCGGGCCGCACCCGCTGGGCCTTCTGAGTTTTCTGAGTTTTCTGAGTTTTCTGAGTTTTCTGTACCACCCCGTCCGACAACGACGTTGAAATGGGGACCCCACGATGAACGCTCCCGCCCTCCCCGCCGAAACCGCCGCCCGCCGGCGCACCCGCGGCACCAGCGCCCGCGGCTGGGTCGTCACCGGGCTGCTGCTGGTGTTCATGCTGATCAACTTCGCGGACAAGGCCGTGCTCGGGCTCGCCGCGAAGCCGCTGATGCACGATCTCGGCCTGACGCCCGAGGCGTACGGCCTGATCAGCAGCGGGTTCTACTTCCTGTTCAGCATTTCCGCGATCGTGGTCGGGTTCGTGTCGAACCGCGTGCCGACGAAGTGGATCCTGCTGGTGCTGGGCGTCGTCTGGGCGCTGACCCAGGCCCCGATGCTCGGCACCGTCGGCTTCGGCGCGGTGCTGGTCAGCCGGATCGTCCTCGGCGCGGCCGAAGGACCGGCGAATCCGCTGGCCATGCACGCGGCGTACAAGTGGTTCCCCAACGAGAAACGCGGCCTGCCGAGCGCGTTGCTGAACGCCGGTTCCGGCATCGGCGTGGCGCTGGCCTCGCCGCTGCTGACGGCGCTGATCGTCGGCTACGGCTGGCGGTGGGCGTTCTTCGCGCTGCTTGTCGTCGGCCTGGTGTGGTCGTTGCTGTGGGCGATCTTCGGGCGGGAGGGCAAGGTCGCGGGGACCGCGTCCGTGCACGCGGACGAGGCCAAGACCGAAGCGGACGAACCCCGCGTGCCCTACCGCCGGATCCTGCTGAGCGGCACGTGGCTCGGCGGTTTCCTGGCCGGTTTCGCCGCGTACTGGGCGCTTTCCGTGCTGGTCGCGTGGGTGCCGCATTACCTCGAGACGGCGTTGCACTACAGCACGGTGACCACCGGGACGCTGGTCGCGCTGCCGTGGATCGCGTCCGTCGTGTTCAACCTCGCCCAGGGCGCGCTCAGCGACCGCTTGATGCGGCGCGGGGTTTCGAGCCGGGTCGCCCGCGGTGTGCTCGGCGGCATCGCGGTGCTCGTCTCCGGTCTCGCGATGCTGCTGTTCCCGCACACCGGGGGCTGGTTCCAGATCGCGTTGCTGACCGTCGCGTTCAGTCTCGGCGGCGTCGTGTTCGCGCTCGGCGTCACGATGAACGCCGAGATCAGCCCGACCCGGCAGCGCGGCGCGGTGCTGTCGATCAGCGTCGGACTGGTCACCACGGCGGGATTGCTCGCCCCGTATCTCACCGGGCGGCTGATCCAAGCCGCTTCGTCGCCCGAGGGCGGCTTCACGCTCGCCTTCACGATCAGCGGCCTGCTGTCCATTGTGGGCGGTCTGCTCGCGATGTTCTTCGTCAACCCGGACCGCACCGCGCGGCGGCTCGGACTCCGCACCGAGGTGGTCGGCTGATGCCTTTCCAGGACACCAAAAACCCGCTCTACGGCACCGGTGAGATCACCGAGGTCGCGCCCGGCGTCCGCTCGATCGGCCTGCAGGGCAACAGCCTGGCGGTGGAAACTCCCTCGGGTCTCGTCGTCGTCGACACCGGCCCGTCTCCGGACCTCGTCGCGCCGGTACTGGACCAGCTCAGCGAACCGGTGCGCTGGATCGTCTACAGCCACGGCCATCTCGGCTACAACTACGGCGTACCCGGGTTCTTCGACTACGCGGCCGCCCATGGCGAACGCCGCCCGGCCGTCGTCGCGCACGAGAACGTCGTCCGGCGCTACCGGCGGTATCTGGAGACCGCCGGGTTGCAGAACCACATCAACACCCGGCAATTCCGCCGCCCGATGGCCGACCTGACGGCCCCGCCGCCGGTCACCTTCCCCGACCAGACCTACCGGGAAGCGATGACCCTGGCCCCGGACGTCCGGCTGCTGTGGGCCCCGTCCGAAACCGACGACGTGACCGCCGTGTGGCTGCCGTCCCAGCGGGTCCTGTACGGGAGCGCGGCGGTGATCAACGGCATCCCCAACATCGGGACGCCGATGCGCACCATGCGCGACACCGTCCGCTGGGCCGATACATTGGACCGCCTCGCCGCGCTGAACCCCGCTGTCCTGGTGCCGGAATTCGGCCCCGTCATCCGCGAGGATCCGGTCCGGCAGCTCACCATGACCGCCGCCGCCCTCCGGTGGCTGCGGAGCGCGGTCGTGGACCAGCTCAACCGGGGCCGGCGAGCGGACGACATCGTGCACGACCTCCGGTACCCGGCCGAGCTGTTCGACGTGCCGTGGATGCGCGAGCACTACGGGCACCGGGAGTACATCGTCCGCGATATCGTCCGCTCGGAAACCGGCTGGTGGGACGGAAATCCGACGACCCTGCACCCGTCCCGCCCAGACGCCGCGGCCGCCGCCCGGGCCGGGGCGATCACGGATAAGCAGGCGGTGCTCGACCACGCCGAGCGGCTGCGCGCGGACGGGCGGGTGCAGGAGGCGTTGCACGTGATCGATCTGCTGGCGCTCGCGCCTGGGGACGACCCGCTGGTCAAGCAGGCGCGGGCGGTGAAGGAGGAACTGTGCGCGGTTCGGGCTGCGGAGGCGAGTAGTTACGTGTCGCGGAGCTTCTATCGCAGCGGCTGGTGACGCCGCGGCGGTCCAGAACGAGTCGCCCGCTCCGCAGACGTACGTGAGGGGAACCCCCACGTACTCTGATTCCCAATGCCAGGAACTTACTGTAAGCCGCGCGACCTCGGTCCGCTAAACCGTCCACAAAGGACGCCACCGGCACCGAAATGCCCTATTTTTCGCCATGTGACTGTGTTTTGAAGTACGTGAGGGGAACCCTGAGGGAATCTGATTCCCTCAGGGTTCCCCTCACGACCCGCCCGGTCACTGCGCGGGCAACGCCTCGGTCCAAGTCAACTCCAGCCGCTCCGGCCCCCGCTGCCGCCGCGCGCTCAGCCACGGCACGTCGGCCGCGTCCACCGCCAACCCCAGATCCGGGAACCGCGCCAGCAGCGTCCCCAACGCGATCTGCAGTTCCAGCCGCGCCATCTGGGCGCCGAGGCAGTGGTGCGGGCCGTGGCCGAAGCCGACGTGGTGGTTGCGCGGGCGGGCCAGGTTGAGATCCTCCGGGCACTCGAACACGGTCGCGTCGCGGTTGGCACCGTCGACGTCGGCGAACACCGCCTCGCCCTTGCGGATCAGCTGGCCGCCGATTTCGACGTCCTCGCTGGCGATGTGCGCGAAACTGGCGCTCGCGCTGAGCGGAACGAACCGCAGCAGCTCCTCGACCGCCGACGGCATCAGGCTGGGATCCGAGCGCAGGCGGGCCAGCTGGTCCGGGTTCGTCAGCAGGGTGTAGAGCAGGTTGGAGATGTGGTTCGCGGTCGTCTCGTGCCCGACGGCCAGGATGCCGCCGGACAGGTCGATCAGCTCGCCCTCGGTCAGCCTGCCCTCGTCGTCGCGGGCCCGCACCAGCGCGCCGATCAGGTCGTCGGTGGGGGTTTCCCGGCGTTCCGCGACCAGACCGGCGATGTAACCCCACAGTTCGCGCTGCGCGGTCATGATCGCGGTGTGGTCCGAGCCGTCGCCGCTGAGCATCAGCATCGTGTCGGTCCAGGTGTGCACCTTCTCGCGATCCTCCTGCGGCACCCCGAGCAGCTCGCACAGCGCGGTGATCGGCAGCGGGATCGAGAACGACGACACCAGGTCGACCGGCGGGCCCTGCTCGATCATCCGGTCGATCAGGCCGTCGGTGATCTCCTGGACGCGCGGGCGCAGCGTTTCCACCCGTTTCGGCGTGAACGCGGCCGCGACGAGCCGGCGCAGTCGGGAGTGCATCGGCGGGTCCATCGTGATGATCGAGCTCTCGCTCTCGATCGCCTCGGTCCCGCGCGGCGCGTCCTTGCCGACGGTCAGGCTGCGCATCAGCCGCCGGTCCACCAGCACGGCCCGCACGTCCTCGTATCGCGTCGCCAGCCAGGCCTCGCCACCGTACGGCAGCCGCACCCGGCTCATTCCAGGCTGCTCGCGCATCTGGCCGTACCGGGCGTCGACCGCCAGCGCCGACGGTGCGAACGGGTACGGGCACACTTCAGTGTTCACGACGAACTCCCAAGTCCGGTAACGGTTTCCACGATCGGTTCTGCCACGGATTCCAGCCACGCCCCGACGGCCGACGCCGTGCTCTCCGCGTCCTCGGCGACGATGCTGAAATGGTCCCCGGGCACGGTTTCCCCGCGGTCGGCTCGCGACCACGTCGTCTGCCACGCCGTCCCCGCCACGTCCCCGAAGCTGCGGGCGGAGCGCAGCAGCACCGCGGGAACCCGGATGTCCGGCGGTCCCGCGGCGGCCAGAAGGCCGAGGTAGCGGCCCATGGCGGTCAGCTGCGCCCGGTCGAACCCGCCTTCGTCCTCGCGAGACAGCACTTCCCCGGCCATCGCGTGAACGGCGTTCTCGGCCGGGCCGCCCATCTCGTAGGTGTCCAGCAGGCACACGCCCGCCGGGGCACGGCCGGTGCGGGCCAGTTCCGCCGCCACAGCTTCGGCCAGCAGCCCGCCGGACGAATATCCCAGCAGCGCGAAGGGTTCGTCGTCGGCCGCTTCGCGGGCCTGGTCGGCGAGGGTGGTGACGAGCGTGGCGAGGTCGGCCGGAAGCGGCTCGGCCGCGGTGAAACCGGGCAGGGACAGCACGCAGACGCGCCGGTCGCCGCGGAACGGCGCGGCCAAGCGTCCATATTGGACGGCACCGGTCATCGCGGCCGGTGAGGGCACGCACAGCAGCGCGGGACGCTGTGGTCCCTCCGCGAGCCGTACTGGCCGAGATGTCCCGATCGCCGTGCTGAACGACTCGCGCAGATTCGCCGCGGCCCCCAGCAGGGCGACGCCATCTGGCACCCGACCCGCCGCCACTGCCTCGGCGAACAGCCGGGCGACCGGATCCGCCGGCACCGGAGCGGAAGACTCGGCCGGAGTGTCCGAAAAGGACTCGTTCAGGAATTCGGCCAGGTCCGCGACCGTCGGATGGTCGAACACCAGGGTCGCACCGAGAGTCAGGCCGGTCAGTTCGGCGAGCCGGTTGCGCACCTGGACCGCGGTGAGCGAGTCGAAACCGAGATCCGGCAGCGCACGGCTGGGTTCGAGGGTCGCGCCGTGTCCGAGCACTGCCGCGACCTGCGCGCCGACCAGTTCCGCCAACCGCTCCCGGCGTTCGGCAGGTGGGGTGCGGCGCAGTCGTCCGGCGGCGGAACCGCCTGCGCGCCGGGTGGTCCGCACGTGGCCGCGGAGTAGCGGCGGGACATCGTCGCCACGCCACGCGTCGAGCCGCAGCGGGGCCAGTACCGGTGCCGGGTCGGCGAGGGCCGCGTCGAACAGAGCCAGGCCCGCTTCAGCGGTGAGACCGCCGGTGCGTTCGTCGGAGTTCCACAGGCCCCAGGCCAGTGATTGAGCGGGCAGTCCGAGGCTGCGGCGGTGCTGGGCGAGTGCGTCGAGGAACGCGTTCGCCGCCGCGTAGTTCGCCTGGCCCGGCGCGCCGAGGAGGCCTGCCGCAGACGAGAACAGAACGAACTTGTCCACGGCACCGGCGAGTTCGTGCAGATTCCACGCCGCGGTGGCTTTGGCCTCGAACACCGCGTCGACCTGGTCCGCGGTCAGCGACGTGAGCATCCCGTCGGCGAGCACTCCCGCCGCGTGCACGATCGCGGTGACCGGGTGCGCGGTCAGCAGCGCGGCGACGGCGGATCGGTCGGCGAGATCGCAGACCGCCACCTCGGCCTCCGCACCGAGCGCGGCCAGTCCGGCGGCGACGGCGTCCCCGCCCCGGCCGGTCCGGCTCGCCAGCACCAGCTTCCGTACGCCGTGGTGACGGACTAGGTGTTCGGCCGCCAACCGGCCGAGCTGCCCGGTCCCGCCGGTGATCAGCACCGGTCCCGGACCCCACTCCGCGCTGTCGGCGGCTTCGACGGCGACCAAACGCGGGGTCAGGGTTCGATGGTCACGCACGACAATGGCTGGCTCGCGCACGGCGGCGATCAAGTCGTCGGACGGCGCCGCGTCCGTGTCCAGATGCGTGATCCGGCCTGGGTGCTCGGTCTGCGCGGAACGAATCAACCCGGCGACCGCCGCACCGGCCAGGTCCACCGGTTCACCGGGCAGTCCGGCCGCGTGCCGGGTGATCACCACGATCCGCCGGTCGTCCGCGAGCGCCGTGCGCAACGCGGCGAGGATCCGATGGACTTCGTGCTGTGCCGCCGCGGCGTCGGAGCCCGGCGAAACGACCAAAGTCTGGACGTCCTCCGCCGCTCCGCCGGACAGGGTGCATTCGGTCCATTCCGGACGGAGCAACGATCCTGAGCGGGGAGCCCGCCGCACGCCGGTGACCGGCCGCAACGCCAGGGAACCGATCGTGGCCACCGGATGGCCCGAGCAGTCCGACAAGGACAGGGAGACCGTATTCTCCCCGAACGGTTTCACCTGTACTCGAAGCTCGGAGCTGCCGGGCGACCACAAGTCCACTTCGGACCACGAGTACGGCAGCAGCGTCCCCGCACCGGCAGCCGGGCCGAGACCGACAGCGTGCAGGGCAGAATCGGCGAGCCCTGGGTGGAGGCCGAACTCAGCGGCATCCAGCACCGCGGACTCCGGCAGCTCGACTTCGGCGAACACCTCGTCGCCGCGCCGCCAAGCGGTCTTCAGCCCTTGGAACAACGGACCGTACTCGACACCGCGCTCGGCGAGTAGCTCGTACATCCCGTCGAAATCGATCTCCTCAGCCCCGGCAGGCGGCCAAGCCGGAGCGGTCTCAGGCGCCGGGCCAGCCGGAGCCAGCGCACCGTCGGCGTGCCGCACCCAGGGTGCGTCGCCCGTCTGCGCGTGGATGCTCAGCGGACGCACCCCAGCCTCATCAGCCCCACCGACCCGGACTTGAACCCGGACCCCGTCGGCCGCCAGCACCAACGGCGCGTGCACGGTCAGCTCGCGAACGCGCGTGTCTCCCGACTCCGCACCGGCACGCAGGGCGAGTTCCAGGAATCCGGTGCCGGGAAACAGCACCGAACCGCCGACGGCGTGTCCGGCCAGCCACGGCTGCGCGGCGACCGAAATCCGGCCGTGCAACAGGAATCCGTCGCCGTCGGCGAGCGGAACCGCGGCCCCCAGCAACGGGTGCCCGGCAGCTTCGAGCCCGGTCGCGGACAGGTCGCCCGCCTCGGCAGAAGCGGACAGCCAGTAGCGTTCCCGCTGGAAGGCGTAGGTCGGCAGGTCCACGAACCCCGCTTCGCGCGGCGCGAGAACTGCGGCCCAGTCCAGGGTTACGCCGTCGGCGTGCAGCGCCCCGATCGCCTCGGCGATGGCGACGTCCTCCGGCACGCCCCGGCGCAGCGCGGCGACGGCCAGCGGAGCGTCCGGAAGCATCGCCGTGAGCGGCCCGTCCGCGCCAAGTTCGAGAAATCGGGTGACGCCCTGACTCTCCAGCGTGCGGACCGCATCGCCGAACCGGACCGTGCGGCGGATGTTGCGAACCCAGTAGTCCGCGTCGAAGGAGTCGATCGGCTCGCCAGTCACGGTGGAGACGATCGGCAGCGCGGGCTCGGCGTATGTCACTCGCGCCGCGATCGCTCGGAACGGCTCCAGCACCGGATCCATCAGCCGCGAATGGCAGGCCACCGAGACCGCCAGCCGCTTGGTACGCCGCCCCGCAGCGGAGAACCGGGCGACGGCGGCCAGCACCGCCGCTTCCTCCCCGGAGACGACGACCGCTCGCGGACCATTGACCGCGGCCACATCGACCGCCTCCCCAGCGACGGCAACCGCTCGCGGATGGTTGCTCGCCGCGACATCGACCGCCTCCCCAATGACGACGACCGTTCCCGGACCATCGACTGCGACCACATCGACCGCTTCCCTCGAGACGGCAACCGCTCTCGGGCCATTGGCCGCCACATCGGCCGCTTCCCCAGCAACGACGACCGCCTGCGGGCCATCGACCGCCACCCCGGAGACAACCGCTCGCGGACCGTTGCTCGCCGCGACATCGACCGCTTCCCCAGCGAGTTCCTCCGGCTCCGCCTCGATCGCCGCCATCACGCCGCGCGGCTGGGCCTGCATCAGCGTCGCCCGCGCGACGACCAGCTCCGCCGCGTCCGCGAGCGTCAGCACGCCCGCACAATGCGCGGCCGCCAGCTCGCCCCCGGAGTGTCCGCAAAGGACGTCCGGTTGCAGCTGCCACGATTCGGCCAGCCGGAACAACGCGACCTCGATCGCGAACAACCCCGCCTGGCTGTAGCGGAACTCGTCGAGCGCGCCGCCGATCGCCTCCCGCAGCGGACGGTCCAGATGCCGATCGAGTTCCGCACAAGCAGCGGCATAAGCGGCGGCGAACACCGGATACGCGGCGGCCAGTTCCTCGCCCATGCCCGTCCGCTGCGAACCGGCGCCCGAGAACAGGAACGCCAACGGCCCCTCGCCACGCGCCGCTCTGGCGGGCGGTTCGTCCAGCCCGGCGAGCAGTTCGTCCCGATCGCGCGCGACGACTGCCGTGCGGTGTTCCAGGTGCGTGCGCCCGGTCGCGAGCGTCCAAGCGACATCCGCCGGACGGAGATCCGGCTCCTCCCGCACCCGCTCGGCCAGCCGGTCCGCCTGCGCCCGCAGGGCCGCCGGATCGCGCCCGCTGAGCACCACCGGCACCGCCGCCCCATCGCCCGCAGCGGGTTCGGCGGGGGTGGGAGCTTCCTCCACCACAACGTGAGCGTTCGTCCCGCTCAGCCCGAAACTCGATACCGCACCCCGGCGCGGTCGAGACCCGCGCGGCCACGGCGTCGCCTCGGTCAGCAGCTCGACCTCGCCGGCGGACCAGTCGATCCGGCTGCTGGGCGCGTCCACGTGCAAGGTCTTGGGCAGCAGCTCGTGCCGCAACGCGAGCCCCAGCTTCACCAGCCCAGCGACACCGGACGCGGCTTGCATGTGCCCGAGATTGGACTTCAACGACCCGAGCCGCAGCGGAGCGCCGCCGCCCCGGTCCGCACCGTACGTCGCCAGAAGCGCTTGCGCCTCAATGGGATCCCCGAGCGGCGTGGCGGTCCCGTGCGCCTCCACGACGTCGATCTGCGCGGCCGACAGCCGAGCCGACGCCAGCGCCTGCTTGATAACCCGGCGCTGCGCCGGACCGTTCGGCGCGGTGATGCCGTTCGACGCCCCGTCGGAATTGACCGCGCTCCCACGAAGCACCGCCAAGATGGGGCGACCGGATCGGCGCGCATCGGAAAGCCGTTGCAGCACCAGCATTACACAGCCCTCGGACCACGCCGTTCCGTCGGCGGACTCGGCGAAACTCCGGCACCGCGCGCCGCGAGACAACGTGCCGTCCTTGCTGAACTCGACGAAGGTCCGCGGCGTCGACATCACCGTCGCCCCGCCCGCGAGCGCGAGTTCGCACTCCCCCGCGCGCAGCGCCTGTGCCGCCAGATGCACCGTGACCAGCGACGACGAACAGGCGGTGTCCACCGTGATCGCGGGGCCCTGCAACCCGAACGTGTAGGCGACCCGGCCGGACACCATTCCGGACGCGGCGAAACTGCCCGGGTAGTCGTGGTACATCACGCCGGTGAACACGCCGGTCCGGCTGCCGCCCAGCGAACGCGGCGGGATTCCGGCCCGCTCCAGGGATTCCCAGCCGGTCTCCAGCAGGAGCCGCAGCTGCGGGTCCATCAGGAGGGCGTCGCGGGGACTGATCCCGAAGAGCCCGGCGTCGAACTCCCCGGCACCGGTCAGGAATCCGCCTTCCCGCACGGAAATCGACCCGGGCCGGACCCCTTCGGGATCGTAAAGCCGCTCGACGTCCCAACCCCGGTCGTCCGGGAACCCGCCGATCGCGTCGCCGCCGTCCGAGAGGAGCCGCCACAACTGCTCCGGCGTCTCGATCCCGCCCGGCAGCCGGCATCCCGCGCCGACGATCGCGACCGGTTCCGCTCCCGCGGCCGCTCCGAGCAGCCGCCGGTTCTCGTCTTTGAGCCGATGATTCTCCTTCAGCGACGTACGCAATGCGGCGACCAGGGTGCGTTCGGACTCGCTCAACGGCCCCCCAGGGCTAGATGTGCGGCGTGACCAGTCCGACATTACGCACCAACGGGATCACTGCCACCCCCTAGATAATGGGCCCCGGTGGCCGGTTCTCCCTCCGGCGTCGCTCGCGCACCGCGCTGAGCAGCGCGGGGATCTCCTTTTCCTCAGCGGAATTCCCGTCGTTCACCCCCCTTCTCCCGGGCTCCGGGATCGATTTGCTCGTGCTGGTGTTCGCCCAGCAGCACCGCGCTGGTCACGGACGTCCAGGTTGTGCCGCAGGACGTAGTTGCTCAACCTCGGAGGAACGCATTGTCCGAACCAGCCAGCGGGTCTTCGCCTCCAGCACCACGCCGACACGATCGCCTCCGCCATCGCATCCCAAGCACCAGGGACACGAGCGAAAACCTGCGACAAACTCAATACATCCCACGCCCCGGCAACACCGCACCCGCTAAACCAGGAATTGACACGACCGCGGTCGGCAGCAAGGCTCGGGCCGCCGCACCGGCCAGTGCCTCAACGGAATTCTCGCCGTTCGCCCCCTTTCTCCCAGGCACCGGGACCGACCTGCTCGCGGCGAGGCTCGCCCAGCCGCACCGCAGCCGGTCGGCGCAACGCCGCGAGTTGCAGGCCCAGCACAACGCCGACACCGATCGCCGCTGTCGACACGATCGCCTCCGCCACCGCATCCCAAGCTCCGGGGACTCGGGCGAAAACCTGCGACAAACTCAGATACATCGCCGGTCCCGGCAGAACCGCGCCGGTCAAACCGGGGATCGTCACGACTGCGGTCGGTACCTTCAAGATCCGAGCCGCCGCTCCGGCGAGGACGCCGAGCACTGTGGTGGCGAGGAAAATCGACACCGGTGCGGACAGTCCTAGCGTCGATCGTCCGGCCCAGTTCACCAGCGACGTCACGAGTCCGGCCCCGCAGGCGAGCAGCCACCATCGCATCGGGGTGCCCATCAGGATCGCGTTTCCCAGCGAACCGACCAGCGCCGTCACCGGGACCAGCGCGAGCGGCAGCGCGGCGAGCGAAACGCGGCTTGCCTCGCCGAGGATGTCGAGGTCGTTCGCCACCGACACCACGACCATCACCCCGGTCGCGATCGCCCCGGTCAGCAGCAGCACTGTCACGATCCGCGCGGCGGCCATCAGATGGAAGTCGCCGACCGCGTCCTCCACCAGCGACACCAACGACAGAATCGGCAGCAACAGCACGAGATTGGCCGCCGAAAGGCTCGCTGCTTCGTGCCCGGTGAGCAAACCGAGCGACAGCAACGAAATCGCGACGGCCAGCACGGTGCTCGCCTTGGCCGCGACCTGGAAGAACTCCGCGATGCCGACCGTGCTCAACGCCCAGCCGACGCGGTTGGCGAAGACGAACAACCCGGCCGACACCACCGCGGCGAGCACAGTCCCGTTCGCCTGCAGGCAAATCATCGCCGCGAGCAAGCAGCCGCCGAGCAGACTTACGTACCACGGCCAAGTCGGCCCCGCTTGAGCGAGGATTTCGGCGTCGCGCTCGGCATCGGCAGGCGAAATCGTACCGGCGCCCGCGCGAACCGCGAGCGCCTCCAGATCTCCCATCCGGCCGATGTCGCGCGCGTCGTTCGCCCGCACGCTCCCGAACAGCACCAGCGGTTCCCCGCCGCCGCCTGGGCAGTATTGAAGGTGAATTGCCCTTACTCCCAACGAAATCCGCAGATCCTCGACGCCGCCCGCGAGCGCCAGCCCGCGGACCGTGCGCACGATGACCGCCGTTTCGATGCCCTGCTGGAACATCTGCATCGCCACATCGAGCGCGAAGCTCAGCACCCTTCGCGCCTGTTCGCGCTCGTCCTTTGCCATGAACCGCACTTTAAGGAGGCACCCAGACAAAAATGCGCCCGCGAACGCGTCGCTCCGGCAGCTTCGCCCGATCGTGGCTTTTCCAAGGTCCGTGAGCTCCCCTCACGGCAATGCCAGGGCCTCAAGACGGCGCTGCGGGTGCGATTCGCCCAGTTCGGAGGACCTGCGCGAGGCGAGGCGTCCGTGAGGGGAACCCTCACGGACTCAGAGTCCCTCAGGGTTCCCCTCACGGACTTCAGGACCCGGCCACCTGGCCACAGATCGGGCATTCCGGCGGCGCGCATGTCCTTTGTGGACAGCCGACAGACATGAGCCGCGCAGCTCAAGCCCCCGGCATTGCCCCCTCGCAGACCCCGGCACCACGCCGCCCCAGCCTTTGTTCCAGCCACCGGAACACCCCCGGACGGCCGCTTGTGCGACCGGCCAGGATGGCCACACTTCTGAGTGAACCGCCGCGATACCTGTGACACGGCCCACATCTGAACCGATACACCCTCTGCCGTGCCTTCGCACCGCGAGCGACCCGAACAGCGCGTCCAAGACCTGGGGGAACCACCCGTGAACACTGCCGCAGAGCTTTTCGTCGGGCAGGCATTCCGGAGACCGGCGGAGGGGACGGCCGTACCGGAGCCGGTGGTCGCGCTGCTCGGGCCGAAGGGCGCGGGCAAGAGCACCGCGCTGAGAGCGATCGGCGGCGCCTGCGGCGGCACGCTCGTCCACGCCCGGCTCGATTTCCAGGACGCCCGCGTCGCCGACCCGATCTCCGCCGTCGCCTGCGTTTCCTTCCTGCTGGCACGGCATTGGGACAACCTGCCGCGCGACCCGACCTTCCACCGCGTCGGGCTTTCCTTGCTGGCGCTGAACGAAACCCTGCCGCAGGACCACGACGCCGCCCGCTCGTACCTGCTCCAGCTCATCGGAAGCTACCTGCACCAGGAGGAGGACAATCGGATCGCGGACATGGCCGGCGCGGCGGTCCGATTCGCCGTTTCGCTGTCCGGGATCGGAGATCAGGTGCCGGGTCCCGCGGTCCGGAAAGCGGTCAGCAGCGGAATCGGCGCGCTGCTGCGTCTCGCGAACCGACGGCGGCGAAGCGTGCGCCAGGCGCTGCGCTGGTTCGGCGGCCTGCTCGACGGAGCCAACACGCTCGACTCGTTGATCGAGCTGAGCCAACGCACTACGGATCCGCTCCCGCACGTGATGAACGCGTTCCTGACTGATTTGCAGCGCAGCGCCGACCAATGGACGACGCCGGTACGGCGATGCCAGTGTCTGGCCCCGTGCGGACAGGACGGCCCGCACGAGCACGCCTGGGCGCTGCTGATCGACAACGTCGACGCCGCTCCCGCGGGCCGCGCATTCCTCACCGCATTCATCCGCGCACGACAGAATCGGTTGCCCGAACGCGATCCGCTGCTGATCGTGGCGGCGATGGACCGGTGGTCGGCCGCTTGGGGCCATGAGTGGCGGGAGCCGTGGCTGACGAAGGCGGACTGCCCGGACGGGCGGCCGGTCCCGCTGCTGTCCCAGGCCGATTTCAAGCAGTGGACCCAGCACCTGGCCGCCGCCCGGGCGGGCGCGGCGCGGGCCTGGTATCCCGTCTGGCTGGACCCGCCCGGCCCCGAGGCGCTCCGCGAACTCGCCCCGACCACCCCGGACGGCTGGGAACCGGCTGTCTTCGACGAGTTCGTCCAGCGGCTCTCCGGCGGCCTGCCCGCCGCCGCGCAGGAGATCGGCCGCTGGGTCGCCGAACTGCCGACGGACGTCGCACCGCTCGCCCGCTCGCTGCTTTTCCAGCCGTACGAAGGAATCGCGCTGTGGGAACGCGCGCTGAAGTCTTTCCTGCCGATGTCGCTGCTGGCGGACGCGCTGCACGCCGTCGTTCCGCAGGCGGTCGCGGTGGCGGTGCGGCTCGGCCAGCCGGGGCGGTCGGCCGGACTGGATCCCGCCGCCTTTCCCGACGCGAACGACATCCTGCGCTCGCTGCGGGAGAACCTGTGGATCAGCACCTTCGCCGCGCGGCCTTCGCGTCTGTGGCCGGTCTCCGCTCCCGGGCGGGACCATCCGGCGGCCCTGCACCCGTGGCTGCTCGCCTGCCTGCTGGCGGGTCTGCACGCGCAAAGCGCCGACCGCCATCCCGTGGCCATGACGTGGGCCGAAGTGTTCAGGCGGATGGCGAACACCTGCGCCGAACCGACCGGCGAGACCGAGGATCAGGCCCGGCGGTTGTACTACGCGCTCGCCTGCGACAACTTCGCGCCCGTCGTCCGCGAACTGGTCGACCGGTTCGCCGAAGTCGCACACCCAGCCTGGGTTCGGCTGGTCGACCAGATCACGATGGCTCCGTGCCGCCTGCCCGCGGTCGAGCCGACCGAGGACAGCGTCACGAAGCTCGTGCCCGACGGGCCGCCGGGGCGGGAATCGGCCGAGGCCGCGATCACCAGCATCGTCGCGCGGCTGTGGCTCTACCACGACCCGCACACCGTTCCCAGCCCGTCGCACGACAAGCGCATCTCCAGAAACTTCACGAGGCTGGCCGGCAACTACGCGGCCGGTGACGACACCGACGCGCTGACCGAGGCCGCCGCACAATTCAGCGGCCGGTAAAGCCGCCCCTTCCCCTACAGGAGCGCGATGCGCCTCATCAGAAAATTCCTGCGCTGGTTCACCTGGAAATTCCCGCGTCTGGTCAACTGGGTGCTGCGGCGACCGGTGACGGCCACCAGCTTCGCCACGCTGACAGTGGCCGCCCTCGTCGCCGCGATCGTCCTCGTCCCGCCGCTGTTCGCGCCGTGCGGGGACGGCATGTCCGCCGACGCGAACGACACCTGCGTCGGCATCAACCTGGACAGCTCGCAGTTCCGGAAGGACGAACCGGAGCACATGCGGGAACTGGAAAAGACGGTCCGGGCCGCCAACGAAGCCGTCACCGACAACTACGTGTCCGTCGTGCTGCTCCAGGACATGACGCCGAACGAGGGCGTCGACACGAGGCTCTACCCCGACCTGTATCCCGACATCGAGGGCGCGCTCGCGGGAGCGTGGCGGGCCAACCACACCGCCGCGTTCCAGGGCAGCGTGCCGAAAGTGAAGCTGTTCCTGGCCAACATGGGCAGCCAGTACGCCAGTTGGTCCGAGGCCGTCGACAAGATCTCCGAGCACGCGGCCGCCCACCATGTGGTCTCGGTGATCGGACTCGGGCAGAGCCTGGACAACACCCGTGCGGCCGCGGCGAAACTGACCGGCCAGGCGCATCTGCCGGTGATCGGCGCGACGGTCACCGGGGACACCATGAACCTCACCCCCGAGGGCAAGCTCAACACCGGTTTCTTCCGCACCTCGCCCACCAACACCCACTCCGTGGCGGCGGCCGCCCGGTACATCGCGAGCATCGAACCGGACCCGTCGCGGGTCGCGATCGTGCAGGACAACATCCCCGGCGACGACTACACCCAGACCCTCGGCGCGATGGCCGTCAAGGAAATGCCCGCGGCGCACCGGTTCCCGTTCACCTCGCCGGGCCCGCTGCCTCCCAACGTCTCCCGTGCCGACCCGCTGCTCACCCAGTTCGCCTACCTGGACCAGAATCTCTGCTCGGTCGCGCCGACGGTCGTCTATTTCACCGGCCGCGGCACCGATCTCGGCCCGTTCGTGCAATCCTGGACGCAGGGGAACACCCCGTGCGCCAACGGGAAACTGACCGTCGTCACCGGCGACGACGGCGGCGCCTCGATCAACGAGGCGAGCCTCCGCGACGCCGTCCGCGGCGGCCACGTCCGGGTGCTGTTCACCTCGCTGGCCAGTCCCGACGAATGGGGTCCGTGCAACGGTTCCGGGGAACAGGCCGCCTACAACACTTTCCAGGCGGTCTTCACCGGCAAACCCGGCGCGTGCGACGGCCAGCCGGTCCGAGCGGACGACGGCACCGCCCCGCTGGCCTTCTCCGTCGTCGACCTGGGCAGCGGCGAAGGCATCCTCACCCACGACGCCATGATGGTCGCCGTGACCGCGGCCAGACGCGCCGCGAACGGCGTCGCCGACACGGTCGTGCGCGCGCCCCTGTCCCAAATCGGGCTCATCGAGGAAATGCGGTGCCAGAACGCCGTCCACGGGGCGAGCGGCAGCATCCAGTTCAGCCCTGATCAGGCGCAGTACGGCAACCCGGTGGAGAAACCGTTCCCGGTCGTGGAGATCAGGGCCGACGGATCCACCGGGACGGTGTGGAACAAGGCGGTCACGCCTGCTGCGGCGAAAACGTCCTGCTGACGCCCCGGTCCGCGAGCCAGCCCCGGTAGCGGCGCAAGGCGCGTTGCTGCAGAACGGTTTCCTTCACCAGCGCCAGCTTGGGATTCGTGCGCAACCGCGGCGCACGGCCCGCGCCGAGCCGTCGCAACTGGCGGCGCACCCGGGCCATCCCCGCCGCGGACGCCAGCGCTTTGTCCTTGATCGTCACCGGCTCGAGTTCGACAGCGGCATCCTCGCCGTGAAGCCACTTCTTCGGCAAGTCAGGGTCCACCGCGAGGGCGGTCCCCATCCCGGCCAGCTCAATCCCGCCCGCCAGGACCTGCTCGGCGACCGAACGCCGGACGATGCCACCGGTCAGCATCAGCGGCAGCGGGCTTGTCCGGGCGAGTTCTTCCGCCAGAGTCAGGAAGTACGCCTCTCTCGCCACCGTGCGCTCGTCGGCGGACCGGCCGGACATCGCGGGACTTTCGTAGCTGCCGCCGGACAGTTCGACGACGTCGACACCGAGCGGAGCCAGCATTTCGATCACCCGGCCGGCGTCCGCGGCGTCGAATCCGCCGCGCTGGAAATCGGCTGAGTTCAGTTTCACCGCGACCGCGAAATCCGGGGAAACGACGTCTCGCACGGCTCGCACGATGTCGAGCAGCAGCCGCGCACGGTTGTCCAAACTGCCACCCCACTCGTCGGTACGCGTGTTGACCAGCGGCGACAAGAACTGCGACAGCAGGTACCCGTGGGCAGCGTGGATCTCGACGCCGTCGAACCCGGCTTCCTCGGCGCGACGCGCGGTCTCGGCGAAACGCGCCACCGTCTGTCCAATGTGGTCAGCGGTCATCGCGGTCGGCTGGGCGAGCCGCTTGCTCTGCTTGCCGAGGTCCACCTTGATCGCCGACGGACCCCACGCGACGCCGGGCAGGTTCGCCATCACCTGGCGTCCGGGGTGGTTGATCTGCATCCACACCCGCGCGCCGCCGCTCTTCGCCGCGTCCGCCCACGCGCGGAACGGCTCCAGCGGCGACCGCTCGTCCAGGACGATGCCCGCCGGTCCGGTCATCGCTTCGGCGTGCACCATCACGTTGCCGGTGATGAGCAGCCCCGCGCCGCCCTCGCTCCAGCGGCGGTACAGGCGGCGCATCCGCTCGTCGGGCAACTGCCCGGAGCCGGCCATGTTCTCCTCCATGGCCGCTTTGACGAGCCGGTTGGCCAGCGCGGGGCCGTGGGCGGGCGCGAACGGCGCGAACAGGGGCGAGGTGGTCATGATTCCTTCGATCCGTGCGGTATGTTTGCAGTGCTCACATGAGAGTAGGAGGCGATGTAAGCAGTGTCAACTTCCGCGAAGGACGGCTACCATCACGGCGACCTCCGAGCCGCCTTGCTGACGACCGCAATGGAGATGCTCGAGCAGGGCGAGCAGTTCTCCCTGCGGGCTGTCGCACGGAAAGCGGGCGTTTCCCCGACCGCGCCGTACCGGCACTTCGCCGACCGCGACGCCCTCGAATCAGCCCTCGCCGCCCAGGGCCTCCGCGATCTGAACGACGACCTGGCCCAGGGCGGCGCGGTGCCGACCACGGTCGCCGAATTGGCCGAATTGGGCGTCGCGTACGTCGGCTTCGCCCTGCGCCGACCGGCACTGTTCCGGCTCATGTTCGGCAACGCCTGCGACGACACGAACGACGAGCGCGTCCAGGCCGCCGCCGCGGTGCACGAAACGCTCGCCCGCGCCGTCGCCACCGTCTTCCCCAAAGCCGACCTGGCCGCCATCACGATCGCAGGCTGGGGAATGGTGCACGGACTGGCCAGCCTGCACCTCGACGGCAAGCTCGCCAGCGACTCCCCCGACGACGTCGCCAAGCGGGTCCGCGCGTCCTTCACCGCGGTCTTCGCCGCCCGGGCGGGCGAGTGACGACCCCAGTGTTGACAGTGCTCACATCGAGGCTTACCGTCATGTAAGCACTGCACACATGACGCGACAGGAGCGACCCCGATGGCATCGACCGGAACTGTGGACGTCGACCTGGGCGGTCGCCTCGTCACCGTCCCCGCGGGCGGCCTGTACGACCGTTACCGGATGGCCGCCGACCTGGACGAGGTCGCGCGCGATCCGCGCGTCAGCGGCGTCGAGTTCTTCCGCGGCCTGCCGAAGACGAGGGTCGAGTCGCCGATCGGGCCCACGCTGACGCCGAACTTCTACTACCGGATGTCCTCGGCACGGCTCACCATGCTCGCCCGCTCCCGCGCGATCCGCGCCCGGCTGCCGCGGGAACTGGCCCCGCTGGAAGTCGCGCCCGGCCTCGGCCTCGTGTCGGTGATGTTCTTCCGCTACGACGTGTGCGACATCGACTTCTACACCGAGGCGGCCGTCGGCGTCGCGGTCCAGCCCGCGCGGCACGGCAAGCTCGGGTTCGTCGACCTGCTCGCCGCGCTGAAGAACGACCACCTCGACACCTATGTCCTGTCGCTGCCGGTCAACACCGACATCGCGCAGGTCCGCGGCCACGACGGCTACGGCTTCCCGAAGTGGGTCACCGAACTGGACGTCGACATCGACGCCGAACGCACCACCGCCCGCGTCGCCAACGACGAGGGCGACGCCGATCTGACACTGTCCGCCGCCACCCCCGCGCAGACCAGGCACCCCAGCGGGGAACGCGTTTCGACCCTCACCTCGTACACGACCATCAACGGTGCCTGGCACTCGACGCTCAGCCAGACGAACGCCCTGTCGGCCGGTAGCGCGTCTTTCCCGCGCACCGTGGATCTGCAGCTCGGCCGCGGCCGGATGAGCGACGACCTGCGCTCGCTCAAGCCGACCCGCCCGGTCCGGTTCGACGTGCTCGCCGAAGGCCAGCTCGCGCTGCACCTGCCGGTCCCGTACTCGGTTCCCCAGCGAGGAGTTTCGCGATGACCAAGGTCCTGCAGGTGCTTTCCGCCGCCCGGGTCTGGACGCTGAAAGACGGCACCGAACACCCGACCGGATTCTGGGCCGAGGAGTTCGTCGTCCCCTACACGCTGTTCGCCGAAGCGGGCTGGGACGTCACGGTCGCCACTCCCGGCGGCAAGCGGCCCGTCGTCGACAACCTCAGCCTCGGCGTCAAGGGCGGCGTTCTTCCGCGCACCGCCAAGAAACTCAAGGCCGAACTCGACCGCCTCTCCCCCGTGCTGGCCCAGCCCGCCGATCTGTCCGAAGTGGACCCGGACGACTTCGACGTCGTCTTCTACTCCGGCGGCCACGGTCCGATGGAAGACCTCGCCGTCGACCCGGTTTCCGGTGCGTTGCTGACCGAACGGCTGTCCTCGTCGAGGCCGCTCGCGCTGCTGTGCCACGCGCCCGCCGCCGCGCTGGCCGCGAAGAACCCAGACGGGACCTGGCCGTTCGCCGGATACCGGATGACCGGGCTTTCCAACGTCGAAGAACGGTTCAACCCGTTCGCGTGGAAAGCCAAGTGGCTGCTGGAGGACCGGCTCAAGGAGGCGGGCGCGGACTACGTCGCCGGCCTGCCGCTGAAGTCTCACGTGATCGTCGACCGCACTCTTTACACCGGCCAGAATCCCGGCTCGTCGGCCGCGCTCGCGCGCCGGATCATCGCCGACGTCTCCGCCGCATAGCGCGAATGACGCCACGGCTTACGCTCATAGGCTGATTGTGCTCACCCGTCCCTGCGCGCAACGATACCCGGACCGCTTCGCGAGGCGCACCACAAAGCGATAATTCCGGACAGAGACGGACGGATTTCCGATGAGACAATCACGGTTCAGATCGCTGCTGGCCGCGGTGGGCGGCGCAGTGCTCGCATTCCTGCTGATTTCCCCCGCCGCGTCCGCCGCACCTGCCAAACCCGCGTCGCCCGCCACAGTCGGCGACCTCGGCGGGATGATGCTTCGCGAGTTCTGCCAGGCGAACGGGTTCGCGGACGTCACGCGGCGCGCCGACGTCTGGTTCTGCGTCGGGAACCACAAAATCGACACCGCGGTGCCGTTGACCGCTGCCTGCCGGTGGCAATTCTCCGACCTGGTGCGGGCCGGTTTCACCGTGACCAACAACGGCGGCCGGTGCTGGGCCAATCCGTCCGCGTACGCCGACGTCGGCGGAATCGAGGTCAACAAATACTGCAACTCCCTCGGCTATTCCGACGCGAGCGTCGGCGACAATGTCGCGTCCTGGCGGTGCGTCGGGCACGGAACGTCGGTTCCCATCGACTTCCACGCGGCCTGCCGCTGGCAGAACCCGGCCTGGGTCGCCAAAGGCTTCAGCCTGGTGTCCTATTTCAACAATTACGGCGACCGCTTCGGGATCCGGTGCCTGGCCCTGTCGCGCTAGCTGGCACTCCGGCTCGCCGTCGGGGCATCGGCCGCTTCGACGGTGAGCCGCGCCAGGTTCGGGTTGTAGCGCGCGAGCAGGTAGAACGCGCGGCCCGCCATCACCAGGCTGTCCAGCGACTCCAGCCCGCGGTCCATCGCCGCCAGTTCCAGCTCGTCGCGGGCGACGCCCCACCGGTCGGCGAACAGGTCGAGGATCTTCTCGTGCGACAGGTCGTTGACGTCGCGTTCCTGGTCCTCGGCGAACACCCGGTCGTTGACCTCCCACGCGAGCCGCACGAGCCGTCGCGCATCCTCCCACGACGGCTTCTCCCGCAGCTGCCGGAGCGGCAGTTCCTCCCACGTGAGGCCCGGATTCACCCGGAAACTGCGCACGAGAAAGGTCAGCAGTTGCGCTGACCGGGGCAGAGTTTCGCGCTCGGCCGCGGTCAGCCACTGCGCGAGGAAGGCCAGCCGCGCGGGGTCGGCCGGGAGCCGGTAGAGGCCCCGGTGTTCGCCGTGCCGCAAAGCAGTCTCCGCGTCGTCGGCGGGTGGCTCGCTGCCGCATTCCTCGACGCATTTCGCCGCCAGAGCACGGAAAATCACCCCTCGGTGGAACGAGGGATAGTCGGCCGCGAACAGCTGGCAGGCGCGCAGCGCGCCGAGGTGGCCTTGGTGCGGCGAGTCCCCGATCTCGAGCCCCGACGCCGCCGTCTGCCACAGGTACAGAAAGGAAGTCCGGTTGACCGTCGGCGGGTCGAGCGGGGTCGGCCGTTCGTGCCGCAGGGCGTCCAGCAGCAGGATCGCGTCCGAACGTTTGGGATCCAGCCGATGCGCGACGCAGTACTGGCCGATCTCGCGGGCCAGCTTCGGATCGATCCCGGCTTCCCGGCCAGCCGCGGCAAGACCGTCGTAGGACCTTCGGCCGAAGGGCCAGCAGGCCAGGACAGCGACCAGCCGTGCGATGGTCTCGCTGTCGCACACCCCGGCCGCCACCGCCTGCGAGAAGGTCGCGCGCATGCACACCAACGGTTCCGAGAGCGGCCGGTAGTCCTCCTCCGGTGTGCTGTGCAGCAGGGTGACCTCGTCGTCCGCCTCCAGCCGCCCGTCGCGGTAGTCCGCGTAGATCCGGCCGATGCCCTCCATGCCGAAGACGTCCAGTTCGGCGGCCCGGAGCGCGCCCATGCTGGCCGCGCCCAGCACCCGCACCCCTTCGCCCAGCAGCGCCAGGATTTCCTTGTGCCGGACCGTGCCGACCTGGTGGAAGTAGCCGTCGACGATGCCGACCGCGTCCCCGGGAGCCAGCGACAGCCGGGGCAGATCGCCCGCAGCCACCGGAGGCAGCACCTCGATGTCCGAGTCCCGCGCGAGCTCGGCGGCGTCCGGCAGGCTCGGACCGGCGAAAAGAAGACGACGGGGCATGAGGCGTCCGTTCCGGGTCAATGGTGCTGGAAGGAGGTTCCCGGGCAGACGACGTGCGCCACCGGGATCGCGAGGTCCGGCTGGGTCAGGTCGACATACAGCGGGGCGTGCCCGGTCACTCGCTTGACCCGCTCGGCGACGTCCCGCACTTCGCCGGCCAAAGTGGCCAGCGGGGCCGATTCGATTTCGCCGAACGGGATCGCCGGGCCGTCGTCCTCCTTGAAGGGCGGGGAATCCGAGGACCGGCGGACCCCGAAGACGCGGGCTTCCCGGTACGGGGCCTTGCCGATGTCGTCGCGCGCCCCGGCGATGGCTGTGGCTCGGGACTGCGCGGCTTCGGTGAGCGCCCGGGACAACGCGACTGCGGAGTCCAGGTGAGCGCCGGAGCCGGTGAACGTCGCGGGGAACGCGTCGCTCCAGATCAGCACGTCGAAGGCCGGGATGCCGAACGGATTCGGCAGGAAGCTCATCTGGACGTGCACCTTGGCCGCCCGGTATTTCTCCAGCAGAGCGACCAGCCCGGCGTTCTCGACGGTTTCCGGGTGCACCAGCAACGGCTGTTCCCCGGCGGCGCGGCGCGCCATCGAGTCGCGTTCGACCACCTCGTACATCCCGTGCAGCAACGCCTCGTCCAGGGTGTTTCCGCTGGCCAGGCCGTTGCTGCTGATCCGGAACAACGGCGGGAGCCAGCGCTCGTCGAACCGGAAGTCGAGCGCGATCAGCTCGACGGGGACCAGTGACGTACCGCTGCCGTCGACCAGCCGCGCCGTCCGCCATTCCAACCGCGTGTCCGGGTTGAGGCAATGCCGGGCGGCCAGCGCGAGCTCGTCGACGCGGTACCCGGTGAACCGTTCGACCTCGCCGACGGCGGCTGTGTCGACCGAGAATTTCAGCGGGTGTTCCGCGTGCCAGAGCTCGACGCCCTCCATCACCCCAGACACCCGGGCCAGCGCGGCGCTGACGCCCTTGCCCTGGGAAACCGAGAGGGTCAGCGCGTTCGGCCGCATCGCCTGGAACACCGGGATCCCGATCTCGTCGAGCCAGGTGACGTCGGCGACGCGGGTGATGCCGAGCCGCGGCAGTTTCGGCTTGATCCACTGCCACGTCTCCTCCGGCCGACGGCTCCGGTGCGTCCCGTCGAACACCACCTTGGCCGGGCCCGGATCCGCGGCCGTCTGCTGGGTCATCGTCGCCTCGTTTCTTCCGCGCCGATCGGGCTGGCGGCACGCACCGCCAGCCCGACCCCGGTCAGCAGCCGCAGAGTTCGCTGCTTTCGGCCACGCCCTCGGCGAACGGGGACTGGAAGGTCGAGATCTTTTCCGAGCGGACGCTCGTCAGGTCGGCTTCCAGTTCGGCGGCCGTGGGCAGCACGATTTCGTTCATGCGGGAACTTCCTTTCATTCCACTTTTCCCCTGCGGACCAGGGAAATTCGGGGGCGCGGACCGCGCCTTCCCCGTGCGATCAGGCGGAAACGGCCCGCTCGAGCAGCGCCGCGTAGGCGATCCCGCCCTGCCATTCCTTGCGGCCGGCGATCCGCAGCCCCGCCTCGGCACAGGCCTTTTCCAGTGCGTCAGGATCGACGAACAGCCAGGGGAACCACGGGCCGGCCTCGTCCTCGAGCCACAGCCGCATCCGGATGTCCCCGCGGTATCCGCCGTCGGAGAGTTCACCGGTGTTGAATGTTCCCGGCGGCAGTTTCCGCCAATCCGTGCTGGTGAACACAATGCGGCCGGCTTCGGTCAGCCACGAGGACAACCGAAGCAGGAATTCCGGCAGTGCGGCGAGCCGGGCTGCCATTCCGCCGTTTCCGCCAACCGCGAGCACCGTGTCCACGGGTCGCGGTGGCAGGTAGGAGAAGACGTCCGCCCGGACACAGGAGACGCCCGCGGCCCGCGCCATCTCCACCGCGGCCGGGATCAGCTCGATCCCGTGCCCGCGGACCCCGCGAGCAGCGAGAATCTCCAGGTCACGGCCGGTGGCGCAGCCGATGTCGAGGACGTAGCCGTCCCGCACCCAGTCGAGCACGTCCGAGCCGACCGGCGGCTCGGCTCCGGGTTCCCGCTTCCACCATCCCAGCGGCTGCGGGGCGACCGGCAGCGTGCTGTCGCCGATTTCGACCGCGAAGGAACCCGGCCGGATTTCGCGTTGCAAAGCCTGTTCGAAAAAAGTGACATCCACGCCTGACACTCCCAGCACCATTGCCGAAATGCGAATGACGCCGGACCGGGCACCGAATCGCCCGGCTCGACCGAGACCTCAGCATCCAGCGGGCGCCCCGCCGGAGGCAGAACTCCAGAGTCGCAGCGCCCGCGACGCACCGTCAAAGGTCGTTACCCGAAGAAACTGGCACGCCTGCCCGATCGACTCTCGGCGGAAAACGGTCGCAGCGCGAATTAGCCCAGCCGTACGAATGCGTCCTGCGCCGCCCGGACGTCACTCCAGGGCGGCGAGAACCAATGCCGCCATCGCGGTCGGGTCGCCGTTTTCCGGACGCAGCACCAGCTCTGGGGACGCGGGCCGTTCGTACGGCGCGTCCACTCCGGTGAATCCGGTGATTTCCCCCGACCGCGCCTTGGCGTACATGCCCTTCGGATCGCGGTCCTCGCACACTTCGAGCGGCGTGTCGACGAAGACTTCCAAAAACGGCAAACCCGCGGTTTCGTGCACGGCCCGCGCGAGCTCGCGGTCGGCCTGATACGGGCTGATCAGCGACACGACGGCCACTACCCCGGCGTCGGCGAACAGCTTGGCGACCTCCGCGACGCGGCGGATGTTTTCGGCCCGCTGCGCCGGGGCGAACCCGAGGTCGCCGTTGAGGCCGTGCCGGAGGTTGTCCCCGTCCAGCAGGTAGGCGGGGCGGCCCGAGGCGACCAGCCCGCGCTCCAGCTCGACGGCCACGCTCGACTTGCCCGAGGCGGACAGCCCGGTGAGCCAGACGGTGCGGCCGCGGGTCGCGCGTTCGTCCCGCGACACCGCGGCCGGATGCCAGACCACGTTCGGCGCGGTCGCGCTCGGGCCGGTGATCATGCCCGCCCCGACGGTGTCCCCGGAGTGTTCGTCGACCAGCAGGAATCCACCGGTCGGCTTATTGCGGAGGTAGGGGTCGAACAGCAACGGCTGTCGCGTGCGCAGCCGGATCCGGCCGATCTCGTTGAGCGACAACGACTCAGCGGCCTCGTCGCGGTGCAGCGTGGTGACGTCCAGCCGGTAGTCGAGCGCGCGGACCTCGGCCTTCGTCTCACGGGTCGTGTGCCGGACGAGGTAGTTCGCGCCCGGAGCGAGCGCGGCCTGTTCGGAGAACCAGCAGACCATGGCGTCGACGTCCTGGCCGACGTGCGGACGGTTGCCCGGACGGCAGATCAGGTCGCCGCGGCTGAGATCCAGTTCGTCGGCAAGTTCGATGGTGACGGCCAGCGAGGCGAACGCCTCCGGCACCTCGACCCCGCCGGGGCCCCAGATCGCGCGGACGGTCGTGGTGAACCCGGACGGCAGCACCGTCACCTCGTCGCCGGGTTTGAACACGCCGCCGGCCACCGTTCCGGCGTAACCGCGGAAGTCCCGGCTGTGTTCGCGAATCACGTATTGCACCGGGAAACGCGCGTCGACGAGGTTGCGATCCGAAGCGACGTGCACCTGCTCCAGGTGATGCAACAGCGAAGTGCCCTCGTACCACGGCATACTCGCGCCCCGGTGCACCACATTGTCGCCGTGCAGCGCGGACATCGGCACGAAAGTCAGATCCGGCGTCTGCAATTTCATCGCGAACCGGCGGAAGTCCTCGCGGATTTCCTCGAACCGCTCCTGCGACCAGTCGACAAGGTCCATTTTGTTCACGCACACCACCAGGTGCCGGATGCCCAGCAGGCTGGCGAGGAACGCGTGCCGGCGCGACTGTTCGAGCACGCCCTTGCGCGCGTCGACCAGGATCAGCGCGACGTCCGAAGTGGACGCCCCGGTGACCATGTTCCGGGTGTACTGCACGTGCCCCGGGGTGTCGGCGATGATGAACTTCCGCTTGGGCGTGGCGAAATACCGGTGCGCGACGTCGATGGTGATGCCCTGCTCGCGTTCGGCGCGCAGGCCGTCGGTCAGCAGGGCGAGGTCCGGATACGCGTCGCCGCGGTCCCGGCTGGTGCGCTCGATCGCTTCGAGCTGGTCGGTGAACACCGTCTTCGAATCGAACAGCAAGCGGCCGATCAGGGTCGATTTGCCGTCGTCCACGCTGCCCGCCGTGGCGAGCCGCACCGTCGTGACCCGATCCCCGGTGCCCATCAGAAGTAGCCTTCCTTCTTGCGGTCTTCCATTCCGGCCTCGGAAATCCGGTCGTCGGCCCGGGTCGCGCCGCGTTCGGTGACCCGCGTCGCGGCGACCTCGGCCACCACTTCCGCCGGTGACGAAGCGGTTGATTCGACGCAGCCGGTGCAGGTCGCGTCCCCGATCGTGCGGAAGCGAACCGTTGCCGGATAAGGAACTTCGCCCTCGCCCACGGCGAGGAACCGGGTCTCCGCGAGCAGCATGCCGTCCCGCTGCACCACCGGCCGCCGGTGCGCGTAGTACAGCGACGGCAGGGTCACGTTCTCCGCCTCGACGTACTGCCAGATGTCCAGCTCAGTCCAGTTCGACAGCGGGAAGACCCGGATGTGCTCGCCCTTGCGATGGCGGCCGTTGTAAAGATTCCACAATTCCGGCCGCTGCCGCCGCGGATCCCATTGCCCGAACTCGTCGCGGAAGCTGAACACCCGTTCCTTGGCCCGGGCCTTCTCCTCGTCGCGCCGCGCACCGCCGAACACCGCGTCGAAGCCGTTCTCGCGGATGCCGCGCAGCAAAGTCGCCGTCTGGAGCCGATTCCGGCCCGCCTTCGGATCTTCGACGGTCCGGCCCGCATCGATGTCGTCCTGGACGCTCGCGACCACCAGCCGCAACCCGTAGCGCTCGACGGTTTCGTCGCGGAACCGGATGACCTCGTCGAAGTTGTGCCCGGTGTCGACGTGCATGACCGGGAACGGCAGCGGCGCGGGCCAGAACGCCTTCGCCGCGACGTGCAGCATCACCATCGAGTCTTTCCCTCCGGAGAACAGCAGCACCGGCCGCTCGAAGGTCGCCGCGACCTCGCGGAAGACATGCACGGCTTCGGCTTCGAGCGCACCGAGGTGGCTCAGCTCGTAGGCCGGGGGTGCCTGGGTCGCCATCGGATCCGCCCTTCCGGGGTTCGAGGACAGAAAAGTAGAACAGGTTCTTGCGCTCGGTCAAGCGGCGGAGGACGCTGAGCGCATGGACCTGGCCGCGCTCGAAGAAATCCGCCGCGTGAAATTCCGCTACCTCCGGTGCCTCGACCTGAAGCGCTGGGACGAGATGGCGGAGACGCTGACCGCCGACGCCCGCGTGCACTACGGCACGCCCTCCTACGGCGAACCGCTGAACTTCGACAACCGCGACAAGCTCATGGAGTTCCTGCGCACCACCGTCGGCCCCGGCATCACGACGATGCACTTCGCCGGCCACCCGGAAATCGAGATCGACGGCGACACCGCGACCGGGCGGTGGATGTTCCAGGACAAGGTGATCGTCGCCGAGCACCGCGTCGTGATCGAGGGCGCCGCGTACTACGAGGACACTTACCGGCGCGAGGACGGCGCCTGGCGGATCAGCGGCACGGGGTACGAGCGGCTGTACGAAACGCTGGTGACGATGAAGGACCAGCCGGGGTGGAAGCTGACGGCGAACATGTGGGGCCAGCCCGCTTGACCGCGGCGGTCCGTGAAGGGCTCCTTGCGGGAATCAGATTCCCTCAAGGAGCCCCTCACGGACCTCTGCGACAATGCCAGGGCCTTAAGCTGCGCAGCCTACGCCCGCCGACCGTCCACAAAGGACGTCAAGGTTGCCGGAATGCCCGATTCACGACCATGCGACCGTTTACTGGAGTCCGTGAGGGGAACCCTGAGGGACTCTGAGTCCCTGAGGGTTCCCCTCACGGACGTCAAACCGAGCGAGGACGAACCCCGCCCGCCTCCGCCGTCACCGCATCCGCCACCGCGGCCAGCGCCGCCCCGCGCCGGGCGATTTCCGCACCGGTGATCGGTTCGCCCACGGAGAGCGTCAGCACCAGTTCCTGCCTCCCCGACGCGTCGAAAGTCGGGGCCGCGAGCAGGCTCACCGCGTGCTTCTTCCGCGGTTCGAGGTCGGCGCCGAGGTACACCCGCTCCCCCAGGCTCGACACCAGCTCGCCGACCAACCCGCGCACCTCGGGCGGCAGGTCACCAGCGGCGACGCCCGCCATCAGCGTGTAGAGCCGACGGCCCGCCGACGTCAGGCTTTCCACGAGATACCCGTGTTCCCGGCACTCGGCGACCACGCGCCGCAGGTACGCCTCGTCCAGTCGCACGGGCACCGCGGGCGGCGTCGCGAGCCAGGCGTCGAAGGCGGATTCGGCGTCCCACAGCACGTACATCAGCCCGACCGGCGGCGCGAACGGATACGTCTCGCCGAGCCGCACCTTGCTCGGCCCGGCACTCTGCAGCATCAGGATGCGACCGTCGACCACAGCCGACGCGGTGCAGGTCGCCTGGTAGCGGACGCTGAGTTCTTCCAGGTGCGCGCGGGCGATTTCGCTGGCGCCGAAACCCTCGGCGGCCGCGCGCCCAGCCGCGATCATCGCCGGTCCCAGGCGGTAGGTCGTCGACCGGGGATCGCGGACCACGTAGCCGCTCGCGGTCAGCTCGGTCAGGATGCCGAGGCAGGTCGGCTTGCTCAGGTCCAGTTCGCGGGCCAGCGCGGACAGTCCGAAGCGCTGTCCCGGCCGGACCGCGAAATAGGCCAGCAGCCGCACGACCCGTTCGGTCGGCGGCGAGCGCCGGGTAACCGCCATTGACCCATCCTTAGAACGCGTTCTAGTCTCAACCGACACCGAACGTACCACCCCGGTACAGATTTGGACCAGCGTGAGGAGTCTCCGGTGCTGACCGAACCGCTCGCCGGCGCGATCGCCGAAGCCGAAAAGATCATCGCCGAGGCGCCGCACGTCCGGACCGAACAGGACCTGATCGAGGGCTACGACTACCTCGCGGGCAGCATCCGGGCCTCGGTCCAGACGGCGTGGGCCTACGACCGCGACTTCCCGTATTTCACCCTGTCCACCGGCCCGTACACGAAAATGGGCCTCGACAACCCGGACACCCTGTACTTCAACGCGAACATCCGCGAGGACCGCGAGTACGTCGTCACCGGCACCCGCGGCACCACCGCCGACCTGAGCTTCCAGGTCCTCAACGGCGACTACACGCCGGTCGAGGTGCCCGACAGCATGACCGCGTTCGACGACCGCGACATCCCCGTCGCCGCCGACGGCACCTTCGAGATCCGTTTCGGCCCGGCGAAACCCGATCCCGAGCCCGGTTATTTCGTGCTGGGTCCGGGCTCGTCGATGCTCGTCGTGCGCGAGGTCTACAGCGACTGGGCGACCGAACAGCGCGGCAGCATCCAGCTCCGCTGCGCCGGCACCACCGGCCAGGCGCCGCCCGCGTTGTCCCGCACCGCGATGGAGAAACGCTACGGCGTCACCGGAAAGATCCTGCTCAGCCGGATCCGGACGTTCCTCGCCTTCCCCAAGTGGTTCTACCTGAACCTGCCGGTGAACACGATGACCGAACCGCGCAGCACGCCCGGCGGCCTGCCCACCCAGTACTCCTCGGCCGGGCACTACGAACTCGCCGACGACGAGGTCATGATCGTCACCGTGCCCCGTTCGGACGCGCCGTACCAGGGCATCCAGCTCGGCAGCCCGTGGTACGTCTCGCTCGACTACCTCAACCACCAGACCAGCCTCACCGCCGACCAGGCCCGGACCGACCCGGACGGCAAGATGCGGTTCGTGATCAGCGAACGCGACCCCGGCGTCGCGAACTGGCTCGAACGCACCGGGCACGACCGCGGGTACGTCCAGATCCGCTGGCAGCGGCTTTCCCGGCAACTGACCGCTGAGGACGGTCCGGAGGTCGAAGTCGTGAAGTTCGGCGAACTCGCCGACCGGCTGCCGTTTCACAAGGAGGCCGGCGTGACCCCCGAGGAATGGGCAGAGCGGATCGCCGCACGACAGGCCGCGGTCGCGGCCAGGATGCTGGGCTGAATCCATGGATCTCCTTACGGGCAAAGTCGTTCTCGTCTCCGGAATCGGCCCGGGGCTGGGTCGTTCGATCGCGTTGCGGTCCGCCGCGGCCGGTGCCGACGTCGTCCTCGCGGCCCGCACCGAATCCCGGCTCGCCGAAGTCGCCGCCGAGGTCGAGGCGCTTGGCCGCCGGGCCGTCGCAGTGCCCACCGACATCACCGACGACGCCTCGGCAGCGAAGCTCGTCGAGACAGCGCTGAGCGAGTTCGGGCGAGTGGACACGTTGGTGAACAACGCTTTCGCCATTCCGCCGATCACCGACCTCGCCGAAGTCGATCTCGACGCGGTCCGCGCCGGGTTCGAAACCAACGTGCTCGCCGCGCTCCGGCTGACCCGCCTCTGCACCGCCGCACTCGCCGAAAGCGCCGGTTCGGTGGTGATGATCAACTCGGCCGTGCTGCGGCATTCGCGGCGCACTTTCGGCGCGTACAAGATGGCCAAGGCGAGTTTGCTCGCGCTCGCGCAAAGCCTGGCGTCGGAACTCGGCCCGCGCGGAATCCGGGTCAATTCCGTTGCCCCGGGCTACATCTGGGCAGACTCGCTCAAGTGGTACTTCGCTTACCTGGCCAAGGAACGCGGCGTGCCCGCGGAGCAGGTGTACGAGGAAACGGCGGAGACGATCGACCTGCGCCGCCTCCCGGAACCGGACGAGATCGCCGACACTGTCGTGTTCCTCGCGTCCGCGCTGGCCCGCTGCGTCACCGGGCAATGCCTCGACGTGAACGCCGGCGAATACCATCACTGAGGGGAAGATCATGCGTCCAGGACGAGACAGCGTCGGCACGGTCGAAGACCTCCACGCGTCCGCCACGAAGCTCACCGGCCTCGACGATTTCGGCGGCGACGAGTACCTCGAAGGCCTGCGTGTGCTGCTCGATTCATACGCCGGCGAAGCGGATTTGACGCCGTACGGCAACAAAGTCCACCGTGCTTTCCTGCGCGGCGCACTGGTCGCACGGCTGCTGAGCGAAGCTTCGTGGAAACAGAATCCGCAGTACGCCGACGTACCGATCGAGCGGCCGATCTTCGTCACCGGACTGCCGCGCACCGGGACGACCGCGCTGCACCGGCTGCTGACCGAAGACCCGGCCCACCAAGGTCTCGAAGTGTGGCTGACCGAAATGCCGCAGCCGCGCCCGCCGCGCGAAACCTGGGCGGAAAACCCGGTGTTCCAAGCGATTCAGGCCGGCTACGAGCAGCACCACGTCGAGCATCCCGAGTTCATGGGCCTGCACCACATGTCGGCGGACCAGGTCGAGGAATGCTGGCAACTGCTGCGGCAGTCGCTGAAATCCGTTTCGTACGAATGCCTCGCGCACGTGCCCGGCTATTCGCGCTGGCTCGACGGACAGGACTGGACCGACGCCTACCGCAGGCACCGACGCAACCTCCAGCTCATCGGCCTTCCCGACGCCGGCCGCCGCTGGGTGCTCAAGAACCCGAGCCATCTGTTCGCGCTCGACGCGCTGATGGAGGTCTACCCGGACGCGCTGGTCGTGCAGACCCATCGCGCGCCCAGCACGATCATCGCGTCGGTGTGCAGCCTCACCGAGCAGGCTTCCGAAGGCTGGTCGGACACTTTCCGCGGCGAGGTCGTCGGACGCAGCCAGCTCGACCTGTGGGCGCGCGGCGCAGAACAGTTCGCAGCGGCCCGGGAGCGGCACAACCCCGCGCAGTTCTGCGACGTCCGGTACGAGGACTTCGTCGCCGACCCGATCAGCACTGTCGAGGGCGTCTACCAGCACTTCGGCCTCGACCTCGCCCCGCGGGCGCGCGACGCGATGACCACGTTGCACGAGCGGAGCCGCACCGGGGACGCGAAACCGAGGCACCGCTACGACCTCGCCGACTTCGGACTGACCGCCGGGGAGGTCGACGAGCGGTTCGCCGGATACCGTGCCGCGCACCGAAGTTGAAGCCGTTTCGAGACCGGGATCTTCGGCGAACCGGCCACGCCGCACGGGGCCGCCCCCTAGGATCTGCCCGACGTTCCTTGAGCGGAGAGCAGGTATGACGACCTTCACCAACACGATCATCCAGGTCCTCCCGCAGGCATTGCTGCTGATCGTGGGGCTGTTCGGCCTGATCCTCTCGATCGGCAGGCGCTCGCGCGGCGGTTCCGGGCTGATGGTGGCCGCCTTCGCGGTCATGCTCGTCACCACGGCGCTGAACATCGCCTGGCAGCTCATCCTGGCGAACATCACGTCCTGGATGATGTCGGACCACCTGAGCACCGCCGAGCTGTCGACGATCTTCACGTCCGTGGGCATCACGCTCAACGGTCTCGAAATACTGTCGTGGTTGCTGGTCGTGCTGGCGGTCGCGAAGGGCGGCCGCGCCGCGCAGCCCGGTTTCGCGCCGGGCGGGTACCCGACGGGCGGGCAGCCCGGGTTCGCCCCGCAGGCCGGTTACGGCCAGCCCGGGTATCCGCAGGCCGGCTACGCGCAGCCTGGTTATCCGCAACCCGGCCAGCCCAGTCAGCCCGGTCAGCCGCAACCGGGTCAGCCCGGTCAGCCCCAGCCCGGTTACCCCGCGCCGGATCCCGGCCAGCAGTCCGGCTACTTCCAGCAGCAGCCCGGCTACCCCCAGCCGGAGCAGCCTGGGCACTCCCAGCCCGAGCCGCCGCAGCCCAACCCGGGCGAAGGCCCGCAGCAGCCGCCGAACTGACTCCGGTCAGACCACCGCTTCAGCCTCTGCCCGGGCAAGAATCTCGTCGACAGTCTCCTCGACCGTCAGCTCCGAGGTATCCAGCCACAGCCCGATCTTCGGAGTCTCTTCGCGGAGGTACGCGTCCAGCCCGGCGATGCCCGTGTCGCCCGGCTGGTACGCGATCTTCCCCCGCGCCGCCTGCCGAGCCGCGTCGCGCTGCGCCACCACCTCGGCGCTCGGCGCGAGAACCACGACGTAACAGGGCCGCGTGCGCAGCGCGTCGACCATCTCGGTCAGGTGTTCGCCGAGCACGATGTCCTGCAGCACCACGGTGAACCCGGCGTCGGCGTACCCGTCGGCGACCTGGGCCGCGAGCGCGTACCGCAGCCGAAGCTGACGGATCGCCTCGGCGGGCGGCTCGGCCGGACCCATCTCGACCCGGCCGTTGACCACCATCCGCCGGAACGCGTCCCCGCGCACGTGCACGGATTTCGGCAACCGATCCGCGAGGGCCTGCGCCACCGTCGACTTGCCCGCCGCTTGGATTCCGGTCACCACGAAGATCGTCACGCCCCGGACCCTGCCTTCTTCATCGGCGGCCCGCCAACGATTTTCAGCCCCGCCGCCTGCGTCGCCGGGTAGCAACCAGCAGCGCGAAGCCAGTGAGCAAGGTGAACAGCGAACTGAAGAGGAGGTCCCGGAAGGGTGTGCCGGTCGAGGCCAGCGGCGGTGTGCTCGGCGGTACCGCCGGGTTCGGGGGTTTCACCGGAGTCGGCGGTGTCACCGGAGTGTCCGTGGAACAACCAGGCTCAGTTCCGGTGACACAACTGGTTCCCGGATTCGACGAGACCACGACGTTGCGCAGATGGCTCCCAGCAGCCGCTTCAGGTTTGACGGTGATCGAGTAGGTGACCGTGACGGTCTGGCCAACTGCAAGCACCCCGTGCCAGGTCAGCCGCGAACCGCTCTCGTCGACGGTTCCGCTGGTGGCTTTGGCGTCCTGGTTGTAGGTGGCGTCGTCCAGAACGTCGGAGAGGTCGTCAACGAACGCCGCGTCCGGATAGGCGGCCGTGCCGGTGTTGGCGATATCGACGGTGTAGGCGACCTTCTCCCCCGGTTTCGCCGTCGCCACGCCCGCGCGCTTGGTGATGGTCATGGCGCGCACCGGGGTTTCCGTGCCGCAAGCCGGGTCCCGGGTCAGGCAGTTCGTGTCGTCCGGACTCGTGACCGCGTTGCGCAGGACCTTGTCGCCACGCGGCGGATCCCCGACCGTCACCGAATACGTAATCGTGACCTGCGCACCCGCCTCGACAGGTCCAGTCCACTGTAGACGCGGGGCTTGGTAGCGGACGTCTCCAGCAGTCGCCTTGGCATCTCCGTTGTAGGCGGCGTCGTCCAGGACACCGGAGAGGTCGTCGGTGAACTGTGCGTCCGGCTGCGGTGCCTCGCCGATGTTGCGGACGGTCACGGTGTAGGCGACCTTCCCGCCCGGTTCGGCGATCGCCGGGGCGGCGGTTTTGGTGATCCGCAGGTGCGGCTTCGGCAGCACGACCCGACAGTCCGGATCGGTCGACCCCTCCGGACAGTTCGACCCGCTTCCGGTGACGGTGTTGACGAGCCGGTGGTCGCCTGCGTTGGTGACCGTGACGGAATACGTGACGATCGCGGTGGCCCCCTTGGCCAGGTCTCCGGTCCACGTCAGGTTCGGCGGCGCGACGGCTACGGTGCCGGTGTCCGTTTTGGCGTCGCCGTTGTAGGTCGCGTCGTCGAGCACGCCCGCGAGGTTGTCCGTGAAAGACGCGGCCCGGTAATCAGCCTCGCCGACGTTCTCGACGGTGATCGTGTAGCTGACCCGATCGCCGGTCTTGATCTCCGCTGGAGTCGCGGTCTTCGTGATCTTCAGCGCTGGCAACGGCGTGACCGTCCCGCAATCCGGATCATCACCACCCGGCAGACACTCGCCGCCCGTCACCGCATTGACCAGCTCCTTGTCGCCGGTCGGCGGATTATGCACGGTGACGGTATAGCTGATCGTCACCGACGCACCCGCCCCGACATCCCCATTCCACGTCAGTTTCGGTGCGGCATAGACAGTTGTGCCACTCGTCGCACGAGCATCGTTGTTGTAACTCGCGTCATCGAGAACGCCGGTGAGGTCGTCAGTGATGGATGCGCCACGGTAAGCGGCCTTGCCGTCATTGGCCACCAAAACGGTATAAGTGACGGTGTCGCCGGGCCGCGGATTCGACGGGCTCGTGGTCTTCTTGACCTTCAGCGATGGTAACGGCGTGACCGTCCCGCACTCCGGATCATGACCACCCGGCAGACAATCACCGCCCGTCACCGCATTGACCAACTCCTTGTCGCCGGTCGGCGGATTATGCACCGTGACCGTGTACGTGATCGTCACCGACGCACCCGCCCCGACGTCCCCATTCCACGTCAGTTTCGGTGCGGCATAAGCAGTCGCGCCACTCGTCGCACGAGCATCGTTGTTGTAACTCGCATCATCAAGCACACCAGTCAGGTCATCAGTGACGGAAGCGCCACGGTAAGCGGCCTTGCCGTCGTTGGCCACCAAAACGGTATAAGTGACGGTGTCGCCGGGCAGCGGATTCGACGGGCTCGCGGTCTTCTTGACGTGCAGCCGAGCGACCGGCGTAACCGCATTGCAGTCCGGGTCCTTGGTGCCGGGCGGGCAACTGGAGTCGGGCGGGCCGGTGATCGCGTTGCGGAGTTCGCTGTCCCCGGTGCGCGTCGGGCTGACGGTAACCGAGTACGTGATCGTCGCGGTCCCGCCCGCGGGCAGGTCGGCGGTCCACGTCAAGGTGGGTTCGGCGTAGGTGACGGTGCCAGCAGTGGCCCGGGCGTCCTGGTTGTAGGTCGCGTCGTCCAGGACTCGGCTCAGGTCGTCGGTGAAACGCGCGCCTCGATAGGTTGCGGTGCCTGGGTTCCGCGCGGTCACCGTATACGTGACCTTGTCGCCCGGCTGCGCCGTCGCGGGCGAAGCGGTCTTCGACAATTCGAGGGCGCCGATCCCGGTGTCAGTACCGCAGTCCGGGTCGGTATTGCCGGGCGGGCACGTCGAACCGTCCGGTCCGGTGACGAGGTTGCGCAGCCGCTTGTCACCGGCGGGCGGGGTGCCGACGGTGACGGAGTAGCGCACGGTCACGGTGGCACCGGCCGGGACGTCGCCCGTCCAGTGCAGCCGCGGGGCAGCGAAGGAGGCGGTGCCCGACGTGGCTGTCGCGTCGTTGTTCCACGTCGCGTCATCGAGGACACCGGACAGGTCGTCGGTGAACGACGCTCCGGGATACGCGGCCTCGCCGATGTTCCGCACGGTCACGGTGTAGCTGACGCGCTCGCCGGGCTTGGCATCGGTCTTGTCCGCGATCTTCTTGATTTCGAGCGCGCCGATGGGAGTGTCGGTGGTGCAATCCGTGCTGTTCGGCGGGCAGTTCGATCCCTCTGGGCCGGTCACGGTGTTGCGCAGTTTGTGGTCCCCGTGCGGCGGCGAGTGCACGGTGACGGTGTAGCGGATCGTGACGGTCTGGGCGGCGGGGATGTCGCCGGTCCACATGAGTTTCACCGTACTCGGATCGTATCCCGGCTGGCTCGGCGTGGGAGTGCCGCCGATGGTGGCAGCGGCATTGTTGTTGTAGGCAGCGTCGTCGATCACGCCGGTGAGGTCGTCGGAAAGGCGGACCGCGGTCGCCGTCGCGCCGCCGATGTTCTCGGCGGTGATCGTGTACGTGACGGTGTCGCCTGGCTTCGCGGTGGCGGGCGAGGACGATTTCCGAATCACCAGGCCGGAAATCGGTTCGTCCGTGGTGCATGAGGGGTCTGTGCCGCAGTTCGAACCGTCCGGGCCCACGACGCGGTTGGTCAGGCGACGGTTTCCGCGCGGCGGGTCGGCGACGGTCACCGTGTAGGTGATGGTGACCGTGGCACCCGCCGCGACATCGCCGGTCCAGCGCAGCGCTCGTCCTGGGTCGTAGGTAATCGTGCCGGAACCGGTTGCGCGCGCGTCGTTGTTGTAGGTGGCGTCGTCGAGGACGTCGGTCAGATCGTCGGTGACGTGCGCTCCAGCCCAATCAGCCTGACCGTCGTTGGTCACGGTGACCGTGTACGAGACGACGCTCCCCGGGCTCGGGTTGGCAGGCGACGCATGCTTCGCGATCTTCAACGTGGCGATCGGCACGACCGTCGAACACGCGGGGTCCTTCGACGGCTCAGCGCAATTGCTTTCCGGGACTGTCACGACGTTGGTCAGCTTTTTGTCCCCGCCGGGCGGCTTTCCCACGGTCACCGAATAGGCCATGGTGACGGTGTCGCCAGGCGCGATCGCACCCGTCCAGGTCAGCTTCCGGCCGTCGTAGCCCGGCTGGGTCGGCGTCGGTGCCCCGCCGTTCGTGGTGGACGCGTCGTTGTTGTACGCGGCGTCGTCGAGGACCGCGCTCAGGTCGTCGGTCAGCTGGGCGGCGGGTGCGGGAGCGTCGCCCTCGTTGGTGATCGTCACCGTGTACCGCACGGTGTCCCCCGGCTTAGCGGTCTGCTCGCTGGCGGTCTTGCGCACGACGAGGCGAGATGTCAGGTTCGGCGCGATCGAGCAACTGGCGAGGTCGGTGATCGGCCAGGTGCCGCCGGATTCGGACTTGATCCGGCCGACCTGGTTGTCCTGGGCGTTCCCGCCGGGCACCAGCGTCGACGCGCCGGTCTTCGGGTCCACTTTGTACAGTGCGCCGCCGTAGTAGCCGAGGTAGATCGAACCGTGGAAGTAGGCCATTCCGTAGTTGTTGAAGCCGTTGCTCGACCCCGGTCCGACGACGTGCACCGCCCGCGTCGTGGTCCCGGTCGCCAGATCGAGCCGGTACACGTAGGTCGAGCCGCCGTAGGAAATGCCGTAGTACGCGCCGCCGTCGGCGTCCACGAACAGGTCGGGCACCAGCGAGCCGCCGAGGAAAACGGGATCGTTCGACGGGACCGGCGTGAGGTTCGAGCCCCTGGTCCAGACGGTCGTCGCGCCGGTCGCCAGGTTCATCCCGAACAGCTTCGGCGCGCCGCCGTTCTGCGCGCCGAAGAGCATCCCGGTGTTCGGATCCGCGGCGGTCCCGCCCCAGTTCACGCCGGCGGGCAGGTCGCGGGTCTGGCCGGCCGCGATCTCGTCGGTGGCCCGGTCCGTCCCGGAAACGTGTTTGTACAGCTTCCGGTTCGCACTCGTGTAACTGGAATAGAACGCGGCGGGACGGCCGGTGTCGGGATCCTTGCCGAGCGCCATATCGGTCGACCAGTAATCCGGCAGGCCGGTGCCCGCCCGTTTGCTGATCACGGTGTTCTGGATCTCGGCGTCCCCGGCGGCGTCGGTGCGGAACTGCATGCCCGAGCGGAAATTGCTGTAATAGAGATGGTCGCAGTCGAATGCGGACGGACTCTGTTCGCCCTCCACCGGCCACGTCTCCGCCGACGCGGGAGCAGCGCCGCCGACCACGACACCCGATACGGCGACCGCCGTCACGAGAACCCGCACGGCCAACCGCCGGACCGCTTTCCCGTTCCCACCCGCCCAGCGCACCATGATCGCATCGAATCAACGCGCACCCCAACCGACAACTCGAAAGCGCGGCGGGGCGCACAAGTCACCCACTTGAGTTCACCTTAGACACCGGAATTGCCCGCCCGCGAAAAACATTCACGCGCGCATTTCCCTTACCGCGAGACAGTCGCCTGGATCAGCTCGTAGGCCAGATCCGTCTGGACGCCGTCGGGATTGGTGAGCCCCTTCTCGTCGTACCAGGAGGCGTCGGCTTCCGGATGCGGCCCGCTGACGCCGACCCGCCCCTTGCCGTACGGGGTGACTGCCACCGCGGGCGCCCCGTTGGTGTAGGTCGCCAGCACAGTCGCGTGGGAACCCTCGTCCAGCCGGAAGACGGGCCCGTCCTGGAAATACATGTGCCGCGGCTTCCCGTGCCAGCTGACCTCGATGACGGTGTCGCGCTCGTCCGGGACCGTCGAGCCGGGAGAACCCGCGTACCCGTGCGTGTCGCCGGGCAGGAGGCCGAACCCCGGATCGCGGCCCGCGAGATAGCCGCCGAAGCACAGGCCGAGGTAGCTGCCGCCGCCCCGGACCCAATCGCGGACCGCGTTGGCGGAGTCGTCCAGGTCCTGCCAAGTCCGGTCGAGATCCTGACCGCCGCCCGGCTGGACGTACAACTGCGCCTCCGCCAGCACGGCCGCGGTCAGCGGCTTCCCGGTGCCCGGCCCGACGTACTCGACCCGGAAATGCTGCGGTGCGCGGCGCAGCAGATCGGCCACCGCGGGCCCGCAATCCGCGCACCCTTGCGGCCCGTTGTAAACCAGCACGAGCGGCGCTTCCGCACCCCGCGCCGGAGGTTTTTCCGCCACGGCCTCCGGCTGACCGCAACCCACCGCCAGCAACGCGGCGGCCGAGAGAAGACCGGCCAGCCACCGCCGCCGCCCCGGAATCGCGGGACGACGGTCGGGCCTGAGGTCCGTACCGGGCATGGTTTTCTCTCTCCTCTTGGCGGCCGTTGCCGCACCATAGTACTAACGATTAGCTTTTAGTAACGGTCACACTTTTGAGCCTGATAGGGTCAGCGCCGACCTTTCGCCCGTAACCGATCGTGCCGCAGGACCTGCTGGGCCTGCCACTCCGCGAGGAACCCCATGCCAGCCTGGCCCGCCACCGAGGCCGACGCCCTTGCCGAACAACACCGCCTGCGCGCCCTCGTGGACCCGACCGGCCCGGCCCTCTCCGACGGTGCCCTGGTAGCGGGCGTCGACGTCGCCTACGACGAGGAACGGGACCTGGTCGTCGCAGCCGCCGTGCTCGTCGACTTCACGTCGCTCGAAACGGTGGAAGAAACGACGGCGGCGGGGCAAGTCAGCTTCCCTTACGTCCCCGGCTTGCTCGCCTTCCGCGAACTCCCGCCCGTCCTGGACGCCCTGGCCGCCCTCCGCCACCGCCCAGACCTCGTCCTCTGCGACGGCTACGGCCTCGCCCACCCGCGCCGGCTCGGGCTGGCGAGCCACCTCGGAGTCCTGACCGGACTCCGCACCGCCGGGGTCGCCAAAACGCCGTTCACCTTCACCTACGACCACCCCGCTCCGGCGCGCGGCGATTGGTCCCCGCTGGTTGATGGCGCGGAGGTCGTCGGGCGGGCGCTGCGCACGCAGGCTGGGGTCAAGCCGGTCTTCGTTTCGGTCGGTCATCGGATCGGGTTGGCGGAGGCTAGCGATGCGACGCTGGCGTTGGCACGGAAGTACCGACTGCCGGAGACGACGCGCCGGGCGGATTCCTTGTGCCGTCGGGCGTTGGCGGAGCGCCAGCTTTCACAATGACCGCAGCCACTCGCCGATCACCACGAAATCCTCCTCCGCGAGACCGAGATCCGGAGCGACGCGGTGCAGCAGCGCACGACCGGGATGGCGGGCCAGCACCCACTCCCGGTCCCCGTCAGTGATCTCGTCGTCGACCCAGGCGAAGGGACGTCCGTCCGCCCACTCGACCAGCGTCCGGGTCTTCCAATGCACGCCGAGCCACCGGTCTTCGCGTTCTTCCGCTTCCGAGAGCTCCGGCCAGCGCACAACCGGCAAGCGCGGCAGGCCGAGCCGCGACGCGATCTCGGTGTTGGCTTCGTCTTCCCACGTCGTGGCCCACACCAATTCGGCGGGCAGCGCGGCGAGCCGGATCCCCCACCGCGGATCGAGCCGATCCAGCAGCGGACCCGGCTCAAGCGGTTCGCGGCCCGGGGCAGCACCGAACGGCAGCAGCGTTCCGTCGACATCAAGGAACACCAACGAGCGACGGCCGCCAAGGGAGGACTCGGTCGATTCCATTGCGCTGCCAGCTTATCCAGTTGAGCCGCCAACCCCGCGACAGCTACCTTCACCCGACGAATCCCGCCCGGAAGGAACCCCGTTGACCGTCATCGACAAGATCGCCTGGATCCGGTTCGACGCGGGCAGGGTTCTCAGCACTCGCTCACGAGGCAAGGACGTCTACTACCTCCCCGGCGGCAAACGCGAACCCGGCGAGACCGATCTCCAGACTCTCGTCCGCGAGATCGACGAGGAGCTCACCGTCGCCATCAAGCCCGAGAGCGCGCGGCATTTCGGCACCTTCCAGGCCCAAGCCCACGGACACGCCGCGGGCATCGCCGTCCGGATGACCTGCTACACCGCCGACTACCGCGGAGCCCTGACTCCCAGCAGCGAGATCGAGGAGATCGTCTGGCTGACCTACGCCGACCGGAGCAAGGTGTCCCCGGTCGACCAGGTCATTTTCGATCACCTGCGCGAAGCCGGGCTGCTCGCTGAAGCTCCACAGTAGACAGTCACCTCGCGGAAGACTCCGTTACACCCCGGCAGGCGTCCCGTAACCCCCTCCCCCGCCGGACTCGCACCGCAGCACGTCTCCTCGGTGCACCCGAAGGCTGTTCACCTTCAACATCTCCCGGGCGTCCGGCGTCCCGGGGTTCAACACCACGCGCGGCGGAGCGCCCGACGACCCGCCGAACAGCCCCCAGGCGGGCGTCACCGACCGCTCCCACCACAGCGACAGGTCCTGGTCCGCCTCCATCACGTACTCCCGCACCACTCCGTCGCCCCCGCGCCAGCGGCCCGCGCCGCCCGAGCCGGTGCGGATGCGGTATTCGTTCACCCGCACCGGATACAGCGTTTCGACCACCTCGACCGGCAGGTCCCGCAACGACCCGTTGACGTTGTTGATCAGCGCCGTTTCCCCGTCGCCGCCGTTCCAGGCTCCCCAGCCGCCGACGGTCGCTTCCAGGGTCACGAACGGTTCGCCTGTCCGCGGGTGGTCGCCGGCGAACTGCACGATCATCGAATCGCCGTAGCTGGCCGCGGCGACCCGGTCCGGCATCGCGGGCGCGAGCGCGGCCACGACGAGATCGATGAGCATGCCGAGACTGGAGTAGTAGTACTGGCACGCGGCGGGCTCCCGAGCGCCGAGCATCGACCCGTCGCGGACCTGGACGTCCAGCGGCGCGAACGAACCCCCGTTGAGGCTCACCTGCGGCGAGATGAGCAGCTTGTACCCGACCCGCGCCGCCGAAATCGCCTGGGAGCGGCCGCAATTCACCGGACCGGTGGCCTGGTCGGCACAGTCGGTGAGGTCGATCGTCATCGATTCGCCCTCGACGACCACCCGCACGCGCACTTTCAGCGGCGTGTCCGGGTCGATCGCGTCGTTGTCCAGATACCCGGTCGCCTCGTACTCGCCGTCCGGGATCGCCGCGATCCGCTCGCGTTCGAGCCGTTCGGTCTGGGCGAAGATCTGCTCGCGCGCGGCGTCGACGGTTTGCGCGCCGTAGCGGGCGAACAGTTCGCCGAGCCGCCGCACGCCCATCCGGGCACAGGCGATCTGCGCGCGCATGTCGCCGAGGGTCACGTACGGGAACCGCACGTTCGTCTCGATCAGCCGCAGGATGTCGGCGCATTCGACGCCACCGGCGACGATCCGCGTCGGCCCCATCCGCAGGCCCTCTTGGTAGATGTTCGTGGAATCCATCGAACCGCCGGGATCCTTGGAACCCATGTCGATCCAATGCGCGCGCGAAGCCGCGAACCCGACCAGTTCGTCTCCGACGAAGATCGGCGCGTAAACCGTGCAGTCGTTGAGGTGCGTGCCGCCGATGTAGGAGTCGTTGAGCACCCAGACGTCGCCGGGCTGCCAGACTTCCGCGCCGAACAGGTCCTCGGTGTGGCTCGTGCAGATCTCCAGGTTCCCGAGGAAAATCGGCAGCCCGGACGACTGGCCGAGGACGCGATGGCGCCGGTCCAGCAAAGCGACGGCGCAGTCCTTGCCCTCGTAGATCGTCGGTGTGTACGACGACCGGATCAGGGTCATGTTCATGTCCTCGGCCGCCTGGATCAGCGCCGAGCGGATGATTTCGGTGGTGACGGGGCTGATGCTCACGCGTGCTCCTCCTGCAGGTGGCCGGCGGCCGCGAGGGTGACGACCAGGAAGCCGTGGTCGTCGACGGCGAGTTCGGCGTCCGGCGGGACGACCGTGGTGGCGGTTTCCTCGTGCACGATCGCGGGTCCGGACAAGCGGCTGCCGGGGGCGAGCGACGCGCGCGCCACGATCGTGGTGGGCACGGCCTGGCCGGCGAAAACGACGTCGCGGACAACGGGCTCGGGTCGCTCGACGATCGCCTCGGAGGAGGCCGCGGCGCGGTCGACGACGCCGTGGCCCGTGGTGCGGAGCGCGACGAACTGCACTGGCGCACCGGGGGTGGCGTGGCCGTAGCGCTGGTGGTGGATCTCGGCGAAACGCGCCTCCACCGCAGGCAGAAAATCGGGACTGTCGACGGGGTCTGAGTCCAGGATCGGCACGGTCAGGGTGTAGTCCTGGCTTTCGTACCGCATGTCGACGCCGTGCGTCACCGACTGGCGGTCCTCGGAGATTCCCTGGTCCCGCAACGCTTCCAGCGCCTGATCGCGCAGCGAGTCGAGAGCCGTGCGGAGGGCGCGGGTGTCGAGTTCGGCTCCGTTGGCGAAGAACTGCATGGTGAAGTCCCGCCGCACGTCCGCCTCGAGCATGCCCCACGCCGAGAACGCGCCCGGGAACCGCGGCACGATCACCTCGGTGATCCCGATTTCCCGCGCGATGAACGCCGCGTGCATCGGTCCCGCGCCGCCGAACGCGAGCAGCGCGAACTGGCCCGGCTCGCGGCCGTGTTCGACGGTCAGGGTGCGGATCGCCTGTGCCATCTTGGCGTTGCCGACGTCGCAGATACCGGACGCCAGCTCGACCGGATCCATGCTGAGCTGATCCGCCAGCGTCGCGACGACCGTGCGCGCGGCCTCGAGGTCGAGCGGCATTCCGCCACCCGCGAACGACTCCGGATCGACACGGCCGAGCACGCAGTTCGCGTCGGTGACCGTCGCCTGCGTCCCGCCGCGGCCGTAGCACGCCGGGCCGGGCACCGCGCCCGCCGATTCGGGGCCGACGCGCAGCGCGTCGCCCTCGGCATAGGCGAGTGAACCGCCGCCCGCGCCGACCGTATGCAGGTTGACCAGCGGCATCAGCAGCGGGAATCCCTCCGCCTCGCCGTCCGGCGAAACGTCGGCGGCGTAGTCCATCACCAGCGAGACGTCGAACGAGGTCCCGCCCATGTCGATGCAGATCAGGTCGGGACGGCCGAGCAGTTTCGCCGCCGCGACGCCGCCCATCGTGCCGCCGACCGGACCGGAAAGCAGGGTCTGCAACGGATGCCGCCGCGCGAACCCGGCGTTGACCAGGCCGCCGGAGGACTGCATGACGTGTACCGGGACGTGCAGGCCCTTCTCCGTGAACCGCGCTTCGATGCGGTCGAGATACCGGTGCACCGACGGGCCGGTGTAGGCCTCGAGCACTGCGGTCGACGTCCGCTCGTACTCCCGCCATTCCGGCGCGACCTCGTGGGAGAGCACGACCAGCGCGTCGTCGCCGAGCTCGTCCCGCAGGATCTCTCCCGCACGGCGTTCGTGCCCGGAATCCAAGTAGGAGAACAGGAAGCACACCGCGACGGCCTCGAAACCCTCTTCGCGCACGCGTTTCGCGACCAGCCGCACCGCGTCCTCGTCGAGCGGTTCGAGTTCGGCGCCGGTGGCGTCGAGCCGTCCGGCGACCTCCGCGACCGCTTCCGGCCCGACGAGCGGTTCGGGCTTGCGGTAGTGCAGGTCGAACAGCCGGTTCCGGTTGCCGCGCGCGATCCGGTAGACGTCGCCGATCCCCCGTGTGGTCAGGATCAGCACCTTCGCGCCGCGTCGTTCGAGCAGCGCGTTCAGTCCTTGGGTGGTGCCGTGCACGAAGAACTCGATCTCGGCGAACGGCAGGTCGAATCCTTCGAGCGCGCCGAAAACGCCGCGCGCGAGGTCGTCGGGGGTGGTGAGCACCTTGCCCGCGCGCAGCCGCCGCGTCGCGCCGTCGTGGACGACCACGTCGGTGAAGGTGCCGCCGATGTCCATGGCGACCCGGTAGGTCATGGGAACTCCTTGTCCGGTAAGGGAAATCAGGTGAGCGCGCGACCCTCGGTCTCGGGCAGCGGAAGGACGGCGAGCAGCGCGACGACGAGGAAGGCCACGATCGACGCGACAGTCAGCGAGGACGCGACGCCGTGGTCCATCATCGCGCCGATCACCGGCACCGAAACGGTGTTGGCCAGCAGGATCGCCGAGGTGGACCACGAGTAGCCGACGCCGCGCAGTCCGGTCGGCAGTACCTCGGCCGACCAGGTGTTCCAGATGCCCCAGGCGCCGAGCGAGAAGAACGCGAGGATCAGATTGCCCGCGTACAACTGCGTCGAACCGGTCGCGAGGCCGAACAGCACGCCGCCGATCGCCGAGGCCAGCGCGAACAGCAGGAAGATCCGCTTGCGGCCGTGGCGGCGGGTCAGCCACGCGGCGAGCAGGTAGCCGGGGACGGACACGACCTGGGTCACCGCGACGAACCACAGCGCGCCGGACACGCTCAGCCCGCGATTCTGCAGCAGGACGGGCAACCACGTCTGCAAACCCCAATAGCCCCAGCTGAACGTGAACGACGTGAGCAGCAGCGGCAGGAACCGCCGCCGCACCGGCGACCGGAACAGGTTCCGCACCGCGCCTGCCTTGCGGTCGGCGTCCTCAACGGCAAAGGTTGTGTCAGCCGGAATTTCCGCACCGAGCCCGCGCAGCACAGTGGCGGCCTCCGCGTGTCGCCCGCGCCGCGCGAGCCAGTACGGCGATTCCGGTACCCAGCGCAGGACGGCGAACGCCCACAGCCCGGCCAGCGCGGCGACCACGGCGACAGCGCGCCAGCTGATCATCCCGAGCGACTGACTCACCCCGATGCACAGCAGCGTGCCGATCGGAAACCCGATGCTGAGCGCCACGGCGCCTTGGCCACGGCGGGCGGTGGGCAGCAGTTCGAGGAAGTACGGGAACGTGACCGCGTAGACCCCGCCGAACGCGACGCCGGACAGGAACCGCAGCACAACGAACGGCCAGAATGCCGGTGACAGGCCCGCGGCCAGCGCGAGCACCGCGTAAATCAGGAGGCTCGCGACGGTCACGCGGCGGCGGCCGAGCCGGTCGATCAGCCCGCCCCACAGCAGCGCCCCGGGCACCATGCCGAACGCGACCGCGGACAGCGCCCAGCCGAGTTTCGTGTTGTCCACGCCGAACTCGCCCGCGATCCCGTTCGAGACGTAGACCAGCCCGACCTGCTCCCAGGCCTCGACGACGAACGCGAAGAACAGCACCGAACCGGCCAGCCAATGCCGCCGGGTCAGCCGCATCCCGGTGCAGACGTCGCCGACGGTCGGCGCGGCGGCGGAGGTGGGCGGGGCGGGCTCGTGCGGGGCGGCCATGGCGCCTCCTATCATCATCAAAACGTTTTGATGAGCTTTCGCGGCATCAAACCCGCGCGCCGGTGCGGTGTCAAGCCCTCCTCCGCCGGCCGGTGGGCGATACTGGGCCGTCCGGAGGCAGGGCGAAGGGGTACGAGGAGTGGACACGGCGAGCGGCAAGCGGCCGGTGACGATCCGGGAGGTCGCCGAGCGCGCCGGGGTCTCGATCAGCACGGTTTCGCACGCGCTTTCCGGGCGCAGGCCCATTTCCGCGGCGACGAAGGCGCGGGTGCGCGAGGCCGCCGCGGAGCTGGGCTACGACCCGAACCCCAACGCGCGCTCGCTGCGCACCGGCCGGTCCGGCCTCGTCGGGCTCATCCTGCGGCCGCGCTACGCGGTGGCCGGCACGCCCGACCGCGCCGAGACGTTCAACCGGCTCGTCGGGTCGATCGCGACCGAGATGCTGCGGCACAAGACCGGCCTGATCCACGTGCCCGACCTGCACGACCCCGCGGTGGCGAGCGTGCCGATGGACGGCTGCATCGTGGCCCACCCCTACGGCGGCGACACCGCGCTGGCCGAACTGCTCGGCCGGGGCCTGCCCGTGGTGACCGTCGAGGAGGATCCCGAACAGCCCGACCTCCCGTGGGCGGTGCGGCTGGACTATCCGCCGGTCGTCGAGGCGCTGCTGAACCATCTCAACGACCAAGGCGCGCGCGACGTGCTTCTGCTGTCCGGCACCGAGGACAACGCCTGGAACCGGCGTCCGCGCGAGGCCTACCTGGCGTGGTGCAAGCGGCGCGGACTACCACCGCGGACCGCTCTGCTCAGCGAAGGCCTGACCCAGCGCGACGTGCCCGAACTGGTGCAGCCCTTGCTGTCCGGCCCGGACCGACCGGACGCGATCGTGGTCGCGACAAGCGATTTCGCCCCGCTGATCGCCGAAGCCGCGGCCGCGCAAGGCCTGCGCATCCCGGACGACTTGCTGCTCGCCGCCCTGACTGACAGCGAGCACGCCCGCACGAGCTCGCCGCCGATCACCGCGATGGACCTGACGCACGAAGCGCTGGCCGAGCGAGCGGTGGAGTTGATGCTGGCGCGGTTGTCCGGGGCCGAGACGCCTGCCGGGCCGGTGTTTCTGACTCCCGAACTGCGATTGCGGGAATCAACCAGGCGACGCGACTGACGCCGGGTTTCGATACTCGGCGAGTGTGCCGTGAGGGGAACCTTCACGGACTCTGAGTCCCGCAGGGTTCCCTTCACGGCCTGCCGCTAGTCCACCGGGGTGACCTCGGCCATTTCCGACCACGCCGCGCCGTCGAGGTTCTGGTAGTTGATCTCCGGCTTCTTCGCCACGACTGTCGACATGAACGGGAAGAACTCCTGCGCGTGCGCGGTCGCGACGTGTGCGTCCCCGGCCGCGCTGTCGGCGAAGACCTCGACCATGACGAACTCGTTCTCGTCGCCGCCGTTCTGGTAATAGTCGAACGAGACGTTCCCCGGTTCGCTCCGGACGTTCGCGGTGTAGCGCTCGATGCCTTCCAGCCATTCGGCGCGCTTCTCTGGACGGATCTGTGCTTTGAGGACGATCAAGATCATGCCCTGAGTATCGCAAGCGACCGGCTACCCGGCCACCGCCGCCGAACGAATCACCCGTGCTCCGGCCACCGACGTCACCAGAAACACCACTCCTCCCCCGAAAACCGCGCTCACCACGAACGGCGTGACGCTGAACGCGGCTGCCGGACCGCCCGTCTTGACGATCGAGAACGGCAGGACGCACAACACCGACCCCACCACCGCGACGACAATCGCCAGCAGGGTCGCGGCGGCGGTTTCGCGCAGGAGCACGCCGCGCACCTGCCGGACGGTCGAGCCGATCAGCGACAGCGTCGCGAACTCCGTCCGGCGGTCGCCGATCGCGGCCACCAGGTTGTTGGTCAGCGCGATCGCCATGAACAGCGAGATCAGGACGACCACCAGGTAGTTGATCGAGGCCAGGACGTCGGCGGTGCTGCCCGGGACGCTGTGCTGGTTTTCGATGCCCTGCATGGCCAACGTGCCCGCGGAGACGCCGACCAGCAGCGTCAGGAAGGTGACGATCGGCCGGGCCCGTTCCGGTGCGGCACGCAGGTTCACCCCCGCCAGATGCGCTTCGGCGTTCTTCGCCCCGCGCGACAGACGGCCGACGACCCGGTTCGCCACGGTGATCAGTTCAGGCGCGAGGATCGCGAACCCGATCGAGCACAGCACCACGGCGGGACCGGTCAGGCCGGTCGTCGCGATGCTGTCGGCAGGCAGGGCGAGCACCGCGCTCGCCAAGCCGAAACCGGCTGCCAGCAATACAATCGCCGCGATCCGGCGGGGTCGCGCCGACCTGATCCGGCGCGGTCCGGACTCCTCGTCGACCGGACTGCGCCGAGCCGGACCGCGACTGCCGATCCACGCCGCGAGCACCCCGGCCAGCAGCACGACCGCGACACCGGCCAGCGGCAGCCCGATCCCCGGCGCGAACGACGTGTTCGACGCGGTGAGCCCGGTCGAACGCACACCGGTCAGCACAAGGAACCCGAGCAGGTAGCCGAGTCCCAGTCCGGGCAGCGCGGCCACCGCGGTGATCGCGAGGGTCTCCATCGAGACCAGCACCCGGATTTGCCGCGGCGCCGCACCGATCAGCCGCAACCCGCCGATCTCGCCGGACCGCGCGGCGAGCGTGACGCCGATCGTCGACACCATCGCGAAAACCACGATCGCCACCACCCAACCGCCCATAATGAGCGGGAACTGGGTGAGGAATCCCCGATCGGCCGGAGCGGTGCTGCCGGAGAGGCCGGTGCCGAGCAGGGCGGTCATCGCGACCACCAGCGCCATCCCGACGAGCGCGACCAAGCCGGTGGCGATAGCGGCCGCGCGGTGGTGACCGAACAGCCGCAGAGCGAGTTTCAACATGTCAATTCCCCTTTGGATGCACGGACACCGCGCTCGATCTCGCCGAGCGCGCTGCCTCGACGAACACCACCCGGCCGGTCGGCACGGTGATCGCCGAACCGCCGCAAAACAAGCCTCACCATGTCAGGCCCCATCGATCTTGCTGTCGCCACAGGGCTTTTCGCGCCGCCTCACCGGGCACCCACCGCATTCGCCGCCCGCTCAGCGGATTCGACCAGCACCGCCATCCGATTCGCCACCGCCGCGGCAGTCGGCCGGGCCAGTTGATCGACCACCAGCCCGTCCGCAAGGAACAGCACCGCATCGGCATAGGACGCGGCCACCGGGTCGTGCGTCACCATGACTATCGTCTGGCCCCGGTCCGCCAACTGCCGCAGCAAGCCCAGCACTTCCCGCGCGCTGCGGATGTCCAGCGCGCCAGTCGGTTCGTCGGCGAAAACCACCTCCGGATCCGTCACGAGCGCCCGGGCCACGGCCACCCGCTGCTGCTGCCCGCCGGACAGCTGCCCGGGACGGTGTCCCCCACGCTGAGCCAGACCGACCTGCGCCAGCAACGCCGCGGTGCGCCGCGGGTCCGGGCTGCGGCCGTCCAACCGCAACGGCAGTTCGATGTTCTCCTCGGCGGTCAGCGCGGGCAGCAGGTTGAACTGCTGGAACACGAACCCGATCCGCTGGCGGCGCAGCGCCGCCAGCCGCGGTTCGTCCAAAGCAGACAGATCAACGCCGTCCAGTTCGACGGTGCCTTCAGTCGGGGTGCGCAGGCCAGCCGCGCAGTGAAGCAGCGTTGTCTTCCCCGAGCCCGACGGGCCCATGATCGCCGCGAAGGCACCTCGAGGGACGTCCAAGTCCACGCCGCGCAGTGCGTCGACCGGGCCGCCCTCTCCTTCGAAGCGGCAGCGCAGCCGTCTGGTGCGGATCGCGGGTGCGGTCATCTTCCAGTCCTCTCAGAGATGTGAATGAACGTTTAAAACGAACGTTTACATGATACGGTAGCACGTGTGGGACACCGCGAGAACCTGATCACCGCCGCCCGGGAATGCCTCCTCAAAGCCGGCTACGCGCGCACTACGGTGCGCGACCTCGTCGCCGCTTCCGGGGCCAACCAGGCGTCGATCAACTACCACTTCGGGTCGAAGGAACAGTTGCTGACGCAGGCGCTGTCCGACCTCAACACCGAGTGGGGCGAGATGCTGTTCGCCGTCCTCTCCGACCCGGACGGCGAGAAGGCCGGGCCGGAGCAGCGCTGGGCGCGGATCATCGAGTCGATCCGCGAACACCGCGAGCTGTGGTTCGTGAACTTCGAGAGCGTCAGCTACCTCCAGCACGACGAGAAGGTCCGGAAGATCAACGCCGAGGGCCAGCAGCTGGCGCGCGTCGGGCTCGCCCGCGCGTTCGGCGATCTGGGACCGGACGCCGACCCGAAGGACGTCCACGCGGTCGGCGCGCACTATTACTCGCTGCTGGTCGGGACCGCGCTGCAGTGGCTGACCGATCCGGACCACGCTCCCTCGGCCGCGGATGTGGTCCGCGCCGACTGGCGATCCCGCTAAACCCGCGCCAGACCAGCACCCGGACCTGCACCGGGCCCGCACTGGGTCTGGACTGGGTCTGCGCCGAACCGGCGCACGTCACGCTGGCATCACAGATCCCGAGACCCCGCACCAGCTCCGTTGACACGTCCGCCATCCGGGTGACATGATCCCGGCACCGCTTGGAAACGTTTCCAAACCATCCAGTCCGTAGACTGGAAACGTTTCCAACAGCGGTATCCGCACTGTTGCTCGCTGTGTCCGACTGGGAGGGACGATGACGTCAACCCGAGCCACGCTGATCCAGGTGGCCGAGCGCGCCGGCGTGTCGCTGGCTTCGACCTCGCGCGCGCTGCACGGGACCGGCGCGAGCAAGGCGATGGTCGAGCGCGTGCGGGCGGCCGCGGCGGAACTCGGGTACAGCGCGGACGCGATCGGGCGGTCGTTGCGGCTGAAGAAGACGTCGCAGATCGCGTTCGCGGTGGCGGACATCGGCAACCCGGTCTACGTCGAGATCATGCGCGGCATCCACGAAGTCCTTGCACCGCACGGTTATCGGGTTGTCGTCATGTCCACTGGGGACACCGCGGCGTCGACAACCGAACTGATGCACAGCCTGCACGGCGGGTTCGTCGACGGCATGATCGTGATCCCGCTGCGCACCGACGACGAGCTGATCGAGCAGATCGGCCGGGCACCGGTGCCGGTCGTGGTGATCGGCCGCGCGATGAGCGACCGCGGGATCAGTTCGGTCTCCACGGATTCCGCCGCCGGGATCGGCGCGGCGGTGCAGCACGTCGTTTCGCTGGGCCGCCGCCGGATCGGCTTCCTCAACGGGCCGCTCGACACCACGCCGGGCTCCTCGCGGCAGCGCGGCTTCGACGAAGCGGTGTCCGCGAAGGACTTCGCCGCCAAGACGGACGTCGAGGTCGCGACCGATTTCACTGTCGCAGCGGGGATCGAGGCCGCCCGGAAGCTGCTCGACCGTCCACATAGGCCGGACGCCATCGTCGCGGCCAACGACCTGCTCGCCATCGGGGCTGTCCGCGCCGCCCGGGAACTCGGGCTCAGCATCCCGCGCGACGTCGCTGTCACCGGCATGGACGACACCGAGCTCGGACAGGTTTTCTTGCCCCGGTTGACCAGTGTGTCCCTCGGTTCGGCCGAACGCGGGCGCGCCGCCGCCCGGCTGATGCTCGGGCTCACCGACGACGCGGACGCGCCGGCGCGGCAGATCTCGGTCGGCACCGAGCTGTTCGTCCGGGAATCCACCGTGGACCAGAACGTGGAGGACGCGGAATGACCACCGCGATCGAGCCGAGGCGAGCCGCCCCCGCTCCCCCGCCGCGCCCGAAGAAGACCACGCGGGCCCGCACGCGCCGGCGCGAGGCGATCGCGCTGGTGCTGCCGTCACTGATCCCGATCCTGGTGCTGTCGGTGGCCCCGCTGGTCATCGGCATCGTGCTGGCGTTCACCGACACGCGGCTGGTGCGGCATCCGGACTTCGGCTTCGCCGGGATCGACAATTTCGTCCGCCTCGGCGGGAACTCGCTGTTCTGGGACTCGCTGCGGATCGGCCTGATCTGGACGGTCGGGGTGACCGTCCTGCAGCTGGCCGCCGCGATGGGCCTGGCGCTGCTGCTCAACTCCGGCCTCAAACTCCAGGGCCTCACTAGGGTGCTCGCGCTCATTCCGTGGGCGATGCCGCCGGTGGTCGTCGCGATCATGTGGCAAATGATCTACTCGGCCAACGGCGGACCGCTCAACGCTTTCCTCGGCAGCATCGGCCTCCCGGACGGAATCAACTGGCTCGGCGATTTCAACACCGCTCTCCCCGCAGTGATCGTGGTCGGTGTCTGGGTCGGCATGCCGCAGACCACCGTGACGCTTCTCGCTGGCCTGCAACAGATCCCGGCTGAACTCCACGAGGCGGCCGCGGTCGACGGAGCTGGTGCGTGGCGACGGTTCACCGCAGTCACCTGGCCGAGCATGCGTCCGATCGTCAGCTCCATTACCTCGCTGAACTTCATCTGGAATTTCAATTCGTTCTCGCTCGTGTACGTGCTCACCGCGGGCGGCCCGGGCGGCAAAACCATGGTCCCGGTGCTGTTCGTGTATCTCGAAGCGTTCAAGAACCGCGAGATCGGCTACGCCGCCGCGATGGGGCTGGTCCTCGTCATCGTGGTCGTCGCGCTGCTCGCGATCTACCTGCGGTCGCAGTTCCGAGGCGACCGCCCGGAAAGGGGGCGGTGAGCGATGCGCTGGTCCGTGCGCCCCGCGCAATACCTGGCTCTCGTGCTGTACCTGCTGTTCCTCGGTTTTCCCTTGCTGTGGCTGATTTCCGCGTCGGTGAAGTCGTCGGCGGAGCTGAACTCCCTGTCGGTCAACCTGGTCCCGAGCGAATGGCATTGGGACAACTACGGCGAAGCGCTCTCCCGCCAGGGCCTGCTGCATTCGGCGTTCAACAGCCTGCTGGTCGCGCTGGCCAGCACCGTGCTGGCGATCCTGATCTCGGTGCCCGCGGCCTACGTGCTGGCGCGGCTCAAGGGGAAGCTGCGCGTCGCGGGCGTCACCTGGATCCTGGTCAGCCAGGTGTTCCCGGTGGTGCTGGTGATCCTGCCGCTGTTCCTCGTGCTGCGGACGCTCGGCCTCGCCGACAGCCTCGTCGGGCTGACGCTCGTGCACACCACCTACATCCTCCCGTTCGCGCTGTGGATGCTGCAGGGCTACGTCGCGGCGATCCCGGTGGACCTGGAGGAGGCCGGGGCGATGGACGGCGCGACCCGGTTCACCGTGCTGCGCACCATCGTGTTCCCGCTGCTGGCCCCGGGCGTGGTCGCGACCGCGATGTTCAGCTTCGTGTCGTCGTGGAACGAGTTCTTCTTCGCGCTGGTGCTGCTGCAGTCGCCGGAGAACTACACGCTGCCGATCACGCTCACCATGTTCATCGGCGGCGAGGGCAAGGTCGCCCTCGGTCCGCTGGCCGCGGGCGCCGTGCTCGCGGCGATCCCGAGCATCGCCTTCTTCAGCCTCCTGCGGAAGAAACTCACCGGCGGCCTCATGGCCGGGGCGGTGAAGGGATGAGCCCCACCCCATCGGAAACACCTTCGAAAGGTCGGTCGATGAAGACACGACGCGCGGCCATCGCCGCCAGCCTCGCCCTCACCAGCCTGCTCGCCGCGGCGTGCGGCAGCGGCGCGGACAGCGGCAGCGGGGACGGCGGACCGGTCACCCTCACCTTCCAGTCGCTGTCGGACCAGCCCGCCGCGATCGCCGCCACGAACAAGATCGTCGGCGCGTGGAACCAGGCGCATCCGGACACGCAGGTGAAGGTCGTCCAGGCCGGTTGGGACAGCGCTTACGACAAGCTGATCACCCAGTTCAACGCGGGCACCGCGCCGGACATCGTGCACTACGAGGCCGCCGGGATCGGGCCGTTCGCCGCCGACGGCTACCTCGCCGACCTCTCCCCTTACCTGACCGAGCAGAAGCGCGCGGACATCCCGAAGGGCGTGCTCGACTCGGTGACCGTGGACAGCAAGGTCGTCGCGTACCCGACCGAGCTGCAGTCCTATGTGGTCTTCGCGAACAAGAAGCTGCTGGAGCAGTCCGGCGCGCAGGTCCCGACCGGCGAGACGATGACCTGGGACCAGCTGCGCCAGCTGGCCAAGACCGCCACGAAGGACGGCAAATACGGCCTCGGCTGGGGCCTGTCGAGCCCGACCGCGACGTTCGTGGCGATGGCCCCGGCGTTCGGCGGCAAGTACTTCGAGGGCACCGGCGACCAGGCGCAGATCAGCGTCGGCCAGGGCGAGATGGCGCTGCCGCAGCTGGTGCACGACATGAACGCGACCGACCACTCGATCCTGCCGGTGACGCTGACCCAGTCCGGCGGCAAGGCGCTGGCCCCGTTCTACGCGGGCCAGGTCGCGATGACCGTGCAGGGCTCGTACCAGGCGGCGAACATCGAGAAGGACGCGCCGAAGGACCTCGACTGGGTCGCGCTGCCCCCGATCGCCGGCCCGGCCGGACCGGCGCAGGCGGCGAACCCGCAGACGCTGTCGGTCAACAAGGACTCCAAGCACGTCGAGCAGGCCGCGAAGTTCCTGGACTTCTTCACCGGCACCGAGAACCTCGCCGCGCTCAACGAGGCCGACACGCTGATCCCGGCGAGCAACTCCGCTCGCGAGGCGCTGGACAAGAAGCTCGGCGCCAAGAAGGGCTGGAGCACCATCCTGGCCTCGGGCAAGTACCTGACCTCCGCGCCGTATCTGTTCGCCGGCAAGTACGCGCAGTGGAAGGACACTGTCGCGACGCCTGCCTACCAGCGCTTCCTGGCGAACCAGATCGACGCGAACACGCTGGCGCAGCAGCTGAAGGACGGCTGGAAGAGCGTCGGCAAGTGACCGCCGCGCCGGGACCGGGCACGCGTCCGGTCCCGGCGCGCACAACAGGCGCGGGCGGCAGTGCCCGCGCCGGGGAACGAAGGGACGCAAGCCGGTGACCTGGCTGGAGGACCGCGCGGTGGCAGTGATCACCGGCGCGGCAGTGGGGGACGCGCTCGGCGGCGCGACCGAAGGGTGGACGCCCGAGCAGATCGAGGAGCGCCACGGCGGCCGGGTGACCGGGATCGTCCCGCCCTGGTACCCGAACTGGCGAGACGCGCGCCCGATCGCGCCGTACCACAAGGGCGACGGGCACATCACCGACGACACCTTGATGACCCGCGCGATCGTGGAGGTGTACGCGAAGCGCCGCGCGCATCTCGACGCGTACTCGATGGCCGAGGACCTGGTGCCGCTGATGATCGGCGAGCCGCGCTGGGTGCCGGAGCTGGAGTCGACAGCGCTGCTGCTGCAGCGGGTGTTCCTCGCCGAGAAGTGGATCGTCGCGAAGCTGCACTACGGCCACGTGGACCCGCGTGAGGCGGGCGTCGGCAACATCGTGAACTGCGGCGCGGCGATGTACATCGCGCCGGTCGGTGTCGTGAACCCGGGCGATCCGCAGGCGGCGTATGCCGAGGCGATCGACCTGACCGCGCCGCATCAGTCCAGCTACGGCCGCGAGGCCGCCGGGGTGCTGGCCGCGATGGTCGCCGCTTCGGTCGCGCCCGGCGCCGGGCTGGACGACCTCGTGCGGGCCGCGCTCGAGGTGTCGCACGACGGGACTTTGGCGGCGCTGCGGGCTGTCGTCGAAGCCTTCGAGGGGTGGAACGCCACGCCCAAGACCGACGACGAGGAGCGGGCGCTCGCGCGGAAGATCCGCGAGGTCGTCGCGCCGTTCGATTCGGTCGGGCCGGAGTACCGGCAGATGTCGATGGACGCACGGCGGCCGTCGCGGACCAAGGCGATCGAGGAATTGCCCGCCGCGCTCGGCTTTGTGCTGGGACACCAGGGCGACTACCGCGGCGCGGTGCTGGGTTCGGTGAACTACGGCCGGGACGCGGACTCGATCGCGTCGATGGCGGGCGCGCTCTGCGCCGGGCTCGGCGGGGCGGCTTCGGTGCCGGACGAGTGGATCGATCCGATCGGCGAGGCCAGCAAGATGGATCTGCGCGAGACCGGACTGCTGCTCGCGTCCGCCGCGACGGACATCGTGAAGGCCGACCGCGCGCGGACCCAGGCGCGGCTCGCCGCTCTCGACGCGCTGGCCGCCGCATGAGGCTGACCTGGGCTCAGCCCGAAGACCTGCTCGCGCACGAGTTCGTCCAGTCCGCCGCGGAGGGCAAGGACGTGACCTCGGTGCGGGAGCGCTGGATCGCCGCCGGCGGCGATCCGGTGCCCGCCGTGAGCGGGGCAGGACCGCGGCCGGCGCCCCCAGCGTTGCGGGCGCTGGCCCGGACGCTGCTGGAGGAACTGGCCGCACTCCCCTGTCCTGCCGCGCCGCACGAGCCGGACGACTGGGACGCGATCACCCCGCTGCTTCCGGCCGCGCCGGTCCTCCCCCGACCCGTCGCGGACCGCACGCTCGGCGCGTGGACCGGCCGGGCGGCGGGGTGCCTGCTCGGGAAGCCGGTCGAGAAGATCCCGCGCGAGGGCATCGAGGAGATCCTGCGCGCGACCGGCCGCTGGCCGCTGGACCGGTGGTTCACCGAGGTCGGGCTGCCCGAAGACGTCGCGGCGCGGTGGCCGTGGAACCGGCGCTCCCGGCCGACTTCCCTGGAGGAGAACATCTCCGGGATGCCGGAGGACGACGACCTCAACTACCCGATCCTCGCGCTCACGCTGCTGGAACGGCACGGCCGCGAGTTCACCACCGACGATGTCGCGCAGCTCTGGCTGGAGCAACTGCCCGCCGGGCGGGTGTTCACCGCCGAGCGCGCCGCGTACCGGAATCTGCTGGACGCGCGGCCGGTGCCGGAGACCGCGACGCACCTCAACCCGTTCCGCGAGTGGATCGGGGCGTTGATCCGGACCGACGTCTTCGGCTGGGTCTCCCCTGGAGAAGTCCGCGGCGCCGCGCGGCTCGCGTGGGTCGACGCGCGGCTCAGCCATACTCGGAACGGCATCTACGGCGCGATGTGGGCAGCTGCGCTGGCGTCGGCCGCGATGGTCTGCGACTCCGTCCACAATGTCCTCGATGCGGCGGAAACTGTTCTGCCGCCCCACAGTCGGCTGGCTGCGGCGGTCCGGTTTGGGCGGGAAGCTGCTGCGTACGACGACGGGCTGGACCGGCTCCACGCCGAGTACGGCGACCTGCATTGGGTGCACGTGCTCAACAATGCGGCGGTGATCGCGTACGCGCTGACTCGCGGCGATGGCGACTTCGGGCAGAGCATCTCGCTCGCTGTCACGGCTGGCTGGGACACGGATTCCGCGGCGGCGACGGTCGGCGGGGTCGTTGGCGCGTTGCTGGGTGCGGACGGGATCGGCGAGCAGTGGACGAAGCCGCTCGACAACCGGATCGCGACGTCGTTGCCGGGTGGCGAGCAGCGGATCACCGATCTCGCCGCGCGGACGGCCGGGGTGACGCGATGACCGGGCGGGTTGCTGTCGTCGGATCGGCGAATGTCGATCTGGTGGTCGACGTTCCGCGGCAGCCGCACGGGGGCGAGACCCTTCTTGGCGGGGATGTTCGGCGCAGTCCCGGTGGCAAGGGTGCCAATCAGGCGGTTGCCGCATCGCTCGCCGGTGGGGCCGAGACGACGTTCGTCGGAGCGTTCGGGGTCGATGACGGTGCCGAGTTTCTGTTGGCGTCGTTGACGAAGGCTGGGGTGCGAACTGACCTGGTGTCTCGAGTGGACAGTGCGACCGGCACCGCGTTCATCATGGTGTCGCCGGACGGCGAGAACTCCATTGTGGTCGCGCCTGGGGCCAACTCGCGACTCCAGCTCGGCGAGGAGCAACTGGAGCGGATCGCTTCGGCGGACGTTGTGCTCGCGCAGCTGGAAGTTCCGCTCGAGGCCGTAACCGCTGCCGCCGCGGCTCGGCGATCTGGTGCGCGGATGGTGCTCAACGCCGCGCCGTCCCGGCCGCTGCCGGATCTTGACCTTGACGTGCTGGTCGTCAACGAGCATGAAGCCGCGGACCTGGCTGGGACGCCGGGCTCGCCCGAGGAGCTGGCCCGGATCCTGCAGCAGCGCGCGCCCGCTGTGGTGATCACGCTCGGGGCGGCCGGTTGTGTGGTCGCCGAAGCGGAAATCGCGCACCTGCCCGGCTTCCGAGTGTCCCCGGTGGACACGACCGGAGCCGGGGACACGTTCTGCGGCGTGCTCGCGGCGGTGCTCGCCGAGGGTCGTCCGCTTCGCGAAGCCGCCGAGCGCGCCGGGGCCGCCGCCGCGCTCGCTGTCACCCGGCCCGGCGCGCAGTCCGCCGTGCCGACCGCTGCGGAGGTCGCCGAGTTCGCTGAGTTCGCGACCGGAGGAAACGCCCGATGACGTACGTGTTCGACCCGCTCGTCCCGCGCCCGATCGACCAGCCGACCGAGGTCCCGCTGGGCGCTCCCCTGTCGGCTGAGCAGCTCGTCGCGCTGGACGAGGCCAAGATCTTCGTCGGCCCGGCAGACCCTGCCGACCGTCCGGAATGGCGGGCGCGGCTGCGGCAATGGCGCGCCGACGCGCACGAACGGCACAGCTACCACGGCCGCGCCTACGACCGGCCCGAAGCCGCGTGGGCCGCCGGATGCCACACCGTCGCGCAGGTCTGGCTGTGGGACGAGCTGTTGTATTCGTTCGAGGAGCACCGGTTCACGCCGGAGCGGTTCCTCGCCGACGCGCACCAGCGGTTCGGCGGCCTCGACGCGGTCGTGCTGTGGCACGCGTACCCGGTGATCGGCCTCGACGACCGCAACCAGTGGGATTTCTACCGCGACGTGCCCGGTCTCCGCGAACTGGTCGAGACGTTCCATTCGGCGGGCGTGCGGGTGTTCGTGGACTACAACCCGTGGGACGTCGGCACGCGGCGGGGCGAGGACGACGCTGCGGAACTGTCCGCGGTGCTGGCGGATTTCGGCGCGGACGGCGTCTTCCTGGACACGTTGAAGAAGGCCGATCCGGCGCTCGTCGAGCAGCTCGAACGCGGGCGGCCCGGGGTCGTGCTGGAGGGCGAATCGAAGCTGCCGGTCGAGCGGATCGAGGACCACTCGGCATCGTGGGCGCAGTTCTTCGCCGATTCGCCGGTGCCGGGCGTGCTGCGTTCGCACTGGTACGAGCGGCGGCACATGCAGCACCACGTGCGGCGATGGCACCGCGACCACACCGAGGAACTGCAGTCCGCGTGGTTGAACGGCGTCGGCGTGATGGTGTGGGAAGTCGTGTTCGGCGTGTGGGTCGGGTGGTCCCAGCGGGATGCCGCGACCGTGCGGCGGATGGTGACGGTGCAGCGTGCGGCCGGTGATCTGCTGCGCGATGGCGAGTGGACGCCGTTGGCTCCGCTGACGCCGGAAGCGGAAGCGGCTGGGGTTTACGCGTCGCGCTGGGAGCTGGGTGACTGGACACTGTGGACAGTCGTCAACCGTGGCGACTCGGATTATCTGGGGCCGGTCGTTGACGGGCCGGTGATCGATCTTTTCGCCGACGGGCGGGTGCCCGCGCGCGGGATTTCGGCGCTGCTGCGGGTCTCCGAGGGTGCGGCGGAGCCGTCGTGGCTGTCCCGGGTGGCGACTCTCCCCCACGATCCGGACGCTCGTTTCCCGCACCGGCTCGCGACGCGGGTCGTTCGCGAGCCGACTCTGGGCAGGCCCGAGGACGACGCGGTCGTGGTGCCTGCCGGGCCGTACGTGCTGACGGTGCGCTACCGCGGGCGCGAGACCGGGATGTACCAGGGCGCGCCGTATGTCGACGAGTGGAAGCCGTTGCCGCCGCGGCTGCACGACGCCCGGACGCTGCAGCGAGACGGTTCGCTGGCCTCGCCGGTCGCGGTCGCCGCTGCCGAGGTGACGAACGGCCAGTTCGCGGAATTCCTTGCCGCTGCCGGATACCAGCCGGTCGAGCCCCATCGGTTCCTCGCGCATTGGGCCGATGGCCTGGTCGAGGACGAGCCGGTGACCTTTGTGGACCTCGACGACGCCCGTGCGTACTGCGCGTGGCGCGGCGGCCGGTTGCCCACCGAGGACGAATGGCAGCTAGCCGGGGAAACCGGCGGGCTCCGGCGCGGCACGCCCGCGGTGTGGAACTGGACGGAAAGCGAACACTCCGACGGGAGGACCCGGTTCGTGATGCTCAAGGGCGGCAGCGATTACCGCGCCGAGGGTTCGGAATGGTACGTCGAGGGCGGCCGGCACGCCCCGGATTACAGCGTGAAGCTGCTGCTGCCCGGGTTGGGGTTGGCGCGCGGCGCGACCGTCGGGTTCCGCTGCGCGTGGGACGTGACGCGATGACCGTGTCGAGGGAGGCTTCCGCCGGGGCGCTGGCCGGGCTGCGGGTCGTGGACGCGTCGACGTTGTTCGCCGGGCCGATGGCCGCGATGCACCTCGGCGACATGGGCGCCGAGGTGCTCAAGGTCGAGCACCCGTCGCGGCCTGACCCGTCGCGCACGCACGGGGTGGCCAAGGGCGCCGTCAATCTGTGGTGGAAGACGTTGGGGCGCAACAAACGCACCGTCACCGCGAACCTCGGCAGCGACGGCGGACGCGAGGTGTTCCTGGCGCTCGCCGAGACCGCGGACGTGGTGATCGAGAACTTCCGCCCGGGCACTCTCGAACGCTGGGGCCTCGGTTACGAGGAGCTGTCCGCGCGCAACCCGGGCCTTGTTCTGGCCCGGGTGACCGGGTTCGGCCAGCTCGGCCCGTATCGCTCGCGGCCCGGCTTCGGCACGCTCGCCGAGGCGATGAGCGGATTCGCGGCAGCCACCGGCGAACCGGACGGCCCGCCGACGCTGCCGCCGTTCGGGCTCGCCGACGGGGTCGCGTCGCTGGCCACCGCGTACGCGATCATGGTCGCGCTCGCCGGGCGGACGGTCAGCGGACGCGGCCAGGTCGTGGACGTCGCGATCATCGAGCCGATTCTCGCCATGCTCGGACCGCAGATCACGCGATGGGACCAGCTCGGCACGGTCCAGCCGCGCACCGGCAACCGGTCCACGAACAACGCGCCGCGCAACACCTACCGCACGAGCGACGGCCAGTGGGTGGCGGTGTCGACGTCGGCACAGTCGATCGCGGAACGCGTCGTGCGGCTGGTCGGCCGTCCGGAACTGGCGGACGAACCGTGGTTCGCGACCGGCGCGGACCGCGCGGCGCACGCGGACGAACTGGACGAGGCCGTCGGCGGCTGGATCGCACGGCACACGCGCGACGAGGTCGTGGCCGCGTTCGAGGAGGCACAGGCAGCGGTCGCCCCGATCTACGACGCCGCCGACATCGTGGCCGACCCGCAGTTCCGCGCGCTGGGCACGATCCACGAGATCGACGACCCGGAACTGGGCACGACGTTGATGCAGGGGCCGCTCTTTCGGTTGTCGGACAACGACGGCGTCATCGGATTCACCGGACGACCGCACGGCGCGGACACCGACGAGGTGCTCGGTTCGCTGGGCTTCGCTCCGTCGCGAATCGCCGAGCTTCGTGCGGAGGGAGCGGTATGACGCCCGCGCTGACCTTGCTCTACGTCCCTGCGGACCGGCCCGACCGCGTCGCCAAGGCACTCGCGTCGGACGCCGACGTCGTACTGGTCGACCTGGAGGACGCCGTCGCGCCCGCGCATAAGGATGCCGCGCGGGACAACGCGATGCAGCTGTTGGCCGACGTGCCCGCGTCGCGTCCGGTGCAGGTGCGGATCAACCACGTGGACACGCCGTGGCACGCGGCGGACGTCGCCGCGCTCGCCACGCTGCCGACGTGGGTGGGCGCGCGGCTGCCGAAGGTCGAGAGTTCGGCGGACGTCCGGTCGCACGCCGATGTTTTGCCGGGCCGGGAGTTGCACCCGCTGATCGAATCCGCGCTCGGGGTGGAGCGGGCACTGGAGATCGCGCTCGCCTCCCCGCAGACGGCGTCGCTCGGGCTGGGCGAGGCGGATCTGCGGTCCGACCTGCGGCTCGCCGACGAAGCCGGGCTCACCTGGGCACGCAGCCGGATCGTGAACGCAGCCCGCGCCGCGCGCCTGCCACCGCCCGCGATGTCGGTGTACGCGAACGTCCGGGATCTTGACGGGCTGGCGGAGAGCTGCCGGGCCGGACGGGCACTCGGGTTCCGCGGCCGGACGGCGATTCATCCGGTGCAGCTGCCGACGATCCGTGCGGCGTTCCTGCCGACCGCGGAGGAAGTCGCTCGGGCGCGGGAGGTTCTGTCCCGAATGGACGGTGCCACTCAGGCCGGGGTGGGCGCGATCGCGCTCGCCGACGGGACGTTCCTGGACGTCGCGATGCGAGACCAGGCGTTGGCGGTGCTGGCGCTGGTGGCCGACTAGACCTTGTCCGCGTTAGACCTTGTCCGCGGAAACCAAGCGCAGCAACGGATCGAACCGGACCGGCCCTTCGTCCGTCAACTGCACCGGGCCCGCGACCGGCTGATACCCGGTGACGACGACGGTGTACTCGCCGGGGAAAAGATCGTCGACGGTGTAGTGGCCCGCCTCGTCCGTGACGGTCACCCGCTGGACCTCGCCCTCGGCGTCCAGCACCGCTACCTGGGCTCCGGGGAACGGACCGCGGATCGCGTGCACGGTGCCGGTGAGCCGGACCGACCGCGCCAGTTCGACGTCCTCGCGCACCGGTTCGGCGCCCACCTGCACGTGCCGCGCCACGGGCTCGCGGCCGCCCGCCTGGACCAGCAGCAGATACGTCCCGGCTGGTGCGTCGAGAGCGAAGCCGCTGTCCACGCCGGTGGTGGTGCGGCGCACTTCGTGGGTTTCCAAGGAAGTCAGGCTCACCGCGGCGGTTTCGGCGGGAGCGAGACCGCTTACCGCACCAGAAATCGCCGCGGACGGCTTGTTTTCCGGCGTGCTGCGGCGCTTTCGCGTCCGGGACAGCACGACATCGACAACCCCGAACAGCAGCGCGAGCACGACCAGCGCGGTCGAGCCCATCAGCCCGAGCGCGGTCGCGGAGTGGTAGTCCCCGTGCGAACGGCCGAGCTCACCGAAGAACAACGACCCGCCGAGCGCCGTCCCGACCGCCGAACCGATCCGCTGCCCGGTCTGCAGCACTCCGGCCGCGGTGCCGCCTTCCGCGGGCGGGACCTCTTCCAAGGCGAGCGTCGAGTTCGGCGAAATCACCAGCCCGCTGCCGAACCCGCCGACGAACAACGGCGCGGCGAGCACGAACGCGGTGTTCGCGCCGGAGTAGTCGCGGACGAGCCACGCGGTGGCGGCGAGCCCGATCGCCACGAGCAAGGTGCCGAGGACGACCATCGGCCTGCCGAACCGGTGCACGAGCCGCCCGCCGATGGTCGGCGAGATCGCCGAGCCGATCGCGAACGCGAGCATCGCCGCGCCGGCCTGCAGCGCCGTGTAGCCGAGGCCCTGCTGGAAAAACAGCGTCAGGACGAGGAAAATCCCGGTGAATCCGGCAAAATAGACCATGCCGAGCGCGGAACCCATGGAGTAGCTGCGCACGGTCAGCAGCTTCAAGTTCACCAGCGGCTGCTTGCCGCGGTTGCCGAGCCAGCGCTCCCACAGCACGAAGAGCACGAGCAACCCGGCCGCGACGCCCATCAGCCACCAGCGCGGCGACGTCGCCTGTTCCTCTTGCTCGATCAACGGCAGCATCACCAGCACGACCGCCACGCCGAGCAGCACGCTGCCGATCAAGTCCGGCGTCCGCTTCCGGCCGCTGCGCGAGTCCTTCGGCAGCAACCGCAGCCCGAACAGGATCGCGAGAATCCCGATCGGCAGGTTGACGTAAAACACCCAGCGCCACCCCTGGTCGACGCCGATGCCCTGGATCAGCAACCCGCCCAGCACCGGCCCGATCGCGGTGGACAGCCCGACCGTCGCCCCGAACGCGCCGAACGCCTTGCCCCGCTCGCGACCGGAGAACAGCTGCTGCATCAGCCCGATGATCTGCGGGTTCAGCAACCCGCCCGCGACGCCCTGCCCCAGCCTGGCCACCACAAGCCACGTCGCGTTCGGCGCCGCACCGCACAAGACGCTGGTCGCCACGAACAACACCAGCCCCAACAGGAACATCCGGCGGCGACCGTAGTCGTCGCCGAGCCGTCCTGAGGGCACCAGCGCGAGCCCGAACGTGAGCGCGTAACCGGACACGACCCACGAGACGTCCGCGGGTGTCGCGCCGATCCCGTGCTCCATCGAGGGCAGCGCGACGTTGACGATGCTGACGTCGAGCAGCGTCATGAACCCCGCGATGAGGCACACCCACAAGGCGCGCCAGCGCTGCGGATCGGGCTCGGGGGCAGGGGAAGCGTGCACGGACCATCCTGATTCGAGACTGGTAAGATAATTACTGGTGTTAGAATACTCGCCCATGCCAGCGGAGCGAGACCACGTCGACGGAGTCATGGCGCAGATCACCGGCGTGCGCGAGGAAGACCGGGTCAGCAAGGCGCTGAGCTTCCGTCTGCTGCGCGCCGCCCGCCTGCTGGAAACGGAACTGCGCCGCGAGTTCGACGCCTTCGGGGTCGGCTTGTGGGAAGTGGAACTGCTGGGCGCGCTCAAGCGGGCCGGTCCCCCGTACCGCCTCTCGGCTGGGCAGCTGCTGGACAGCATGCGCCTGACGTCCGGCGGAGTGACCAAACGCGTGGCCGGGCTGGAACGCAAGGGCTGGGTTCGGCGGGACATTGACCCTGGTGACCGGCGGCAGATCCTGGTGAGCCTGACCGAGGAGGGGTTGGCGCGGGCCATCGAGGTATTCGGGATGAAAACGCAGACCGAGGCTCGGTTGCTGGGCGTCTTGTCGCACGCGGAACAGGACCGGATGAACGACGACCTGCGGGAACTGCTGCTGGAGTGGGAAGGGCCGGACGGACGGGCCTGATTTCCGGCGGTTTCCGGGGGCGCGCGGCTCTGCCTGTGCTGGCCGAGTGCCCCGCTCGCGAACGGCCGCTCCCGTGGCGCGAACCCGACGGAGCAAGATCGCGGGGCGGTGCTGCCGCGGCCGTTCGCTCAGCGAGCCGGGCCAACCGCTCGACCGGCGGGACGCGCTTCCGATTCCGGCCTGACCGCATCTCGGCAGCAGACCGCACTCAGCGTCTCGCGAACTCCCACCCGCCGCGGCCGGGTTGTGTCACGGCAGAACCCGGCCGCGGGGCCTGACCCCCGGCGGACTCCCACTCGACGGGTCCGCCATGGCAACCCCTGCCACACCGAACGACCACCTTCGATCCCCGGCTCAACTCCGGGCAGGCGCTTCCACCATGACTGCCCACGGCAGAACCAGACCACCGCGCCCGATCCCCGGCGAGTTCCCGGCAAGCACTTCCGCTGTGCTGCCTCTGGCAGAACCGGACCACCCCGCCGAACCCCGGCCAACTCCCAGCCGGTGACTCCACCACGGCAACCCGTGCCAAACCGGACGACCGCCTTCGATCCCCGGGCCAACTCCGAGCAGGCACTTCCACCATGGCCGCCCACGGCAGGACCAGACCACCGCGCCCGAACCCCGGCGAGCTCCCGGCAGGCGCTTCCGCTGTGCTGCCTCTGACAGAACCGGACCACCCCGCCGAACCCCGGCAGACTCCCCGCAGGAAGCTCCACCGCGGCGGCCCGCGCCAAGGCGAGCCGCCGGGCTCAGCCCCTGGCGAACTCCCAGCAGGTCGCCCCGTGCGGTTCCTCCGACGCGACTCCCACCGCGCGGCGCAAGGTGAGCTGGTACAGGTGCCACGGCGGCGGGCCTGCGCTCGGTGCGCTGAACGGTGCCGTCAGCGCGTCGCCGGTCGCCTCGGCTGGCCAGCCGCCGGAGCGGTAGACCTCGGCTAGGCGTGCCACGGTGTCGACGTCGGTGATTCGGTGTGCGTCGCCTTCCAGCACCAGGTCCAGGCCGCGCAGTCGTACCGAAATGCCGCATGCCGGGTTCGCCTCGAGGTTCCGGGAGCGGCGCGTGCCTGGTCCGCCGACGAAGTACAGGGCGTCGTCCACCCAGACGGCACCCACGCCCGCCGAGTGCGGACGTCCGTCCGGGCGGACGGTCGCCACGAAGAACGTCAGGTCGACGGTCGGAGTGTCGGCGGCCAGGACGGCGCGGGCGCGGCTCCACGGCAGCGGAGCGTTTCCGTAGCGGTCGAGGTTGCGGGTTGAGGTCGGTTCGCAGTCAGTCATGCCCATGCGTCGAACGGGGTGCCGCCGAATCGACACCGGCCTCGCGAAAATCGAAACCGGCCCCGGCACAAGGGATGGGTCAGGCACCTCCTGGCGTAGCTGGGCGGTAGCGGAAATCGTCGCCGTCCTGGGTGATTCGGCCGACGGGGAAGTGCGCGGGCAGGAGGAGCGCATCCCGTTCGACGGCCAGTTCGCACAGGGTCCGCCGGGATTCCGCGGCCGCGGCGGGATCCGCGTCGCCGCCCTGGGCGAGCGTCAGGTTCGCGAACTGGAACGGGTGGTGCAGCACATCCCCGCTCACCAGGGCGTGCTGACCGCCGCCGTTGAGTTCCGCGATCAGGTGCGCGGTGGTGTGGCCGGGCATCGCGCGCAGGGTGATGCCGCCGGTCACCTCGTACGGCAGGTCGATCAACTCGACCAGACCGGCCTCGACGACCGGGAGCACGCTGTCTTCGAACGTCCGGGCCAGGTCGCCCGCGACGCCGCCGTCCGGCGCCGACGCGTGGACCTGCTGGAGCCAGGCGTATTCCTCGCTCGGGATCAGGTACCGGGCGCGCGGGAACGTCGGATCCCAGGAGCCGTCGACCAGCTGGGTGAAGCCGCCGCAGTGGTCGGGGTGCAGGTGGGTCGCCACTACGACGTCGACGTCCTCCGGCACGACGCCGACGGCGGCCATGCGCTCCAGGTACGGCGCGTCGAACTGGTGGTGCGCCAGCAGGACCGGGCGTTCCTTGGCGTTGCCGTTCCCGGCGTCGAGGAGCACGGTCTGGTCCGGCGTGCGCACCAGGTACGTGGTGATCGACAGGTCGAGGTCGCCTCGGTGCTCCCCCAGGTGTTCCGGCGTGACTGCCGGGAACAGGTCCGCTGGGGCGAACGGCCAGTGGTCCAGTTCGGCTACCGGGTCGATCCGCAGCGGTCCGAGTGTGATGGTCATCGGGTTTCCTGTCGTTCAGGGAAAGGGAACGTCGTGCGCACGCTCATCGGGGCACCGCCGCCATCGCCTCGATTTCCACGAAGAGCTCCGGTTTGGCGAGCGCCGCCACGACGATCAGCGACTGCGTCGGCCAGTCGCTTTCCGGGAACCACCGGCTGAACACGTCGCCGGTCGCCGCGCGGAAGCCGGGCAGGTGTTCGGTGCCCGCGACCATGCTGAAGACCTTGACCAGATGCTCCGGCCCGGCTCCCGCCGCGGCGAGCACGCGTTCGATGTTCGCCAGCACCTCGCGCGTCTGCGCTTCCGCGTCCGGACCGGCGAGCGTGCCGTCCGGCCGTGCGCCGATCTGCCCGGCCACTACGACCAGCTCGTGGTCGGCGGGAATCTGCGCGAGGTGGCTATAGCGGCCTATCGGCGCCGCGACCGTCCCGGGATTCCAGCGCTTGCTCATCAGGTGTTCCCCTCCCTTGGTTCGTGCCCTCAGTTCACCACGAGCCACCGACAGAAAATCTCCGGCCGGTCACCCGATCGTGACGACCAGCTTGCCGAACTGGTCCCCGGAAGCCAGTCCGCCCAGCGCGCGCGGCCCGTCCGCCAGGTCGTGGACGTGGTGCACCGCCGGCCGCAGCCGGTGTTCCGTGACCAGCGCGACCATCTGAGAGAACTCCCGCGCGCTCCCCATCGACGTGCCCAGCAGGCTGATCTGCCGGAAGAAGAGGTTGCGCAGCGACAACTCGACGTCCGGGCCGGTGGTCGCGCCGAGCGTCACCATCCGGCCGCCGGAGCGAAGTACCGAGAGACAGGAATCGAACGTCGCCGAGCCGATGCTGTCGACGACCAGGTCCACCGGCTCGCCGAGTTCCGCGGCCCAGTCGCCGCCGCTGCCGATCGCGCGGTCGGTGCCCAGTTCCGTTGCCCTGGCGAGTTTTTCGGGGCTGCGCGAGGTGACGCTGACCGTCGCGCCCACGGCTTTAGCCATGGCGAGGGCGAAGGTCGCGACCCCGCTGCCGATGCCGGGCAGCAGCACGTGTTCCCCGGCGGTCAGCCCGCCGCGGGTGAACAGCGCCCGGTACGCGGTGAGCGCGGCCAGCGGGAGCGCGGCGGCTTCGGTCCAGCTCAGGTGCGCGGGCTTCGGCAGGACATTGCCCGCCGGGACGACGACATACTCGGCCAGCGTGCCGTTCGTCGGCACCCCGAGGATGGCGGGGACTTCTGGCACGACGTCCGGCTCGGCCCAGTCGAGGGACGGGTTGATGACGACCTCGGTGCCGATCTCGACGCTCGTGTCCGCACCCGTCGCCACGACCACTCCGGCACCGTCCGAGCCCAGCACGGCCCAAGGATCGGCCGGAGTGCGACTGTCCACGATGAACAGATCCCGGTGGTTCAGCCCGGCTGCCTTCAGCCGCACGAGCACTTCGCCCGGTCCGGGCTGCGGCACCGGAACCTCCGCGACCCGCACCCCGCCGACTCCCGCCGCGCCTTCGTGCACCACTGCCCGCATCACTTTTGTTGTCACGTCCGCGAACGTAACAGCCGGGCCGCATCCTGCGGTGCGCCGGGCGAATCCCGTCACAGCGGGAATTTTTCGCTCCCAAGCCGCCGCGCCGACCGGGCTGAGCTGATCTTTTTCACTAGATTAGTTTGGATATATGACTCCACGAGCCGCTGCCGCGGGGCCGTTCGCCGCACTCGGCATCGGGTGCGCGATCGCTGGCGGGTCGCGTCCGCGGTCATCGCCCACACCCGACCCCGCACGGCGCGTGGGCGGTCGCGTATCTCGCCCTGGTCGGCAATGCTCCTGCCGCCGAGCGATCGCGCGCAGCGGAATCCTTCGGCTTGTCGCGCCTCGGGTTTCGCCGCGGTGTCCGTCCACATCAGACAGCGGAGCTCGCGATCAGCTAGGTTCCTCGTCCTCCAAGGTGGGGATCACCGGCGACAGCAGGTGATCCGCGTGCTCGGTGACCTCGCCGCGCACCAGCCGGAAGACCCGGAAGCCCGAATGGTGCTCCGGATGTTCGTCGTCGTGGACGTACAGCAGTCCGTACGACCCCGGAGCGAGCCGCCCGACCTTCGCGAACAACTCGATCACCTCGGCGCCCTGCTGCCCTCGGTGATTCGGATGCCCGCCGAGGTGGATGCAGTACGAGCCGTTCATCGGCTGGAGATCGATCAGCGCGTAGCCGGCCAAGTCGTCGACCAGGGCCTGGATTTCGCCGAGGCGAAGGGGCGGTTCGTCGTCGACCGCCTCAGCGGTCGAGTGAAGGCTGATCCACCCGTGATATTCGAACACGGCGCGAGCCTAGCGGCGCCGCTTCGCCGTCGGTTTCACATGCGCCAAACACAACGACGGCTCGACAAACGCCTCCAGCCGTTCCGCCGTCAACGGAGCGCGCACCTCGGCGAGCACCCCGCGCATCAGCCCGAGATGCAACCCGCACACGACATCCCGGTGCTCCTCCGCGACCTCCCGGAACGGGCAGTGGCGCAACCGGATCACCGGACGCTCGAGGTCACCGTCCGGGTCCGGGGCGAATCCGGCGTCACTGAGCACAGTGGACAGTCGCCGGAGGCCCTCGGCCTCGTCGACGCGCCGGGTCGGCGGCGGACGATCGGCCAGGTAGCGGCCCCACGCTTCGCCTGCTGATTCCGCGGCCTTGCCGGGATCAGCCACGTTTTCGGCGATCAAACCGGTCAGCATTTCGGCGAGCAGCCGGTAGCTGCGCCGTCCCTCGGCGGCCTCCTCGGCGACTGCGACATAAACCGTCCGCGGTCGGCCGGGGCGGGTGCGGTCTTCAGCCTGGCGTTCGGCGAGGCCGGATTCGACGAGGCCGTCCAGGTGGAACCGCGCGGTGTTGGGATGCAGTCCCACCTGCGCCGCGACGTCCGGCACCGCGACCGGACCGCCCTCCGAACGCAGCGCGTCCAGCACCCGGGCCCGGCTCTCGCCCAGCGCGCGGGAGCCGTGCGGGTCGGTCAGCGTCTGCTCGCCCATGTGGGATAGTTTAACCGAGCGAACTAGGGCAAACTACTGCTGCGCGGGGATCTCCGGCCTCGGCGGCCTGACCGGTCCAAGATCGTCTGGTTCACGACTGGATCTCCGGTCGCGGCTGCCCGGCGACCAGCGGCGTGTCCACCCCGAGGTCGCCGAGTTTCACCGCACCGCCGGGACTGTCCAGCGGCACCTCGCGGCCAGGCAGGGTTTCGCTGAAGAACTGGGCGTTGTCGCCGGCGTAGCCGCGCCAGCGTTCCGGAAGGTCGTCCTCGTAATAGATAGCTTCAACGGGGCACACCGGTTCGCACGCACCGCAGTCCACGCATTCGTCCGGGTGGATGTAGAGCGAGCGTTCGCCGACGTAGATGCAGTCCACCGGGCATTCGTCCACGCACGCGCGGTCCATCACGTCCACGCACGGCTCGGCGATCACATACGCCACGGCCCGCCCCTTTCAGCCCGGCCTCGTTTTCACCAATGTACTCGGCAAAAAGGGTCACGCGAGCGGGATGGCGCGGAAAACCCCGTCCGGGTCGTAGCGGTGTTTGATGTCTCGCAGCCGGGCGGTGTGGCGACCGAAGGGCTCGGCCGACGACACATCCGGTCCCAGCAGGTTCGCGTACGCGCCCGGCAAGGCGTAGGGGGCCAACGCGGCCGACGTGGCATCCGCCCACGCCCGGTCGTCGTTGCCCTCCCCCAGCCCGAGCACCTCGACCATCAGATGGTCCTCGCGCAGCGGGAACGGCGTGGCCGCCACCGGGATCCGGGAGGCGACGCCGTGGAAGTGGTGGATCGACAGTCCGGACAACGGCGACGTCCGGGTCTCCGCCTGCTTCACCAGCACCGAGACAATCTCCGGAGCGAACGCCGACAGCGACCGCGTGCGGATGGTGACCGATCGGCCGCCGGGGAACATCTCGTCCCGGCGGGCGATCTCTGCCGCATACGACGAGACCGGAGCAATTTGCGAGGCGAGCGGCGGTCCGAGCCGGGCCAAGAAACCGTCGGGATCGGCATCACCGCACCATGTCGGCCAGACCAGCACGCACAGCGAACCGTCGGCACCGGCGAGGACGCCGGTCTGCACGGTGAGTTCGTCCGGCGCATCGGCCTGGATTTCCGTGACCGCGGCGAAAACTCGAGCCGCGTCGCTAGCCGGGTACCAGACCGGGCCGGTCGTGATGTGCGGTGCCGCGTGCAGCCGCACTCCGAGCGACGTCACCACGCCGAAGTTCCCGCCGCCGCCCCGCAGCGCCCACCACAGGTCCGGCAGCCGCGAAGCGTTCGCGAGCACGACTTCGCCGTCCGCGAGGACTATCTCGGCACCGAGCAGGTTGTCCGCGGCCAGCCCGTATTTGCCAAGGAAAGGACCGTATCCTCCGCCGAGTGAGAGCCCGGCGAAGCCGACCGTGCCGATTGTGCCGACTGCCGCCGTCAAGCCGTGAACCTCAGCCGCGGCAAGCACATCGTTGGCCCGCGCACCGCCGCCGACCACCGCGGCTCGCCGCCCGGCGTCGACCGCGACCCGGTTCAACGGACGCAGATCGAGCGTGATCCCGCCGTCCGCCACCGCGCGTCCGGCCCAGTCGTGGCCGCCGCTGCGCACGGACAACGACAGGCCCAATTCGCGCGCGACACGCACTGAGACTTGGACATCAGCGGTGCTCCGGCACTCCACGACCACGTCCGGCCGCGCGACGACGGCGGCGTTCCACACCGTCGCCGCCGATGCGTACTGCGGACCAGAAGTGTGTACTTGCTCGGCGGGCAATCTGGCCCGCAAGGCGCGGGCGGCATCCTCGGCAGTCATGGGCGGCTCCCCTGCTCGTCGATTCCGACTCTAGGGCCGAACCGGCCGGAAAAGGCAGCCGCGCAACAAGATTCAGTGATTCACATAAGTCGCCGACGCCTCGCTGAGCGCCTCCAGCGCCGCCCGGACCCCGCCGTGCGCCTCTTCGCCGGAACGGCACGCGGCGATGATCGTGCGGTTCAGCACCGGACGGGTCGCGAGCATCCGGACGCCGTCGGGCACCGGGCCGCGCGCCAGCCGCGGGACGAGCGCGGCGCCGACGTTGCCCGCGACGAGCGCCAGCTGCGTCACGTAACTCCCGATGGTGCAACTGATCCGCGGCTCCAGGTCCTGCGAACGGAGCACGTGCACGAGCCATTCGTAGCAGCCGGAACGGCCGGTCCAGCTGATCCACGACACGTCGTCCACCTCGGAGAGATCGACCGTGCGCCGGTGCGCGAGCCGGTGCCCGGCGGGCAGCGCCAGATCGGCAACGTCGGAGAACAGCGTGACCTGCGTGATCCCCGCCGGCACCACGGTGGGCCGGTCCGCCCAGCTTTCGAACACCGCGACGTCGAGGTCGCCGGCGAGCACCTTCGGCAACGTCTGTTCGGCTTCGCCCTCGCCGAGCGTGACGTTCAGCCGCGGATGTTGCTCGGTGAGCGTGGCGAGCGCGGGCGGCAGCAGGGCGTGGACGCACGTCGCGATCGACCCGATCCGCAACGGCCCGAAGACATCCTCCCGCAACCGTTCGAGATCCGTGCGCGCTTCGGCCAGTTGCGCCAGCACGCGTTCGGCGTGTCCGACCAGCACCTGCCCGGCGCGCGTGAGCCGCACGGTCCGGCCGCGCGGCTCCAACAGCGCCAGGCCCGCTTCCCGCTCCAGTTTCGCCAGCTGCTGCGACACCCCGGACGGCGTGACGTGCAGCGCCGCCGCCGCGCGGGCGACTGAGCCGTGCTGCGCGACCGCGTGCAGAGCGCGCATCCGATCCACACTGAACACAGTAGTGATGCTACCGGATTTTACGCAGGAACATTCACTTGTCCTTGATAGTTAGCGGCCCCACGATAGAAGGCATGACCACCGAACCCGCCGCGCTGCCGACCGCCGGTCCGATCGCCGCCCTCACCGGCCGCGCCGACCCGCGGCTGCTGGCCGCCGCCGGCTGCCTCTGCATCGCGCTGACCTCGGTGCTCATCAAGGTTTCCGGGGCCAGCGGGGCGACCAGCGCGTTCTGGCGCTGCGCGCTCGCACTGCCGCTGCTCGCGGTACTGGCGTTCAGCGAGGCGCGGCGGACCCGCGTGCGCGCGAAGATCCTGCTGCCGCTGCTGGCCGGGCTCGGCCTGGGACTCGACTTCGTCCTGTGGGGCGAGGCGATCCCGCGCGTCGGCGCCGGGGTCGCGACCATGCTGCTTTCGGTGCAGGTCGTGATCGTGCCGCTGCTGGCGTTCCTCTTCCTCAAGGAGCGCCCGGACCCGCGGTTCAAGTTCGTCGCGCCGACGCTGATCGTCGGCATCGTGCTCGCCGGCGGCGTGTTCGGCTCGTCGATGAGCGGCTCGAACCCGGTGCTGGGCATGGTTTTCGCGCTCGCCGCGGGCGCGGGCTACTCGGGGTACCTGCTGTTGCTCCGGCTCAGCAGCAGCCCCGCGACGCAGGTCCGCTCGCTGTCGCTGGCCACCGTGTCGGCGGGCTTCGTGTCAGTCGCGCTCGGACTGCCGTTCGGCCGCCTCGACCTCGCGCCCAGCCTCCCCTCGCTCGGCTGGTTCGCCGCGCTGGCCCTGGTCGGCCAGGTCATCGGGTGGCTGCTGATCGCCGGTGCGCTGCCTCGGCTGGCGGCCTCGACCGGCGCGACGATGATGCTGCTGCAACCGGTCGGCGCGGTCGCCTTCGGGTTCCTGCTGCTCAGCGAACGACCCGGCGCACTGCAACTCGCCGGGTGCGTGATCGTGCTCGGCGCGGTCTGCTTCGCTGGTCGCGGCGCGACAAAGCGGCCCGCGGGTCAGCCGTCGGCCAAGCTCAACCCGACCGAGTCGAGCAGCCCCCGCGCCATGTCCCTGAACTCGTCCCGGCGGTGATCGACCAGGCCGTCCCCGCCGAGCAGCTCCGCGGCCAGTTCGCCGACCGGCCAGCGGACCAGCTTTCCGTGCCGTCCGAGCAGCAGTCCGGCCTCGCGGATCCGGTACAGGTCGGCGACGTCCAGCCAGGCGTACAGCAGGATCTGCCACAGCCAGCGCCCGGCGCGGTCCGGGTCGCCGACGGTCAGCACCGTCTTCACGTCCAGCAGCGTGCCCTCGGCGATCCCCGCTTCCGGGTCGAGCTTCCCGAGCAGGAGGTCGCCGTCCGCCCAGCCGGGCACGATGGTCGGCCCGGCGATGCCGAGCGGATAGCCCTCGGGCGGCGCACCGGCGAGGCGGCGCAGTTCCCACAGCGCACCGTTGTCGTGCAAGCGTTTCGCGAGTTCCGCCAGCTCGGTCACCGCCGCGTCGGCGGGCAGGGCGCGCAGGTTCGCGATGGTGCCGCCGCCGTCGACGACTCGGGCGAGCCGGGGATCGATCTTGCCGGAGCGGTAGATGTCCTCGCACGCCGACAGCACCCAGTTCGTCCGTGCCAGACCCGCCTCCGCGCCCGGTCCGCCGAGCACGCCGGGCGGGGCGTGCTGCGCCTGATAGCGGCGAGCGCGTTCCAGCAGTTCGCCCCACAGCTCCTCGGCGCCCGGGAGCGCTTCGCCGTGCGGCATTCCGTCGCCGAGGTCGAGCCAGGTCGTTGCCGCCGGACGGATGCCGAGCGCCCGCGCCCGGTACTCCGGCGGGAGCTCGTCGTGCGTCGGGTACGCGGCGGCCTGCGCGTGCGCCCACGGACCGCTGCCCCACTGCGCGCGCACCATCCCGAGCAGCGCGTAGTACGGCGGCGCGGGCTGCACGAGGTCCGCGATCCGCTGGCCGAACGCGCCGCCGATCTCGGCCCAGTGCTGGCGCGGCGGGCGCGCGAGCGCCGGGCGGATCGGGCGCACGCCGTTCGTCGCCTCCTCGATCCGGCGCGCGGCCGCGGCCGTGCCGGTGAAGACGCGGGCGCACCAGCGCGCGAGCGTCCCTCGCGGGTCGGCCAGCTCGGACGTCAACGACACCCGGCCAGTATCTCCCGGGACAGGAACGGCAGCAGGAGATCGAGGAATTCGCGCGGACGGTCCAGCGGAATCAGGTGTCCGCAGTCCGGCAGCACGTGCCCGGTGAGGTCGTCAGCGATCGGGCGCAACTGCTGCTCCAGCGCGTCGCCGACGGGATTCGCGCCGATCGCCAGCGTCGGGACGGTCAGCCGATTCGCCGCCGCTTCGGTCAGCTGGCGGGCGCTTTCCGGCAACGCCCGGTAGTACTCGAAGGCACAGCGGAGCGCGTGGGTCCCGGTGTACGCCTCGGCGAAGGCCGTCTGGATATCCGCCGGAACGCCGCGACCGAGCGTGCCCTGGTCGAGGAACCAGCCGACGTACTCCGCCTCGTGTCCATTAAGGACAGTCTCGGCGAGTCCCGGCACCGCGTGGAAGCCGAACCACCACGGCGGGCTGGCCGGGAAACCCCAGGGCAGCGACTCCATCAGGACCAGGCGGCGCACGCGCTCCGGCTGCCGAAGCGCCAGCAGCAACGCACCCGCCACCGCCAGGTCGATCGCCACCACTTCGGCGTCCGGTTCCTCCAGCGCGTCGAGCAGGGCCGCGACATCGTCGGCGACGGCTCCAGCGTCGAAACCGCTCTCCGGACGACTGCTCGCGCCCAGGCCGCGAAGGTCCGGCGCGATTACTCGGTACCGCTCGGCGAGCGTCGGGATGACCTTGCCCCACAGCTGCCAGGTGTGCGGGAACCCGTGCAGCAGCACCACCGCCGGACCGCTCCCGGCGACGGCGACGTTCAGCCGGACCCCGTTCGCCTCGACCTGCCGCACCGCGTTCATCGGACCTCCTGTGGTTACCATTGGTGACCAGCACACGGTAGGTAACTCCTGACGTGCCGCCAAGACGGCACTTTCCCGACAGGTGGTGAGCCCGAGGTGACCCCCTCCGCCCGCGGCGATCTGTTCGACCCGGCCTGCCCGACGCGGCGGCTGCTCGACCGGATCGGGACGAAGTGGACGTCGATGACGGTCAAGATCCTCGCCGAGGCCGCGCCGGACGAGGTGCGGTTCGCCGACCTGCGCCGCCGCATCCCCGGGGTGTCGCAGAAGATGCTCTCGGTGACCCTGCAGAGCCTCGTCCGCGACGGTCTCGTCTCGCGGCGCGTCGAGGCCACCGTGCCGCCTCGGGTGCATTACCGGCTCACCCCGCTCGGCGCGTCGCTGGAATCCGCGCTCGCGGTGTTGCGCACGTGGGCCGAAGAACACATGGCCGACGTCGACCAGGCCAATCAGGAATCCGAACGGTAATTTTCCGCACACGGGCGAGTCGGTCAGCCACCACGACGGGAAAACGGCACACACTCTTCCGCTGTGGAGTCGCCAACCGAACGGGACAGCAAACCCGCACGGCACGCAATCGGACAGTTCTTCGCGCATCCGCTCGCGTCGTTCCGGATCATCACCGCGATTTGGGCGCTGCTGACGCTGCTCGGCGCGGTGATGGCGCTGTCGTCCTCGGCCGCCGCGGCCAACCCGACCGCGGGAACCGGGGTGTACCAAGCCTTTTTCCGCCATCTGACCTTCGTCGCGCTCGGCGCGGTCGCCTTCGTGCTCGGCCTGCGCATCCCGTTTTCCCGGATGCGCAAGGCAGCCACCCCCGCGCTCGCCGCCGCGGTCGTGCTGCTGCTTCTCGTGCTGACCCCGCTCGGTTCCGACCACGGCGGCGCGCAACGCTGGCTCGCCGCCGGGCCGATCACCTTGCAGCCAGTGGAAATCGCGAAGGTCGCGCTGGTATTCTGGGGCGCGCACCTGCTGGTGTCGAAACAGCGGGTGCTGCACCATTGGCGGCATCTGCTGGTGCCGCTGATCCCGGTGACGCTCGCGTTGTGCGCACTGTTGCTGGCCCAGCCGAATCTCAGCGGCACGGTCACGCTCGCGTTGATCACCCTGGGTTTGCTGTGGTTCGCCGGCGCGCCGAAACGCTTGTTCGCCGCCATTCTCGCCGGCGGCGTCGTCGGAATCGTCGTACTCGCCCTTTTCGCCAGTTACCGGCTCGCGCGCATCCTTTCTTTTCTCTCGCCGAACCCCGATTCGAGCGGCAGCGGCTACCAGGCGCAGCAGGCGCAATACGCCCTCGCCGACGGCGGCTGGTTCGGCGTCGGCCTCGGCCGGGGCGCGGCGAAGTGGAGCTATCTGCCGGACGTCCAGAACGACTTCGTCTTCGCGCTCGTCGGCGAGGAACTCGGCTTCGCCGGCTGTCTCCTGGTGCTCGGGCTGTTCGGCTACCTCGCGGTGATCGGCCTGCGCACCGCGTCCCGGGTCACCGATCCGTGGGTGCGGCTCGTCGCCGGGACGACGACCTTGCTGCTGGTGGCGCAGGCGCTGATCAACATCGGCTACGTCGCGGGCGCGCTGCCGGTGACCGGCGTGACCCTGCCGCTGGTATCCGCGGGCGGGACGTCGCTCGTGGTCACCATGCTGCAGTTCGGCATCCTCGCCCAGGCCGCGCGCGAGGAACCGGCCGCGCGGACGTTCCTCGCCGGGCTGCCGAAGAAGGCCTCCGGTACAGTCCGAGCGTGATCAAGAAGGCACTCTCCGCTACCTTCGCGGCCGTCGCGCTCGCGGGCCTCGCCGCGTGCTCCAACCCGACCGGCAAGTCGTGGGCGATCACCTACGAGGTCACCTCCGACCAGCAGACCACGGCCACCGGCGTCACCTACGGCGAATCGGGCAACCGCTACGAGGACAAGGTCGCGCCGCACCAGCTCGCCGGCCCGCTCGGGCTGCCGTGGAAACAGGACGTCGTGGTCAGCGCCGGACAGGACGCCTCGGTCACCGCGACGCCGTCGACCGCCGCGACCCTGCGCTGCCGGATCCTGCTGGACAAGAAGAAGGAACTCGCCACGGCGAGCGCCCCCGCTCCCGGCAAGCCGGTGACCTGCAAGCACACCACCGACTCCTGATCCGTCCCGGAGAGTCCCCGCGGACTCACGGGGCGTCGCGAACTCTTCTCCGCCGCTCGGTACGCTCGTGACCTTCGGGTGAACGCGAGATGGCCGCCAGGCGAACCGGCGGACCGGAGAGGGGTTGTATGGCGACCACGGCCGGAGCTTCCAGCAGCGAGACGTACGACGCGATCACCCATTTCGCCCAGGCGATGCCGGGCTGGGTGCAGTCTCTCGTGCTGGCGTACACGTCCTACGGCCTGGTCCTCGTGGCGCCGTTCTTCGCCTGGCTCTGGTGGCGGGCGCGCCCGACCGGCTCGCCCGAGCGGATGGCGGCGGCGCTGCTGGTCCCGGCGGCCACGGTGGTGGCGTACGTGCTCAGCGAGATCGTGAAGGCCTTCGTGCACGAGCAGCGGCCGTGCCGGGGACTTCCGCCGGAGGCGATCGTCGGCGTGTGCCCGCCGCCGGGCGACTGGTCGTTCCCCAGCAACCACTCGACCATCGCGGCCGCCGTCGCGCTCGGCGGGGCCTTCGCGTGGCGCAAGGGCGCGCCGTGGCTCGCGGCCTTCGCGGCAACGATGGGCTTCTCGCGTGTCTTCGTCGGGGCGCACTATCCGCACGACGTGCTGATCGGGCTCGCGCTCGGGGCCGGGATGTCGTTGCTGCTGCAGCGGTACGCGCTTGCTCCGGCGGCCGGGCTCGTGCGGCGGTTCGCCGGGAAGGTGCCGTTCGGGCTCTTGGGTGTCGCGCCGGAAGGTGCGCAGGCGACGACGGTGCTTCCTCCGGCTGAGAAGAAGAAGGCTCGGGGACCTCGCGGTGGTCGTCCGGACAGCAGGGACGTCGATGCCGCGCCGGTTCGTTCTGAGGACGCGCCCGCCGGTTCTCTGCCCCCGCGTGGGCCGCGCGCCGATTCAGCGCCTCGGGACGGCAGCGGCCGCCCGGTCCGTCCGCGGAATCCGCAGCCGGAAGGCCGCGTCGCAGGGAGTCCACCGCCGCGGCGGCAGAACTCGCAACCGATCCGTACCGCCGAGCCGCAACCCCGTCCGGCACGCCCGCGGCAGGATTCGCAGCCGATGCGCACCGCGGAACCGCAGCCGCGTCCGGCCGACGCGCCGCCGCAGAATCCGGGCCGTCCGCCCGCGCAGCCGCCTGCCCGTCCGGCGCGCTCGCAACAGCCCCGTCCGGCCGGTCCGCCGCAATCCCGCGGCGCCGGTTCGCCGCCGCGGCCGTCGAACCAGGCTCCGGCCGGTCCGCCGCCGGAGGTCAGCCCGGGAGATCGCCCGTCGCGGCGAACTCCAGGCGCTTCGCGACCGACACCGCCTGGTCGGCGAAACGCTCGTAGAAACGTGTGAGCAGGCTCAGCGCGACCGCGATCCGCTGGTCCTGCGTCCAGTCCGGCGCGGTGACCGTCGCCATCACCTGGGCGTGCAGCGCGTCCACGCGCTCGTCGGCGCGGCTCAGTTCGGCGTAGCCGCCGCGGGCCTCGCCGTGCACGAGGTCGGCGAGCCGCTCGGCCATCGCCGAGGTGACCTCGCCGAGCTCGGCGAACACCGGCTCCAGGTCGGCGGGCACGGTCGGGTCCGGGTGGCCGCGCCGGGCGGTGCCCGCGACGTGCGCGGCGAGGTCGCCCATCCGCTCGAGCTTCTCCGCGCAGTACACCGCGGCCAGCACGGCGCGCAGGTCGCCCGCCACCGGGGCCTGCAGGGCGAGCAGCGAATACGCCTCGTCCTCGCACGCGGCACGCTCGTCGTCGAGGTCGGCGTCGCCGCTGAGCACCTGTTCGGCGAGCGGCAAGTCCGTGGTCAGCAGTGCCCGGGTGGCCCGGCGCATCGCCTCGGCGGCCGCCTCGGCCATCGCCGCCAGACGCCCGTCGAGCTGTTTCAGGTCGTCCTGGAAGCCTTCGCGCATGTCGAGCGACTTTACCGGCGGCCGACGGACAGGCCCGCGTCGGCCAGCGGCCAGGCCTCCTCGGGCTCGGCCAGCTCGTAGCTGTGGCTGCCTTCGTGCCCGCCGGGCACCCGGCAGAACACGCCCTCGTCGGACTCCGCGCCGCACAGCGCGCGGGTCTCCAGCACGCGGCGGCCGGGCCACCAGCGCAGCCACATCAGCGGCTCCTCGCCGCGTCCGCCGACCTGGGTCGCGTGCTCGTGGCCGTGCCCGGCCTCCAGCTCGCAGAACAGCTCGGGCTCCGTCCCGCGGACCGCGACGCTCCGCAGGACCGAGCGCTCGCGCCCGGTCAGCTCCACCGGTTCGCGGCACAGCGCACCTTCGGCCATGCGGCCAGCGTAAACGGCCGCCGCCGATTCCGCGCGCAGGGCCCGGCCGCGTGCCGTGAAGGGCTCCTTGCGGGAATCTGATTCCCGCAAGGAGCCCTTCACGGACAGCAAGCCGGCTGTTGCGCGGTGTCGCTCACCGGCAGGTCAGCGCACCCGCTCCAGGAGCCCGAACAGGTTCTCCCAGTGCCGCTTCTCGCCGTCGGCGTGGTACGCCGCCGTGTCCGACATCGTGAAGCCGTGCGACGCGCCCTCGTAGACCTCCGACCGGTAGGTCACGCCTGCCTCGTCGAGGGCGTGCTCCAGCGCCTTGATCTGCTCGGCGGTGGCCGACGGGTCCTGGTCGGCGTGCCCGAAGTACACCTCGCCGGTGATCGACCCGACCCGCAGGTGCGGGCTGTCCGGCTGGTCGGTCGCGAGACGTCCGCCGTGGAACGACGCGATCGCCTTGACCCGGTCCGGGAACGCCTCGATCACGCGCAGCGCGTTCGTGCCGCCCATGCAGTAGCCGGTGATCACGACCGGCCCCTCGGCGACGCCGTCCTGCGCGGCGAACCAGTCGAGGTACTTCTCCGCGTCGCGGGTGATCGCGTCGGTGTCCAACGCCTCGATCAGCGGCATCAGCTTGCCGAAGACCTCGCCGCGCCGCTCCGGGTCCTCCAGCGCGGCGAGGTCCACCAGCGGCGTCCGGCCGCCGCGGTAGAGCAGGTTCGGCGCCAGCACGGCGTAGCCCGCCTCGGCGATGCGGTCGGCCATCTCCTCGATCCGCGGCCGCAGCCCGAACGCGTCCGGGAAGAGCAGCACCCCGGGATGCGGCCCGCCGTCCGGCACGGCCAGGTACGCGTCCGCGGTCCCGTCGGCGGCCGGAACGTCTGGCTTTTCCTTGCGCATCCGCTTTGTCCTCCCTTGAATTCAGTGCCTTCGCGATCAATCTATCCCCGTCCGGCAACGGGCCGCCGCGCCCCGCGAATGTCCCGTTTCCTGTCCGGTCAATGGACTGAACCACTGCGGTCGGCGGATTGACGGAGTCCGGTTTGCCCGGTCAGGATCACCGGGCCCGCTCCGGGCCGCCCTCCGCAGAACGGACTGTCGATGGCCAGACCTCCTCGCTCCCCGCGCGCCCGGAACCGGGTCGCCCTCGCCGCGCTCGTCCTCCTCGGCGGGCTCGTCCCCGCCCAGGCCGCGCACGCCGCTCCCCCGCGCCAGCCGGACCTCGGCCCGCCCGCGCTGGACCGGAACGGCTGTGCCCGCATCGAAAACTCGCTGCCCGAGCTGGCCGACTGGCCGAAGGTGCGCAGCGCGATGCCGCGGAACCCGGTCGACGAATGGCGGATCAAGCAGATCGTCTCCGGCATGTCGCTGGAGGAAAAGGTCGGCCAGATGACCCAGCCCGAGATCGCCGCGATCACCCCGGCCGAGGTCACGCAGTACTCCATCGGGTCCGTGCTCAACGGCGGCGGCTCGTGGCCGGGCGGGAACAAACACGCCAGCCAGCAGGATTGGCTCAGGCTCGCGGATTCCTATTGGGACGCGGCGAAGGCCACGAGGACAAAGATTCCGGTAATTTGGGGCATAGATGCCGTGCACGGAAACAACAATGTGTACAGCTCCACCGTTTTCCCGCAGAACATCGCGCTCGGTGCGGCGCACGACCCGTGCCTGGTGCGCGACGTCGAGAACTCCACCGCGCGGCAGATCCGCTCGACCGGCCAGGACTGGGCGTTCGCGCCGACCCTCGCCGTCGTGCAGGACGACCGCTGGGGCCGTACTTACGAAGGCTTCTCCGAGGATCCGCGCATCACGCGCGCCTACGGATACGAGGCCATGAACGGCCTGCAGGCCGGTGCGCGGCTGCGGATCGGGCCGAACGGCGTCATCGGCACCGCCAAGCACTTCATCGGCGACGGCGGCACCACCAACGGCCAGGACCAGGGTGTCAACGCTTCCTCTGAAGCGGACATGATCAACCTCCACGGCCAGGGCTACTACGGCGCGCTCGCCGCGGGCGCGCAGACGGTCATGGCGTCGTTCAACAGCTGGACCAACCCCGACCTCGGCATCAACGAGGGCAAGATCCACGGCAGCGACAAGGTCCTCAACCAGATCCTCAAGGGCAAGATGGGCTTCGACGGCCTGGTCGTGTCGGACTGGAACGGCATCGGCCAGGTGGACGGCTGCACCAACGCCAGCTGCCCGCGCGCGATCAACGCCGGCCTCGACGTCGTGATGGTGCCGAACGACTGGAAGGCCTTCATCGCGAACACGGTCGCGCAGGTGCGCGGCGGCGAGATCCCGATGTCGCGCATCGACGACGCGGTCACCCGGATCCTGCGAGTGAAGTTGCGCGCCGGGCTGTTCGAGGAACGCAAGCCGTCGCAGCGCTGGTACGCCGGTTCGTCGGACGCGCTCACGGACAAGGCGCTCGCTCGCGAAGCGGTGCGCAAGTCGCAGACACTGCTGAAGAACAACGGCAACGTGCTTCCGTTGGCGCGCAACGCGAAGGTGCTCGTGGTCGGCAAGAGCGCGGACAGCATTCAGAACCAGACCGGCGGCTGGACGCTGACCTGGCAGGGCACCGGGAACACCAACGCGGACTTCCCCGGCGCCACTTCGATCCTCGCCGGGCTCAAGGAGGATCTCGCGAACGTCACCTTCGATCCCACTGGCACCGTCGATCCGAAGGGTTACGACGCTGTCATCGCTGTCGTCGGCGAGACTCCGTACGCGGAAGGCGTCGGCGATCTGCAGCGGAAGAGCCTTGAAGCGGCGAAGCTGTATCCGGAAGACCTTGCGCTGCTGGACAAAGTCAGCGGCAAGGGCATTCCGGTGGTGACTGTGTATGTCAGCGGGCGTCCGCTGTACGTCAACAAGGAGCTCAACCGTTCCGACGCGTTCGTCGCCGCGTGGCTGCCGGGCACTGAGGGCGGCGGAGTCGCGGACATGCTGGTGCGCGGCAAGGATCGCGGCGGATACCACGGCAAGCTGTCCTATTCGTGGCCGAAGAGCGCGTGCCAGACGCCACTCAACCCGTGGAGTCCCGGCTACGACCCGCTGTTCGCGCTCGGCTACGGCCTCACCTCGCACCAGCGGACCACCGTCGGCAAGCTCGACGAAACCGAAGGCCCGGCCCGCTGCGGATCGACCGGAGGCGGCGGCACCGCCACCGAGGACCTGCCGATCTACGACCGCACGGATGTCGCGCCGTACAAGAGTTTTATCGGTTCGGCGGCGAACTGGGGCGGCACCGAGATCGGTCCCGACGGCACTGCGTCGCACCCCGAGATCAACGTGGTGCCGGCCGACGTCAACGTCCAGGGCGACGGCCTGAAAGCGACGTGGACCGGCACCGGCGCGGCGCAGCTGTACTCACAGCATCCCGGCGGCACCGACGATCTGCGCGGGTACCTCAATGCCGACGGCGCGCTCGAGTTCGACGTGATCGTGCACTCGCCGCCGGTCAACCGGACGGTGGTCAGCCTGCACTGCGTCTACCCGTGCTCGTCCGAGGTCAACGCGACGAAGCTGTTCGGCGATCTGCCTGCCGGGCAGAAGTCGACGGTGAAGATCCCGTTGTCCTGCTTCGCGAGCGGGCTGGACTTCGAGAGCGTCGACACGCCGTTCCTCGTCTACACCGACGGCGCGTTCTCGGCGTCGTTCGCGAACGTGCGGTGGTCGCCGGGCGGGGCGAAGGATCCGGACGCGCGGAAGTGCTCCGACCTCACCGGATGAGCCGCTGGGCGGTTTCCACGACCCTGGACCTGGCCGCCGCGCGCGACGCGGCGGCCAGGTCTTCGAGCCCGTCCAGCGCCGGAACGTCGCCGACGCGGGTGAACTCCTGGGCCACGAACGTCAGCCGCTCGACGCCTTTGTCGCCGAGGTAAGCGCGCAGATACGACTCCTGGAACTCGAACTTCTCGCGCGGCGCGCCCGGGCCGTACCCGCCGCCTCGCGCGTTGACGACCACGAAGTCCTTGTCCGCCAGCAGTTTCCGGCCGGTCTCCGGGTCGGCGAACACGCCTGGGAAGCTGATCCGGTCGATCCACGCCTTGAGCGTCGCCGGGACGCCGAAGTTGTACATCGGCACGCCGAGCAGCACCACGCGGGCCTCGCGCACCTCGTTGACCAGCGGCAGGGTCAGGTCCCATTCGCGCTGTTCGTCGTCGTCCGCGATCAGTGCCGCGATGTCTTCCAGCGACAGCACGCCTTTGCGTTCCACTCGGCGGCCGAGCCGCGCGTACGCCTCCCTCAGCGGCGGTACTGGATCAGCGGAAACGTCGCGGTGGCGCACGGTTCCGCCGCCTCTGCGCCACTCGTCGGCGAACAACGTGCCCAGCTGCCTGCTCACCGACGCCTCGCGGTCGGCGCTCGAATCGACGTGCAGCAGGGGCGCTAGCATGACGGTCATCCGGTTCCTCTCCTCGTCCTTGGTCCTCGGGCCGGCACTCCCATGACGGATCGAGACGGGAAAAGGTGACCGATGGACGACGCACTGGCGCGACGCTTCGAAAACGAGCGCCCGCGGCTGCACGCGCTGGCCTACCGCATGCTGGGCAACGCGGCCGAGGCCGAGGACGTCGTGCAGGAGTCGTGGCTGCGCTTGGGCCGGTCGTCCGGCGTCGACAACCTCGGCGGGTGGCTGACCACCGTCGTGTCACGGCTGTGCCTGGACGTGCTGCGCGCCCGCCGGGAAACGCCGGTCTCGTCCGTGCCCGATGCCGCCGGCGGCACTGTTCCCGAGGACGAGATCCTGCTGGCCGGGGAGGTCGGACGCGCGCTGCTGGTGGTCCTGGACCGGCTGGCCCCGCCCGAACGAGTGGCCTTCGTGCTGCACGACCTGTTCGCGGTGCCGTTCGACGCGGTCGGCCCGATCCTCGACCGGACGCCCGCTACCGCGAAGAAACTCGCCAGCCGCGCGCGGTTGCGGGTGCGCGGGGAGCCTGCCGTGCCTGCCGCGGAGCTGGCCGAGCATCGGGAAGTAGTGACGGCGTTCTTGTCAGCGGCTCGCGGCGGGGATATGGCGACGCTGCTTACTGTGCTGGCTCCGGATGTCGTCCGGGTCACCGATCCGGCGATGCTGCCACCGGGTGCTGCTGCGGTGTTGCGCGGGGCGGATGAGGTTGCGCGGGGGACGAAGTTGTTCGCGGGGAACGCGCGGCTGGCCGAACTGGCCCTGATCGACGGGGATGTCGGGCTGGTGCTCGCTCCGGCTGGGCGGCTGGTGGGGGTGCTCAAGATCGAGGTTCGGGGCGGTTTGCTCCAGGCGTATGAAGTGGTGGTGAGTGCCGAGCGGTTGGCGGGGATGGAGATCGCCGCGCTCCCCCGCGAGGCCGTATAGGGCGTTATACACTTTAAAGGTCGAATGGTTCGTAGCAGTCGAAGGTCTCGATTGAAGCGATCACGCCGTCGGCGGTCTCGACGAATTGGGCGATGTGCGCGACGAGTTCGTCGCCGCGACGGAAAGGGCCCGCGTCACGCGCGATCACCCCGCTCCACGTGAGGCGAAGGATCGCCGTGCCCCCTGCCGCCACGGCCGAGCGCACGTCGTACCGCTGGCTGGACATCAACCCGGCACCGGCCTCCGACGCCGCGAGCATCTGGTCCAGGTTCGCGCGGGCACCCTCGGGTTTGAGCCGGTTCGGATGCTCGACGGTCGACGCCGTCGGAGCGAAGTGCTTCCGGAGATCCTCGCCGCACTGCCCGGCTTCAAGTGCCCGCAGCAGGGAGGTCGCGAGGGCAACCGGGTCGTCGGCCATAAGAACAACTATAGTTGTACAACCTTGGTTGTCAATTGCATGGTGGACGCCGTGACCCGACTGGACCTGGCCGAAATCGACCTCACCACTCTCGCTTGGCTGGCGGGCAGTTCCGCGAACCGGGCGATCCTGGCCGAGTTGCACGAAGCGGGCCACCCCGGCGTGCGCAACTCCCACGGATACGTCGTCCAGCACCTCATCGACCGCGCGCCCACAGTCTCCGAACTCGCCGGCCTTCTCGGCGTCACCCAGCAGGCGGCCTCGAAGCACCTTCTCGAACTGGAGCGGCTCGGCTACGTCGAGAGAGTGCCGGATCCCGCCGACAGCCGAGTGCGACGCGCCCAGCTCACCGACCGCGGTTGGCAGCTCATCAACGACAGCCGCCGGATCCGGAAGCAGCTGGACGAGCGGCTGACGAGATCCACGGGCAAGGACGCGGCCGAAGCGGCCCGGCTAGCCCTGGCACGCCTGCTCGACGTGACCGGCGGAACCGCGGACGTGATCGCGCGTCGTGCCGCCCTGCCCGGCGAATAGGCGGACAGCATGAGTCATCGCCGCGTGCCCGTAGCGCCCTCCTCGCGATGGCGCATCGCGCGATACCGACCGGGGGCGTGCCCGACGACCCGTTCGAAAGCCCGCGCGAACGCGAATTCCGAGTCGTAGCCGAACCCGATGCCCCACGGGGCGCGCAGCAGCGCCCTGCCGTAGACGCCGTCGCCGCAGCCGGGCTGACCCAGGGCGGGCATCGGCACCGGACCTGCTCGTTGACCGGACCCCATTCACTGTCCTTTTCGGACATGGCCGCGATCGTGGGCGACGCCGCGGGAAGACCGGTGCGGTACCAGGTGATGGACCCGGGCGAATTCCGCGAAGCCCTGCTCGGCGGGGGCACTCCCGGTCAGGTCGCCGACTTCTACGCCGCCATGTACGAAGGCATCCGCAACGACTGTGCCGCCGATGTGACCGACGATCTCCAGCGGATCACCGGCCGGCCGCCGGTCTCCTTCGCCGACTACGCCCGCGCCACGGCACGCCCGGTGGCGCTGAACGGATGAGGCCTGCCCCAGCCCAGGGGAGGTGGCGTGCCGCGCCAGGCTGGGGCAGGCATAACGGTGCGGTGAGCGATGGGCGGGACGCTCCTAACCGCACCGAGCTTTATCGGGTTTCTCCCCTTTTCGCGGTTTCCCGACCTCCGGGAAGACGACGGTGTCCTCGACTTTCGGGATGACCTCGGTGTCCTCCTCGGCGCGTTCGGCGGCCATCGCCTCGGCCGTCCGGCGGAACTCGGCCAGGCGGGCTTCCTCGATCCCGGCCTGGACCTCGTAGTCCAGCCGGGCCTTGATGTCGCGGACCGTCAGCCGTCCGCGCGGCGGCGGGATCGGGCGGCGCGCCCGCCACAGCCACATCGAGAGCAGTACCAGCAGCAGGAGCACACAACACACGATGACCACTGCCGGATGACCTGTGCGGGTCGCCTCGCCGAGCATCTCTGCTGCCTTCATGCGATGCACCTCTCGGCTTCGGAAGTGTCTTCGCGTGCCCCACCACCATGGAGCGGTCCAGTGGCCTGGACCAGCCAGCAAACCGGGAGAAAAGCGGGCGGCAACCGAGCGACTTGCCTTGCCCCGCACACAGTGACCTGCGGTAATCTGACGACCCCGGTTCGTGGCGAAGGAGTGTCGCCCATGGGCGAACGGCGAGAAGGTCTTGTCCGGGCGCGCAAAGCGGCGAACCTGACGCAAGAAAAGCTCGCCGCGCTGCTCCCCGCGGACGAAAAGAGCATCCGGGCGTGGGAATCCGGCCGGTCCGAGCCCCGTCCGCACCGGCGCGACCGGCTCGCCCGGCTTCTGCGCATCAGCCCCGCCCGGCTGGAGGAGCTGCTCCGGGAAGGCACGCCCGCGGACCTCCGGGGGCCGCCGAGCGTGCTGCTCCCCGTCATCGTCGACGGGCGGCCGGTCGCGCTGCCGCTGGACCGGGCCACGGTCGGGGCCAGCGTCCTCGGCCGGCTCGTGCCCGCTCTCGGCGACGCGGCCCCGCCAGCGGTTCCGACCACAGAATGGGACGTCATGAGCCCGCTCAGTCGCCGCTCACTGCTCAAGAACGGCCTGCCGGTCGCGGCTTTGCCCGCGCTGGGAATAGGCGGCGCCGAGCACGTCGCGCGAGCGCTGGAGAATCCCCGGCGGTACATGGACAAAACCGTCACGCACTATTTCCGCAGACAGCTCGACCAGTACAAATACGAGGACGGCGAACGCGGTCCGGCCAAAACGCTTCCGATGACGCTCGGCGTGCTCGACATCATCGACCGCATCGCCCGCGACGCGACCGCCGAGGATCAGCGGGACCTTCTGCAAATCGGTTCCGAAGGCGCGGAGTTCGCCGGATGGCTTTACCGCGACCGGCGGCAGATGCAAGACTCGCTGTACTGGCACGACCGCGCGATGGAATGGGCGCAGGCGGCGGGCGACAATACGATGCAGGGCTACATTCTGCTCAAAAAAGCCCAGGTCGCCTACGACGAACGCGACCCGCGGCGGATGCTCATCCTCACCCGGGCGGTGCGCAAAGGCCCCTGGTCACTGCCGCAGCGGCTCCAGGCCGAGGCCGCCCAGCAGGAAGCCCGCGCGGAGGCGATGCTCGGCGCGTCGGCCGACCAGGTAAACCGGAAACTCGACGTCGCCTGGAAACTGCTCGGCGACGCCGGGCCGATCGAATCGCCGCTGGGCGCGCACTTCAACGCGACTCTCCTGAATATGCAAACCGCCATCTGCTACACCGAAGCGGGCGAGCCGCGGCGGTCGGTCGAACTGTACGAGAAGACGTTGAAGGAAACCCAATTCTCCCGTCGCGACTACGGGTTCTTCCTGTCCCTCATGGCGAACTCGCTCGCCCTTTCCGGCGAACCGGACCAAGCCGCCAAAACCGGCCTCGCCTCCGCTCATCGCGCGGCGGAAACGAACTCCCGCCGCACGAGAGAAGAACTCCGGCGGGTCGTCGGAGTGCTCAAGCCGTGGCATAACCGTCCCGATGTACGGGAATTGCGCGAGGCACTCAACAGCTGACCGCTTAGCGAAGCCATTCCTGCACTTCGCGGATCACTTGCCGTTGCCAGGCTTGCGTTCGCGGATCGGCGTACTTCGGATCGTCGTGCACCGCGAAGCCGTGCTGGGCGCCTTCGAGCTGGATCAGCCGGTGCTCGCAGGTCAGCTCCCGGTCGGCCGCGCGCGACGACTCGACGGGAACGAAAGTGTCCTCGGTGCCGTGCACGATCAGCGTCGGCGCGGTGATGCGGGGCAGGTTTTGCCTTGCCTCGAACCAAAACGCCTCGTTGAGCACGGCCCGCCCGAGCCGGAACCCAGGCCCGTGCCCGAGGTAGCCCCGCTCCTTGAGATCGGCGGCTTCCTTGTCGTTGAGGTAGCCGTCCGCCGACCACGCGGATTTCTCCTCGATGAACCGTCCGCGGTAATCGAGGAGGGGGTTGAACAGAACGAGCCGCTCGACGTCGTCCGGCCGCTCGGCCGCGTAGCACGCCGCGACACCGCCGGAGAAACTCGCCGCCGCGAGCGACGTCCGCACGCCCGGGACGGCACCGGACAAGTGCTCGATGCTGCCGCGAATCACGTTGAGCAGGGCGAAAAGCGAGAGATCCTCTTGGCGGCCTTCACTCTCGCCGTGGCCGGGAAGATCGATTCTCAGGGAAGCTATGTCGACTTCGGCCAGGCCCTCGGCGAGGCGGGTGAAGAAGCCGCCTTCCTCACGGGTGACGCTCGCCCCTTGCACGAGCAACACCGCGCGGCGCGGCTGGCGACCGTCCGGCTCGGTGAGGGTGCTGGCCAGGCGGAGGCCGTCCGGTGTACGAACTGTCCGATAGCTGTCGCGCGACATGGACACTCCCGGAGTTGTCGTCAAGTCCCAGTCTTGCAGGTTCACGACTTCGGGGAGTGAAATAACGCTAGTGGAGTAACGCAAACCACAGATATCACGACCGAACACTGGGAGCACACGGCGGAAACCGGGCGGGGCAGTCATGAGAGAAGCCGAAGTGGTCGCCGCGTTCGCGACCTGGCTAGAACACGACGGCTGGACAGTCGGCCCCGGCCCGGACCGATACCTCGACCTCTACGCCACCCGAGCGGGCGACCGGCTCCACGTGGAAGCCAAGGGCACCACCCAAGAGAAGGGCATCGACGCGGACGTCCTCTGGGGCCAGATTCTGCGCCGGATGGGCGAGTTCGGCACGCCCGGCGCGCGGTATGCCGTCGTCGTACCGGACACCATCAAATGGCACACGCTGCGGGTTCCAGCGAAATTGCGCGCCCTGCTCGGCATCGAGGTGTACGTCGTGACCAAGGACGGTTCGGTCACGCGGGCCGATGCGTGAAACGTGTGGTTGCCCGGAGAATCGGCCAAGCAGCAGTCCGCCGCTTCAGCGCGCAGCCGGGGGAAACGCGATCACATGGAGCAGACCGACCAGCGAGGACGCACCGAGGATTTCGCCCTTCGCGATCCGCTCACGCACAGACGACAACGGCATCCAAGCCACGCGCTCCGCTTCGTTGAGGTCGACGTCGCCGCCGATGTACTCCGCGCCCCGTGACAGGAACAGCAGGTTTTCGTTGTCTGCTACGCCGACGTTCGGCTGAAGCGAAGCCAGCGGTTCGCTGGTGCGCGGTCGCCATCCTGTCTCTTCCTCGACCTCGCGCGCCGCCGTGATCGCGGGGTTCTCGTCCGGGTCGACGTATCCTCCGGGCAGTTCCCACACCCACCGGTCGAAGATCCAGCGATGCCGCCACATCATCAACACCGAGGTGCCGGGATCGTCCAGCACCACCATCATCGCCGCCTTCGGCATCCGCAGGACGTACTGCTCGAAGGTCACGCCGTCAGGCAGTTCGACCGAGGCGACGCTCAGCCGCAAGCGTCGGGTGTCGTCGACAAGGCGTTCGCCATGGATCGTCCACTTGGTGGCCTCAGGCGGCCGATCCGGATCCATCGCTAGACCGTACCGCCGCTTACTTCTTCAGGCGTCGGCTCCCGCCGTGCCAATCCTGTTCCTCCCCGGTCTCCCCCGCCGCCACCCCGAACGACGGCAGTTGCGGCATCTCCCGCAAACTCCGCTTCAGCTCGGCGAAACCGGCGAACCTCGCCAACCCGACCACGTGGTCCCACAGCTCCACCGCCTCCGCATCGGACGGCAGCCGGCTGATCACCGGGCCGAAGAACGCGACCCCTTCAGGCGGCTGGAAGTGCAGGATCGGCGTCCCGACATCCTTGCCGGTCAACGAAAGCGCTTCATCAGTCTCGCGCTGGATCTCGGCGTCCCACCGGGAATCATCGACCGCAGAAGCAAGAGACACATCGAGACCAACGCGCGACAGAGCAGCAGAAGCCGCCGAAAGCGTGCCATGAGCAGCCCGAGCCTCGGCAGTGTCCTCAACAAGACCGCTCTCGAAGTTCTGCTCCCCCAGCGCCTCGTAAAGCGGACCAACAGCCTCCCGGCCATGCGAGGCGCGCACCGCCGCCGCCAAGCGGAGCAGGCGCAAGCCCGCAGTGTGCGAAGCGTCGTACTCCGGCGGGAAGTGCGTCGCGTAGTCCAGGTGCGCGTTCAGCAGGCGCAGCGAGATGAACCGCCAGTCCACCGAGTACGAGCGCTGGCTGGCGACCTGGCGGACCCACTTGCTGGTCATCCACGCGAACGGGCACACCGGATCGAAGTAGAAGTTCAGCTCGGCCATGGCCCGACTCTACGTCGGGGAAGGGTCAAGCGCCTTTGCTCCGCCGAACGTCGCCCGACAGCTCCTGGTGGTGCTGCACGGCCAGCTGGACGATGTGCCGCACGTGCGGGTCGTCGAGCACGTACACCTGCCGTTTCCCCTCGCGGCGGGCGCGGACCAGGCCGGCGAGCTTCAGTTTGCCCAGGTGGTGGCTGGCGGTCGGCACGGTCTGGCCGGTTTCCTCGGCGAGCGTGCCGACGTCGCGTTCCCCGTGCGACAGCAGCCAGAGCAGGTGCAGCCGCACGGTCGCGGACAGCAGGCCGAACGTCGCGGCGGCGTCCTGCAGCAGGTCGGCGGGGAGAGGTTCTAGCGGGGGCTGGGATGGGGTGGACACGACGGACATCCTCTCGGGCGGGCCCCCAGCGTGACTTAGCCCCCATCAGTTGCACAAGTGTTTGACTGTTTTCGTGATCTGCGCTCTACTGGTCCCCGGTCGGCGCGCTGGCGCCGGTCGATGAGTCTTGCGGAGGAGGTGAGCCGGGTGACCGGCGAAGGAAGTAGTCGGCACGACCGTGCGGGAACCCCGGCAGCCAGCTAGGTCCGGAAGAACCCGCGCGGTCCGCTGACGTCCAGCTGACCTCGAGGGGGACGACCATGACCCGCTTTCCCGCCCTGCGCGCCCACGGCGACGCGCCGGTGCTCACTCTTTTCCGGAATCTCGACAGCTCGCCGAAAGGCCTCACCGAGAACGAAGCAGCCGAGCGGTTGCGGCGCTTCGGCGACAACCGCATCGACGGCACGATCCGGGCGCCCGTCCGCGTCTGGGCCGCCGCGCGCAGCCCGTTCGTCGCGTTGCTGACGGCGCTGGGTCTGGTGTTCGCCGGTGTCGGCGATATTCGCGGCGCGGTGACCGTCGGCGTGATGGTCGTGCTCAGCATCGGTCTCCGCTACTGGCAGCACGCGCGGTCCGAGCGCGCGATCAGCGCGGTTCGCGACCAGATCACCACCACCGTCACCGTGCGTCGGCGCGCGGCGGCGGAATTCCCTGGCAGCGAGCGCGAGGTGCCCACGGCAGACCTCGTGCCTGGCGACGTCGTGCTGCTCGGGCCTGGTGACGTGATCCCGGCGGACGTCCGCATTGTTGCTGCTAAAGACTTTGTGGTCGACCAGTCGGCGCTGTCTGGCGAGGCACTGCCGGTCGCGAAGCGGGCACCCCAGCCGGGCAAGCACGAGGAGCACGAACTCGTCGAGACGCCCGCGCTTGGGTTCGCCGGTACGTCGGTGGTCGGCGGAACGGCCACCGCGGTCGTAGCGGCGACCGGCAGCGACACCTACTTCGGCGAGCTGGCCCGGCAATCCGCCGAGCCGCGCGCGGAATCCAGCTTCGACGCCGGGGTGCGCCGCGTCGGCTGGACGCTCGTGCGGTTCATGCTCGTGATGGTGCCGATCGTGCTGGTGGTCAACGGCACGGTCACCGGCGACTGGGCGCAGGCCGGGATGTTCGCGGTCGCCGTCGCGGTCGGTCTCACCCCGGAGATGCTGCCGGTCATCGTCACGACGAACCTCGCCCGAGGCGCGGCGGCACTGTCCCGGCGGCAGGTGATTGTCAAGCGGCTCAACGCTATTCAGGACCTCGCCGCGATGGACGTGCTGTGCGTCGACAAGACCGGCACGCTCACCGAGGACCGGATCGCGTACGCGCACAGCGTCGACTACTCCGGCAGCCCGGACGGCGAAGCGGCCGAGTACGCCGGGCTGGCGGTGCGGTTCCAGACCGACCGGCACGACCGGCTGGACGAGGCGATCGAGACCCTGTTCGACGGCGAGGACGACCTCGTCACCGACGCGCTGTTCACCGGCGTCGCCGAGATCGGCTTCGACCACGCGCGCCGCCGGGCCAGCGTCGTGGTCCGGCGCGGCAGCGAGCACCTGCTGATCAGCAAGGGCGACCCGGACGAGATCCTGCCGCGCTGCAGCTACGCGCGCCGCGACGGGGTGGTCACCGAATTCGACGATGCCGCCCGGATCGGCGCGGACGAATTGGTGCGCGCGTACGCCGAACACGGCATGCGGGTGCTCGCGGTCGCCGCGAGGGAAGTCAACGCCCGGCTCGACGGGTTTGACGAAACTGACGAGAACGAAATGATCCTCGTCGGTTTCGTGGGATTCGTCGACCCGGTCCGCGACGGGGTCGTGAACGCGGTGAAAACCCTTGGCGAGCAAGGCGTCGCGCTGAAAGTGCTGACCGGGGACAACCGCCATGTCGCCGCGCGCGTCGCGGATTCGGCGGGCATCCCGGTGGGCGAGGTCGTGCTCGGCCGCCAAGTCGAAGCGGCAGACGACGCTGAATTGCGCGAGATCGTCAAGGACACCACTGTTTTCGCGAAGCTCACGCCTGCGCACAAAGCCCGCGTCGTCACCGCGTTGCGGGAGAACGGCCGCGCGGTCGGCTTTGTCGGCGACGGCGTCAACGACGTCGCCGCGCTGCGCACCGCCGACGTCGGGATCGCGCCGGACACCGCCACCGACGCGGCCAAGGACGCCGCCGACCTGGTGCTGCTGGAACGCGACCTCGGCGTGCTCGCCCGCGGCGTGGCCGAAGGACGGAGGACGCTCGGCAACACGCTGAAGTACGTCAACATCACCGCCGCGTCGAACTTCGGCAACGTGCTGTCGGTGCTCGCGGCCAGCGCCTTCCTGCCGTTCCTGCCCATCCTGCCGATCCAGCTCGTGGTGTCGAACCTGCTCTACGACCTGGCTCAGCTCGCACTCGCGTGGGACCGGGTGGACGACGACTACCTCAGCAAGCCGCGCCGCTGGGACGCCCGCGGGCTGACCGGTTTCATGCTCGTCTTCGGCCCGTTGTCGTCGCTGTTCGACCTCGCGACGTTCGCGGTGCTGTGGAACGTCTTCGGCGCGGGAGCGGACCCGTTGCTGTTCCAGACCGGCTGGTTCGTCGAGGGCCTGCTGTCGCAGTTGCTGGTCGTGCTCGTCCTGCGCGGTCGCGGCACTCCCCTGCGCGCCAGCCGCCCGGTCGTCCTGGCCACGGCGGCCGCCGCGCTCGTCGGCCTGCTGGTGCCGCTGTCGCCGCTCGCCGGACCGCTGCGGATGCAGGCGCTGCCCGCCGGCTATCTGCTGTGGCTGGTGCTCGTCCTGGCCGGGTACGCGCTGGCAGCTCAAGTAGCGAAACGCGGCTACGCACGCCAACGTACGTGGTGGTAACCGTCCTTTTTTGAGGCTTTTCCAACCCTTTTCTGAACTTTTCGTGACAACCAGTGGGAGCGCAGATGACGACTGCGGAGATGCTGCTGCGCCTTGGCGCCGGCGTGGGCCTCGGCACAGTAATCGGATTTGAACGCCAATACCGCGCCCGGATGGCGGGACTGCGGACGAACGCCCTGGTCGCGGCCGGGTCGACGCTGTTCGTGCTGCTGTCCGCGCACGGATTCAGCGGAGCGAGCGCCGACCCCACCCGGGTCGCCGCGCAAATCGTTTCCGGAATCGGTTTTCTCGGCGCGGGCGTGATTCTGCGCGAAGGGCTGACCGTGCGCGGGCTCAACACGGCGGCGACGCTGTGGTGTTCCGCCGCGGTGGGCTCGCTGGCCGGAGCCGGGCTGTACACGGCGGCGGGCGCGGGCACCGCGGTGGTGATGGCGGTGAACATCGCGCTGCGCCCGCTCGGCCGGGTGGTCGACCGCCGTCCGGTGACCGGCCGCGAAACCCCGACGCAGTACACCTTCCTGGCGGTGACCAAGGACGATTCCGAAGCGCACGTGCGCGCGCTGCTCGTGCAGGCGCTGGCACGGACGGATTTCGCGCTGCAATCGGTCACCAGCACCAATACCGACACCGCCGGGCAGGTGCAGGTGCGCGCCGAACTGTCCGCCGATCAACGCGACGACAAGCAGATGGAGTCGGCGGTCAGCCGGCTGTCCATGGAGCCGTCGGTGACCAGCGTGCGCTGGCAAGCCGAGCTCTCCTACACCGAGGAAGACAGCGAGAACTAGACCATGCTGCGTACCTTCCCCACCCGCGGCGCACTCGTCCGGCCCCGCCGCACGATCGCCGACGTGGCGGTGTTCTTCGGCGCCGCCGCCGCGCTGTGGCTGATCGTGCGGCTCGCGCACGGCGCCGCCACGGCGTGGACCCCGGCGACCGCACCGTCCACAGTGTCCACTGATCCGGCCGAACTCCCTTACTACGCCGGACGTTCGCTGCTGCGGATGTTCGTCGCGCTCGTGCTGTCGGTCGGGTTCACCTTCGTCTACGCGACCGCCGCGGCCCGGCTGCGGCGCACCGAAAAGATCCTGCTGCCCGCACTCGACATCCTGCAGTCGGTGCCGGTGCTCGGGTTCCTGTCGGTGACGATCACCGGGTTCATCGCGCTGTTCCCCGGCTCGCAGCTCGGCCTGGAATGCGCGTCGATCTTCGCGATCTTCACCGCGCAGGCGTGGAACATGACGTTCGCGTTCCACCACTCGCTGATGTCGCAGCCGCGCGACCTCGACGAGGCGTCGCGGCTGCTGCGGCTGTCGCGCTGGCAACGATTCTGGCGCGTCGACGTGCCGAGCGGCATGATCCCGCTGGTCTGGAACGGGATGATGAGCTTCGGCGGCGGCTGGTTCTTCCTCACCGCCTCCGAAGCGCTCAGCGTGAACAACCAGAAGTTCGCGCTGCCCGGCATCGGCGCGTACGTCGCGACCGCCTCCGCAGAGGGCGATCTCGGCAAGGTGCTGCTGGCCGTCGGCGTGATGGTGGTCCTGGTCGTCGGCGTGAACGTGCTGTTCTGGCGACCGCTCACCGCGTGGTCGGAACGGTTCCGCATCGAGAACTCCGAAGCCGCCGAAGCACCCCGCAGCCTGGTGCTCGACCTGCTGCGCCGATCCCGGATCCCGACGCTGCTCGGCCGGGTGCTCGGCAAGCTGGTGTTCCCGCTGGACCGCGCGCTGGCGGTCTTCGGGCTCGCCGAGTACCCGCTGCGGTTCTCCCCCGCTCGCCGGCGCGCCGCGGACATCGTGTTCAGCGTCGTGGTCTTCGGACTGATCATCTACGGCACGGTGCGCGCGGTGCTGTTCATCGGAGAAACCACCGGGTACGGCGAGATCGGCCACGTGCTCCTGCTCGGCCTGATCACGTTCGCGCGGGTGGTGACCCTGGTGGTCGTCGGGACGCTCGTATGGGTGCCGATCGGCGTGTGGATCGGGATGAACCCGCGCGTGTCGCGGCTCGCCCAGCCGGTGGTGCAGGTGCTCGCTTCGTTCCCGGCGAACTTCCTGTTCCCGCTGATCACCGCGGTGCTCGTGGCGACCGGGATTTCCTTGGACTGGGGCGGCATCCTGCTGATGAGCCTCGGCGCGCAGTGGTACATCCTCTTCAACGTCATCGCGGGCGCCTCGGCCATCCCGCACGACCTGCGCGAGGCAGCCGCGAACCTGCGGCTGCCCCGGGCATTGTGGTGGCGGCGGCTCGTGCTGCCCGCGATTTTCCCCAGCTATGTCACCGGCGGGATCACCGCGGCGGGCGGCGCGTGGAACGCCTCCATCGTCGCGGAAATCGTGTCCTACAACGGGGTGACGCTCACCGCGACCGGTCTCGGCGCGTACATCGCCGACGCGACCGGCTCCGGCGACTCCGGGCGGATCCTGCTCGGCGTCGCGGTGATGAGCCTGTACGTCGTCGGCCTCAACCGGCTCTTCTGGCGGCGGCTGTACCGCCTCGCCGAACGCCGGTTCTCCCTTTCCTGAAAGGCATCCTCATGTCCGAAGTCCTCGTGTCCGTCGAGCAGGTCAGCAAAAGCTTCCCCGGTTCGGCGGGCGACGAACTGCGCGTCCTCGACGACATCACCCTCAACCTGCGCGCGGGCGAGATCGTCGCGCTGCTCGGCCGGTCCGGCTCCGGGAAATCGACGCTGCTGCGCACGATCGCCGGGCTGATCGGCCCGACGCGCGGCACCGTGCGCTATCGCGGCGACGAACTTGACGGAGCCAATCCGGGCACCGCGATGGTGTTCCAGACCTTCGCGCTGATGCCGTGGCTGACCGTGCAGGACAACGTCGAACTCGGCCTCGCCGCGCGCGGGATCCCGCCGAGAGCCCGCCGCGACCGCGCGCTGCGGGCGATCGACCTGATCGGCCTCGACGGTTTCGAATCCGCTTATCCCAAGGAGCTTTCCGGCGGAATGCGCCAGCGCGTCGGCTTCGCCCGCGCGCTCGTGCTCGAACCGGACGTGCTGCTGATGGACGAACCGTTCTCCGCGCTCGACGTGCTGACCGCGGAGAACCTGCGCACCGAGCTGATGAGCCTGTGGCAGCGCGACGATTTCCCGACCAAGGCGGTCTGCATCGTCACGCACAACATCGAGGAGGCGGTGCTGCTCGCCGACCGCGTGCTCGTCCTCGGCTCGAACCCCGGGAACCTGCGCGCGGAAGTGGAGGTCGACCTGGCCCGGCCGCGCGACCGCAAATCCCCCGCGTTCGCCGCACTGGTCGACCGGCTCTACGACTTGCTCACCGGCCGCGACCCGGCAGCCGTCGAACCCGCGCAGGCGACGCCCACCGCACGACCGTTGCCGCGGGCGTCGGTCGGCGGGCTCGCCGGTCTGGTCGAACTCGTGCACGCCCGCGGCGGACACGCCGATCTGCCGGATCTCGCCGCCGAACTGAGCTTCGAGGTCGACGACCTGCTGCCGCTCGTGGACGCCGCCGCCCTGCTCGACCTCCTCTTCGTGGCGGGCGGAGACCTGCACCTGACGCCGGTCGGCACCGCCTTCACCACCGCGGACATCCAGACCAGCAAGAAGATCTTCGCCGGTCAGGTCCGCGACCGGGCACCGCTGGTGCGCACGATCGTCAACGCGCTCACCGCCAGTTCGGACGGCACGCTGCGCGCGGAGTTCTTCCTCGACCTCCTCCGCCGCGGCTTCTCCGCCGCCGACGCCCGGCACCAGCTGGACACGGCGATCGACTGGGGCCGGTACGCGGAACTGTTCGACTACGACACCGACAGCGACCGGATCGCCCAGACGACCGCCGAATGACTCAGCTCTCCGGGGCCGGAACCGCGTCCGGCACCGGGCTGTCCGCCGGAGCGTCCGGTGCCGGATCCCGGTTCACCAGCGCGATCGCGAGCGCGCCGATCACCGCCACCACCGCGAACAGGTAGAAGCCCCACGGATACGCCAGCCCCGCCGACAGCAGCAGCCCCGTCACCAGCGGCCCGGACATCGCGCCGAACCGGCCGATCCCGCTCGCCGCGCCGAGCCCGGTGCCGCGGGCTTCGGCGGGGTACACGCGGGCGATGTAGACGTAGACCAGCACCTGCGAACTGAAGGTGAAGATCCCTGCCAGCAGCACCCCGACGTACACGCTCGCCCCGGGCAGTTTGATGCTCAGCAGCGCCAGGAACACCGCGGCCGCGGCGAACCAGACGATGGCGGAACGGCGGTAGCCGATCTTGTCCGCCACGCGGCCGCCGACCAGCAGGCCGAGGACCGCGCCGACGTTCAGGACCAGCAGCAGCGCCAGCGCCGCGCCGAGTTCGTAGCCCGCCGCGCGCATGATCTGCGGCAGCCACGTGTTCAGGCCGTACACCAGCAGCAGCCCCATGAACGACGTCACCCAGAACGCGATCGTCGCGCGCCCGTAGCCGTGCCGGAACAGGACGCCGAGCGGGTTGCGGTTCCGCCGGGCCTCCTTCGCCCGTTCCAGCGCCTTCGACTCGGGCAGGAACTTCACCATGAGCGGCACCAGGATCAGCGCGGGCGCGGCTCCGATGACGAACATCCACTGCCAGCCGAACCGTTGCAGCACCAGGATTCCCAGCAGCGCGGTGAGCACCGCGCCGACGTGGTAGCCGGTCATCAGCACGGTGGTCGCGCTGCCGCCGCGGCCGATCCGCGCGTACTCGGTGATCAGCGCCAGCGCGGTCGGCAGCACGCCGCCGAGCCCGAGCCCGGCCAGGAACCGCAGCACGCCGAACAGCCACGGCCCGTTCGCGAACGCGCAGAGCAGCGTGCAGACCGAGAAGCTGACCACCGTCAGCAGCATCATCCCGCGGCGGCCGAACAGGTCGCTGAGCGGACCGATCGCGAACGCGCCGACCGCCACGCCGAGCAGCCCGACCGCGGAGATCAGCGACGCAGTGTTGGGGTCGAGCCCCCACGCTTTGTCCTTGAGCAGCGCGGGCAGCACGACGCCCAGCACCACCAGGTCGAAGCCTTCGAGCGCCACCGCCGTCCAGCACAGCGGGGCCACCCAGCGGGCGTGGCGCGCCCGGGGATCAGTCGAGACCGTCATGTCATCACCTGCGTCGTCGGAGGGGACCTGGGCGGATGCTTCGGTTAAAACGAGTTCAGAACGGGTACTGCGGAAGGTCGCCGCGCACGGTGACCCACTGGGTTTCGGTGAACGCCTCCAGGTTGGCCTGCGCGCCGCCGTGCCGGGAGCCGGTTCCCGAATCCCCCACCCCGCCGAACGGCGCGAGGGCCTCGTCGTTGACCGTCTGGTCGTTGATGTGCACCAGACCGGACGGGATCCGCTCGGCCAGCGCCAGCCCCCGCGCGGCGTCCCGGGTCAGGATGCCCAGCGACAGCCCGTATTCGGTACCGCCGGCCAGGCGGACCGCTTCGTCCACTGTGGAGAACGGCACGACCGGGGCGACCGGGCCGAACACCTCCTGGGCGTAGGCGGGCGCGCCGAGCGGGACGTCGGTGAGGACGGTCGGGCGGTAGAAGAGGTCCTCGTAGGTGCCGCCGGTGGCGATCTTCGCCCCGGCCTCGGCGCTGCCGGTGACCACCGAGTGCACGCGGTCGCGCTGCCCCGCGTCGATGAGCGGACCGAGCGCGACGTCGCCGTTCGCCGGGTTTCCGACGGTCAGCTTGGCCGCGTGCTCCGCGAGCGCGGCCGCGTAGTCGTCGGCGATTTCCGCGGCGACCAGGTGCCGTCCGGTCGCCATGCAGATCTGCCCGGAGTGGTTGAACGAACCGAACGCGCCGACCGCCGCGGCCTGCTCGACGTCCGCGTCCGCGAGCACGACCAGCGCCGAGTTGCCGCCGAGTTCGAGGTGCACGCGCTTGAGCCGCTCCCCCGCCGCGGCGGCGATCCGGCGGCCCGCGTTCGTCGAACCGGTGAACGCGATCACGCGCACCAGCGGGTCCTCGACTAGCGCCGCACCGACGTCCGCGCCGCCGGGCAGCAGGTGGAACAGGCCTTCCGGCAGACCGGCTTCCTCGAAGACCCGGGCCAGCACGACGCCGCCGCACACCGCGGTGCGCGGGTCGGGCTTCGCCAGCACCGCGTTGCCGAGCGCCAAAGCGGGCGCGATCGCGCGGACGGACAGGATGATCGGCGCGTTGAACGGCGAGATCACGCCGACCACTCCGGCCGGAACGCGGCGCGCCATCGACAGCCGAGGCTGGCTGGAACGCAAGAGTTCCCCGTACGGATGGGCGGCCAGCGCGGCGGCTTCGTGGCATTCCTCCGCCGCGACCGCGCGGGTCTGGAACTGCGCGAACCCCCGCGTAGCACCGGATTCCCGGATGAGCCACTCGTCGATCTCGTCGCCGTGGTCCTCGAAGAGCCGCGCCGCCTGGCGCAACACGCGCGCCCGCTGGTCGTACGGCCGAGCGGCCCACTCCCGCTGTGCTTCCCGCGCGGTCGCCGCTGCCTTGGCGACGTCCTCGGGAGCCGCCGCGCCGACCCGGGCCAGCGTCGCCCCGGTAGCTGGCTCGACCGCGTCGTATTCGCCGCCGGCGCCGGGGATCCAGCCGCCGGAGAAGATCCGGCCCTGCCAGTCGTTGCCGAGCAATGTCATGCCTTCACCGCCACTTCCAGCACCAGCGGCTCCGTGCGCGCGGCCAGGGTCGGCAGCACCTCGTTCACCACTGACTCCAGTTCCTCGTAGGTTTCCGCGCGCCGCGCCGGGCAGCCGAGCGACTTCGCGAGCCCGCTCACGCTGACCTCGTCGAACCCGGGCCACGGCGCCTTGCCGCCCCCGGCCGTCCGTTCTCCGTGCCGCACGGCGAGTTTGTCCATGATCGCGTAACCGCCGTTGGACAGCACGATCACGAGAACGCCGGCGCCGTAATGCGCGGCGCTCCACAGCGCCTGGATCGAGTACAGCGACGAGCCGTCCCCGATCACCGCCACCACCGGCCGCTTCAGGCCGCCCATCCGCAGCCCGATCGCCGCCGGAATACCGAATCCGAGGCCGCCCATGGCCGCGCTGAGGAATCCGAGCGGTTCGCGTGCCGGGACGTACGCGTGCAGCAACGGGCGGCTCGACGGAGATTCCTCGACCAGCACCGTGTCCTTGGGCAACTGGCGCGCGAGCAGCCCGAACACGTGCTCCGGTGCCAGCGGCGCGCCGTCCTCCGGCGCACCAGGCAATTCGACGGTCCGGCCGATCTTCTCCGTGCCCGCTTCCCGCGCCGGGATCAGCTCAGCCAACGGACCGCACACCGACGACGGCCGCGCCAGCACGGCAAGGTCGACCGGACTCCGGTGCGCCTCGTTCGGATCGTCGGTGACCACCGCGATGCGCGTGTCCGGCTCGGTCAGCTGTCCCGGTTCCCGGGGGTACTGCCGGAAAACCGGCGCGCCGACCGAGAGCACCGCGTCGTGGCCGGACAACGCTTTCCGCAGTTCTTCCCGGCCCGGCGGCAGATGCCCGGCGAACTGCGGGTGGTCCTGCGGGAATCCGGCACGGGCGCCGAACGCCTCCTGCCACACCGGGCAGGCGAGCTTCTCGGCGAGCGCGGTCAGCCCGCGCCACGACTCCGCGTCGTCCGCACCGGCACCCGCCACGAGCACCGGATTGCTTGCGGTACCGAGGAATTCCGCCAGCTCGGCCAGCACGGCGGGCTCGGCGGCGTTCGCGCGGATCAGCTTGGCCGGGGCGGGCAGCGGCTCGTCCGCGGCCGCCGGCTCCGACCAGTCGTCCATCGGCACGATCACCAGCGCCGGGCCGCGGTGTTCGCGCGCCTCGTGCCAGGCGCGGGCCAGCGCGCCCGGAACGTCCTGCGCGCGCGGCGGTTCCGCGATCCACACCGGCGCGGGGCGGGCCAGGTCGTCCAGCCGGTGGCCGGTGAGGAACGGCTCCAGCGCGAGGTGCCGGCGGTCCTGCTGCCCGACGAGCACGACCAGCGGCGCGCGGTTGACCCGGGCCGTCGCGAGCGCGCCGACGGCGTTCCCAAGCCCCGCGGTGGTGTGCAGGATCGCGACCGCGGGCCGGTCGTTCGCGAGCGCCCAGCCGGTCGCCATCCCGACCACCGAACCCTCGTGCAGCGCCAGCACGAACTCGAGGTCGTCGGGCAGGTCGGTGAGCAGCGCGATCTCGGTCGACCCGGGATTGGCGAACACCGTCGTGGCGCCGAACCGGCGCAGCACATCGAACGCGGCGTCGCGAACGGTCGGGGCAGGGCTCACGGACTTCTCCTCGGGCAGTGCGAGCGGGTGGGTCCGGAGTCTCCCGGCTCGGTTCCGGGACGCCCAGCCCCTCTTCCACTCAGCGGAAAAGTTCCTCAGCCTTGCAATGCCCGTGTGACCCCCAGCGCCGCCATCCGGACCACCGGCACGAGCGGTGACAGATTCGGCGTGCAACTCGGCACCACCACGGAAATCGCCGCCACGACCTGGTCGCCCGGCCCGCGCACCGGAGCCGCGACCGACGACGCGCCCTCGGTCATTTCGTTGCGGGAGATGCAGAATCCCTGCAGCCGCACCTCCGCGAGCACTTGGCGCAGCCGCGCCGGATCCGTGATCGTCCCGCTGGCCCGCCGCTCCAGCCCGGTGGTCAGCACGCCTTCGAGGCATTCCGGCGGCGCGTGCGCGAGCAGCACCTTGCCCGGACCCGCCGCGTGCAACGGCAGCCGCAAGCCGACCCGCGAGGTGACGACGACGTCCGGATGCGCCTCGAGCTTTTCCAGATACAGCGCGCGGTCCCCGTCGAGGACCACCAGGTGGACGACCTCGTGGGTCACCTGGAGCAGGTCCTGCAGGAACGGCAGCGCGACGTCCCGCAGCTCGCGCCCGCCCGGAGCCTGCGCCCCGAGCTGCCACAGCCGAAGCCCGATCCGGTACCGGCCTCGGCCGGTGCGCTCCAGCGCACCCCAGCCGGTCAGCTCGGCCAGCAGGCGATGCACCGTGGCGGGCGCGAGCCCGGTCGCCCGGGTGATCTCGCCGTGAGTCTGCTCGGGTCGGCCGGACAGGAAGGAATCCAGCACCGCGAACGCGCGGCTGAGGACCGTGCGCCCGGGTTCGGCGGCGTTGCCGGCGATCGCGTGCCTCCGGGGCTGCGGTGGAGCGGGACGGGGACTGGCCGCCCATCATCCGCCAGTACCGCGGACACGGCAACCCGCCGTTCTTCGGTCTGTCCACACTGGACGTTCACGGCGCCGCGCCGGTCAGCTTCGGCTCCTGTCGCTCGGGGGCGGTAGCCAAGGTGACCGCTAGTACCAGGACTGCCAGGAGTGCTGCGGCGGGGCCTAGCCAACTTGCTCCGGCGTTCGCTAGCACCAGCCCGCCGAGCCCTGCGCCGATCGCGGTTCCTGCGTAGTTCATGGAGCCGTTGAGGCTCAGTGCTACTGCTGCCGCGTCTCCGCCTGCCGCGTAGACCCGGGTCTGCTGCGGGATGAACAGGATCGAGCCCAGGATTCCGAGCAGGAACAGTACGGCGAGGGTTGGGGCGAACCATCGCTCGACTATCGACAGCGATGCCGCGGCTGCCGCTGCGACTCCCAGGCCTGTCGCGATCACTCGCAATGGAGCGAATCGATCGGTGATCCGGCCGACGAGTCTGTTGCCCAGGAAGAAGCCTGCTCCGTTGGCCAGGAGGGCGAGCAGGATCGCGGTCGCGTTGCCCGGGGAGCTGACGCCGATTACCGCGGAGGCGTATGCCAGCAGCAGGAAGGACGGGGCCAGGATCAGGGCGCTCACTGCCAGCAGGGTGAGGATTCGGGGATTGACCAGTACCGCCAGCCGGTCGCGCATCGTTGTGGCGGGCAGGGTCATCGAGGGGACGAATAGTGCGGCCAGTGCCGCCGCGACCGCGGCCAGCGCCGCGATCGTCCAGAGCGTGCCGCGCCAGCCCCAGGTCTGGCCGATCAGGAGGCCCAGCGGAACTCCTAGGACCGCGGTGAGACTGGAGCCCGCGCCGATCACTGCGAATGCTCTCGCTCGTCGTTCCGGTGGGGCCAGTACGCCTGCTACCGCGAAGGCGTTGGCCTGGAATGCGGCTGCTCCCAGTGCTGCGATTACTCGGCCTGCCAGGACAGTGCTGAAGGTTGGGCCTGCTGCTTGCAGGACCATGCCGACGAGGAACGCTGCCATTCCTGTTCCGATGACCAGCCTGCGGTCTGCCCGGCCCGCGAGTGTTGCGATCACTGGGGAGCCGATGGCGTAGGAGACCGCGAAGACTGTGGTGAGCTGGCCTGCTGTCGCCACGCTCACCGACAGGTCTCGGGAGATGTCCGCGAGCAGGCCGGGGAGTACGAATCCGTCTGCCCCCAGGACGAACGTGCCCACGGCCAGGATCACCAGGCGCACACCGTTCGATACTTGTCGAATCGTCACATTGGTGGACCGTAGACTATGATTCGATGACGGTCAAAGTGTGGGAGGAGACCCGCCCGTGTCGCGGACGTTGCCTGAGCCGGTGGTCGAGTCGTTCGACTTGACGGTGATCCTCGGTGCTCTCGCCGATCCCGGGAGGCGGACCATTTTGCGGGCGATGTATCAGGCCGGGGGGCCGGTCGACTGTGCGACGTTGGTGGAGAAGGCCGGGCTGGGGTTGAGCAATCCGACGATCTCGCATCATTACCGGGTTCTTCGGGAGGCTGGGTTGACCCGGACTGTCACCGAGGGGCGGCGGCGGATCGTGCATGTTCGCACGGACGAGGTGGAGGGGCGGTTTCCCGGGTTGCTGGAGGCGATTCTCGCTGCTCCTGAGCGCGGGTGACGCTTCGGCTCAGCGTCCGAACGTGGGTACTGCGGGATGGGTGTCCAACGCCTGGTTGTTGAACGTCACCGCCGCGCCGCGCCCTCGCAATCGGGACGCTCGCTGGTCGATCTTCCATCCGTCGATCCGCACTCCGAGCTTCGGATGCTGCCGAGCCTGCTCACTGTCCAGCTCAACTCTCACGGTTGTCGCTTCTCCGGCGACCAGATTCAGATAGTTGTCGCTGAACGTAGCTGGCAAAACCCGTTCGCCGGTCCGAACGTCGTACACCTGCAAATGCACCATCAACGCCATGGATTCCCCGACGTTGCGCACATCGACAGCCACCTCGGCGCCGTCCGGTCCCCTTGAAACTCCGGCGATCACCGAGACAGCCGCCGCGGGCATCTCGTCCAGTCCGGCGAATCCTGCCGCCCTCGCGGGGTTCTCCGCCCAATAGAAGTTTCGGACAATCTCCGAGCCTCGAGAGTCCTTGAGCACCATCCGAACAAAGACAATCTCCGACGGAACATCCTTCAACCGCGACGCGATGCTCCCGACCACAGTTCGGTCAGAAGTCCCTGCGTCCGCTTCGAATGAGTCGCGGCTGACCTCGACGCCGTCCAGCCCGTAGAGCGTGACCTCAACCCGGCCCCGGACCGCCGATCGGCCGTGGTTCGCTACCACGACGTCGAAAGATTTCGCGTCCAGCACCACGTTGATCCGCCGACAGGCGTGCTGGACTGCGTAGTACGACGAATGTGCCTCCAAATCGTGGCTGTACATTTGCCAGACGAAGCTCGGTTGCGCGGGGTTGGTCATCCACATGATGACTCCGGTGCGCGGGTAAGGCCCGGCGCTGCGCATATTCGCCACGGGGGCCTCGTAAATCGCCTTGATGCATTCGTAGTTCATCAGCTGCGACTTGCGGGCGAAGTCCGGCAGGTTCCGCACTTCTCCGTACCGTTCGGCCGTCAAGCGGAGATAGCCCGCGCCGCCGCCGTTGCCCCCGTTGCCGTTCACGTCGCGGTCCGCCCAGAAGTCGTCGGGGTGCTCCCACGACGACTCCGGCAGCATCTTCCGCAGGAACTCCAGGGTCGGGATCGAGTACGAGCCGACCTCGTTGTGGAACGGCGGCCATTGCGTGCCGTCGTTGAGGGAAAAGTGCTTGGCGGGCGGCACCCAGTGGTACGGGCCGCCGGATCGGTAGCCGTCGATCGGGTTCGCGCCGGTGTCTCCCGCGGAGCTGGTCAGCGCGACGCGTTGCGGGTCCAGGTCGGCGACCAGCGCGTCCAGGCCGTCGATCAGCGGTTGCGGGGGCGGGCCCTCGTTGCCGCCGCACCAGAGGAGGATTGACGGGTGGTTGCGGAACCGCACGATGCAGTCGCGGATGTTCGCCAGGTCGCGAACCGTATTTTCCGCGGGCGGGCCTTCGGTCGAGCAGAAGAAGTCCTGCCAGACCAGGATGCCGTACTCGTCACAGGCGGCGAAGAACTCTTCGGTGCTGCTCTGGCCGTTCCAGTTTCGAATCAGGTTGAGGTTGGCGTCGCGGTGCAGGCGCACCTGTGCCCGCAGCCGCTCCCCCGGGATTCGCTTGAGGGCTTCGTCCAGTCCCCAGTTTCCGCCCATCACCAGGATCGGCTGGTTGTTCACGGTGATCGCCAGGCAGTTGGCCACCGCGCCGGACGGCGAGCGCATGGGGGTCGTGTACTCGATCCGCCGGATTCCGAAGTCCACCGTTCGTTCGTCGTGGACCTGGCCGCCGGACTCGATGCTGACGGCCAGCCGGTAGCGGTACGGGTCGCCGTAGCCGTTGGGCCACCATAGTTTCGGTTGATTCAACCGCAGGCAGGCGAGGTCTTTCGACGTCAGCGTGATCGATGACGCGCCGGCGGGAACGTCGACCGTTCGCCGGAACTCTCTTCCGGCTAGCGATCCCTTCACCACTGCGGACTTCGCGCCGGCGCTGTCCAGGGCTAGTTCGACTGCGATATCCGCCGTGTGCAAGTCCTGCGACAGCGTGGAGGTGACTTGTACGTCGGCCAGCCGGACGGGGCCGGTGGTGCGCCAGGTGACTGGTTGCCAGATTCCCAGGTCTCGGTCGGGAATGGTGGGCAGCCAGTCCCAGCCAGCGGTGCAGAAGAAAGTCGGGCCGTTCTTCAGCGTGATTCCGGTCGGGCCGCCGTTGCGGCCGCCTCGTGTCACGCCGCTGGTGTAGCTCGGCAACGCGGGCGGGTCAGTGTAGTCGAGTTTTCCGACCAGCACCGCCAGCCAGGCCGTCCCGGTCGACTTCGCGATGATGTCGGTGGCTTCGAAGACTGCGCGCTTGAACGCGCCTTCGACCGTGCCCAGCTTGACGCCGTTGAGCCAGACCGTTCCCAGGTAGTTGATTCCGTCGAACTGCAGCCAGAACCGCTGGCCGGGAACGAGTTTCGGCACACGGAACGCGACCCGGTACCAGTAGGCGGTGTCCTTGAGGGTGTCCGGGACAGTGTCGGTCACGATGTGGCCGTACAGCGGGTCGGGATACTCGCCGTTGGCGATCATGCTCGTGAGCGGCGTTCCGGGGACTATGGCCGGCTTCAGACCGGCGATGTTCTGGGCGCTGGACAGCGCGCTGCCCGCGGTAGTGCCGTCCGCCGCGGCGAAGGTCCATCCGCTGCCGATTTCGCCGCCGCTCGCTTGGGACGGCCGGGCGTCCGGAGCTGCCCCGGCGGTACCGGACAGTCCGAACGCGCCGAGCACGCCGCCGCCTGCGACAGCCATTCCGCCGGACAGGAAACGCCTGCGATTCACCTGGGTCACGTCGCTCCCGAAGCCTCTCACTGACAACGTTGTCAACCGCGCTTGAACCCTATTATTCGGTTGCCCGCGGGTCCGATGTCAAGCGGCATCAGGAGGTTGTCGCGCGCCGGCGGGGAATCTGTCGGGCGGACAAGGGGCGCCGACGCCCGAGAGTGACCGTCGCTGCGCCATCGGAAGGAATATTTACAAAGTCGGCCGGAAATCGGCCCGCGCCTCTGGCGACCGGCCGCCTTGCGCTTTTAGGGTGACGGCGTTCGCGGCGGGACGCCTGCCCCGCTCACCGGTGCACCACCGAAGGAAAGCGAGTTTCCTCATGCCCGAAACCGCCGAAATGTGGACCGCGCCCGACTTCGTCGAGTACGAAACGCCGATGGAGGTCACCGCCTACGCGGCCCGCCGGGAGGAGTGACCCGCCGGACGGGGCCGGTTCTCTCGCGGTCCCGTCCGTCCGGAAAACCGTACCGCTCAGTGAATCCCGGAGTATGCGAATGTCCACTGTGCACCCGATGAGCCCGGCGGAATTCACCGGAGCCCTGCGCGGGCTCGCCCACCGGTACTGGGGCAGCCACCCGTTCCACCAGCGGATGCACGCCGGCGAACTGGCCGAGCACGAACTGAAACTGTGGGCCGCGAATCGCTGGTACTACCAATGCCAGCTGCCGCAAAAAGACGCCGCCGTCATCAGCAACTGCCCGCTCCCGGAAATCCGGCGCGTCTGGCTCGACCGGATCATTTACCACGACGGCGCGGTCGAAGGCGAGGGCGGAGCCGAACGCTGGCTGCGGCTGTGCGCCGCCGTCGGTCTCGACCGCGCTGAGGTTCTCGACGAACGGCACGTCTCCCCCGGTGTCCGGTTCGCTGTCGACGCCTACGTGACCTTCGCGCGCACCAAACCGTGGGTCGAAGCCGTCGCCTCCGGCCTGACCGAGATGTTCGCCGGGCACCTGATGCAGCAACGGGTGGCCGACGTGCTGGCGAACTACTCGTGGATCTCCCGCGCGGACCTGGCGTATTTCACGAACCGGATCGACAAGGTTTCCGGCGAGGGCAAGGACACTTTGGACATTGTGGTGCGCCACTGCGTCACCCGCGAGCAGCAGGAGAAGGCGGTGGCCGCGCTGTCGTTCAAGTGCGACGTCCTGTGGTCGATGCTCGACGCCGTCGAACGCGCCGCGGCCAAGGAGTGAGCCGATGGACACCATCACCGCCGCGTCGGTGCCGAAGCTGCGCGTCGGCGTGCGCCTGACGTTCGATCACGTGCGCGGGGTGCACGTGCTGTTGTTCCCGGAAGGCGTGCTCGTGCCGAACTCCACCGCCACCGCAGTCCTCGAACTCTGCGACGGCGCCACGCCGGTCTCCGGCATCATCGGTCTCTTGAACAGCCGGTACCAAGGCGTCCAGGAGAGTGACGTCCTCGCGGTGCTGACCCGGTTCGGACAACGGCGGGTGATCGAATGGACGTGACCGCACCGCTGGGGTTGCTCGCGGAGCTGACGCACCGGTGTCCCCTGCACTGCTCCTACTGTTCGAATCCCCTGGAGCTCGTGGGCCGAGCCGCGGAAATGTCCACCGCGGACTGGACGGACGCGCTCTCGCAGGCCCGGGAGCTGGGGGTGCTGCAGGTTCATCTGTCCGGCGGGGAACCGCTGGCGCGCCCGGATCTTCCCCAGCTGGTCACGCATGCGAGCGGTCTCGGCTGCTACGTCAACCTGGTTACGTCCGGCCTCGGCCTGACCGAGCCACGGCTGAACGACCTCGTCGAACGGGGCTTGGCGCACGTCCAGCTTTCCGCGCAAGCCGCCACTCCCGACCGCGCGAACCTGCTCGCCGGTGCGAAGGCCTTCCACCTCAAACTGGCCGCGGCCGAGCTGGTGAAAGCGTCGGGCCTGCCGCTGACCGTCAACGTGGTGCTGCACCGGCAAAACCACGACCAGCTGGCGGAAATCATCGCCCTGGCCGAGTCACTGGGCGCGGACCGCCTCGAACTGGCGAACACCCAGTACTACGGCTGGGCGCTGCGCAACCGCGACGCCCTGATGCCCACGCGCGCGCAACTCGCCGCCGCCGAACCCGTGGTCCGCTCAGCGGTGGAGCGCCTGCGCGGCACGATGGAAATCATCTACGTCGTCGCCGACTACTACGAGCCGTTCCCGAAACCGTGCATGCACGGCTGGGGCGCGCGGCAGTTGACGATCGCCCCCGACGGCACCGTGCTCCCCTGCCCCGCCGCGAGCGCGATCACCACGCTCGCCCTCGACAACGTCCGCGACACCGCCCTTGCCGACATCTGGTACCGCTCGGAGTCCTTCAACGCCTACCGCGGCGAAGAGTGGATGAGCGAGCCGTGCCGCACCTGCGACCGCCGCACCACCGACTTCGGCGGCTGCCGCTGTCAAGCGTTCCACCTCACCGGCGACGCGGCCAACACCGACCCCGTCTGCTCCCGCTCGCCGAACCGCGGCACCGTCGACCTGATCCTCGCCGCACCGTCCACTCCGGACCTGATTATGCGTGGCCCGGCCCGATGAAGGTCGTCCTCCTAGGCACCGCTGCTGGCGGCGGGTGTCCACAATGGAACTGCGCCTGCTCTTACTGCACCTCCGATTCTCCCCCGCGTACGCAGGACAGCGTCGCCTTCAGCGCGGACGGCCGCGTGTGGCACCTCCTCAACGCCTCGCCCGACATCCGCGCCCAGATCCTGGCGACCCCAGCCCTGCGCGCCGGACCGGGCCCGCGCGAGACGCCGCTGCGCACGGTCCTGCTCACCGACGCCGAACTGGACCACACCCTCGGCCTGCTCATGCTCCGCGAGGCTGGAGCTCTCACCGTCCACGCCCCCGCCGCGGCCTTGCACGCGCTGACCGAACACTTCCCGGCCCGCACCATCATCAGCGAGTACCACGCCTGGAACTGGCACCCTGTCACGGAAACCACTCTCGACGGCTTGGTGATCACCTCCCTCCCCATCAGCGACAAGCAACCGAAATACGCCCGCACCTCCACGCACCCCGGTCCGTGGGTCGTGGCTTACCGCATCCACGACCCAACCACCGGCGGCACGCTCGTCTACGCGCCGTGCCTGCGCACCTGGCCGCCGGGCTTCGACGCGTTCACCGACGGCGCGAGCCTCGTCCTGCTGGACGGCACCTTCCACAGCGGCAGCGAGTTCACTGCCGCTGTGGACGGTGCCAACCCAGCCGCCCAGCAGGCGATGGGCCACGTGCCGATCACCGCTACGCTGCCGATGATCACCAACCGACCGGGTGCCACGCGGTGGGCTTACACCCATCTGAACAACACGAACCCCGTCGTCGACCCGACTGGCCCGGAGCACGTCGCGGTGGCGGGGGCTGGCGCGGAATTGCCGGTGGACGGAGCCGAGTTCACCCTCTGAGAGCGGCGCTCGAGCAAACACAGGCAAGGCCTTCCACCGCAATCGTCGCCGTCACCCGGCCTCGGCCGCCGACTCAGCTCCCGGCTGCCATCCGGCCACTGCGCAGACCCGCATCGGCTAGGTCCGAATGTCCCCTACCAGCAACGGCCGCTCAAGGAACTCCGGGGTGAACGTCACTCCGGTCATCCTGGCCGCCACCGCGAACGCCGCCGCGATCGGGTTCGGCGGGCGTTCGTCCTGTTCCGGATCCAGTCCGGCCTCGCACATCCATGGCGTCAATCGCTCCGGGTCGCTGCCGTACCGCTCGCTCGGCAGGCGTGGGAGGAAGCCTCCGAGCACCGTGCCGTCCACCGCGTGTACGAAGTGGGCCTCGGCGTAGTCGTGCCGGTTGATCGCCACGACCTCGCTTCCCTTCGACAGTCCGCCAATCACTTCCGGCAGATTCCCCTGCCAGCCCCACGGCTCGATCGCCACGCTCCACTCCCCGGACGGCGCCACGCCGACATACCCGCCGCCGCTGCCGCCTTGGGTTTGTTCCACGTATTCCGACACCAGGCTGTTCAGGTCGGCGAAAGCCAGCCGCTCGCCGGAGGCGGCTCCGAAGCGTCGTAATACTTCTGGCGGATCTAGCCCGCGCAGGAAGGAAACGCAGAAGATGTCGTTCAGCGGTCCGTAGGTCTCCAGCCAAGTCAGTTCTGTCAACAGGTCCGTCATCGTGCCCTCCTCGGTCGGTCAAGGACATGGTCGCAGGGACCACCGACAAAAAACGCACGCGGGCAAGCACAACCCGCCCGCACCGGGTGAAGACCGGGCCCGCACTCCCGGCCACAGTGGGGTTTTCTCAGTAGTGCGGGGCGTGGCTTGCGTTGCCGCGAAGGTCCGTGAGGGGAACCCTGAGGGACTCTGATTCCTTCAGGGTTCCCCTCACGGACCTCCGCATCGCGCACCAGGCCAGCCGCGCGGCGCGAGACCCCGGCGCGCTACTGGGAACCTCAGTGAGATCCGCCGCCTGCTTCGGGAGGGATTCGCATGGTGCGAGCATCGTTCACCGATTTCCCGGCTCGCCGGTTCCGCAAGTCCAGGCGGGCACAGCACACCGTCGCTGACCCAAGAGCCGAGAGAACGCAACCGGTCCTGCCCGAGTGCGAAGCGAACAAAACCTCACTCCCCCGTGCGCTCATCGTGCTGCTCGGCGCGGCCTCCGCGACGGTCGTGCTCGCCGGGGTGCGAGCCATCGCCTGGCTCGTCGCGCCGGTGTTTCTCGCGCTGGTCGTGGTCATCACCCTCGATCCGGTGCGAACCTGGTTGCGGGGCAAGGGATTGCCGCGCTGGCTGACCGTCACGGTGCTGGTTGTCGCCGTCTACGCGGTCCTGCTGGTCTTCTTCCTCGTCGTAGTGGTGTCTGTCGCGCAGTTGTCCGCGCTGGCCCCCAGCTACGCCGGGCGGGTCGACGAACTGCTGCACCATGGGCTGGCCACGCTCGGGATCGGCGAGGCGCAGGTGCGCGGCATGCTTTCCTCCGTCGACACCGGAAAACTTGTCCAGCTGGCCGGTTCGCTGCTCGCGAGCGCGGGCAAGCTGGTCACGAATCTCGCGTTCCTCTTCGGCCTTTTGCTGTTCCTGAGCGCGGAAACGGCCTGGGCGGGCCAACGCCTCCGCCGCATCGCCCGCGACCGGCCGTGGATTTCCGCGGCATTGCGCGGGTTCGTCACGGGCACGCGGCGGTATCTGCTCGTGACAACGGTGTTCGGCGGCCTCGTGGCGGCGCTCGACACAGCCGCGCTGGCGCTGATCGGCGTTCCGGGTGCGATACTGTGGGGATTGCTTTCCTTTGTCACCAACTATATCCCCAATGTCGGGTTCGTGATCGGGGTGGCACCGCCCGCGGTGATCGCGCTTCTCGACCACGGCTGGCGCGGCTTGACCATCGTGCTCGCCGTCTACCTCGTGCTGAATTTCGTGGTGCAGTCGCTGATCCAGCCCCGGTTCGTGGCGGGCTCGGTCGGACTGTCCACTGTGGTCACCGTGCTGGCGCTGGTGTTCTGGACCTGGCTGCTCGGCCCGCTCGGCGCGGTCCTCGCCGTGCCGGCCACGCTGCTGGCCAAGGCGCTGCTGGTGGACGTCGATCCGCGGGCCCGCTGGGCGGAGGCTCTGTTGTCGGCTCCGCGCCGCGACGACGGCTGACCGGCGTCAGGTCAGGCCGTGCCGCCGGGCGACGACCACGGCCGAGCGCCGGTTGTTCACGCCGAGCTTGCCGTAGATGGCCCGCACGTGGGTTTTCACCGTGTTGACCGAGACGGTGAGGTCGGACGCGATCTCGTCCAGCGAACGCTGCGACGGCAAGCGCTGCAGCACCACCTGCTCCCGATCGGTCAGGTCGCTGGGCGGAGCGTGCGGGACGAGCCTGCCGCGGACAGTCTGCGCGAAGCGGTCGAGCGAGCCGAAGCCGCCGGAGTGCCCGATCAGCAGGTCCCGGACCGGCGGCTCGGCGAGTGCGAACGGCCGCACCAGCCCGTTCGGCCGGGCGATCGCGAGAGCCTGGTCGAGGGCTTGGAGGGCTTTGGTCCGGCGGTGCGAGCGCAGGCCGAGCGCGGTTTCGGCCAGGCAGCGGTCGACCGGGGTGGCGGGCAGCAGCGCGATCGCCGACGCCGTTTCGCACAGCACGGCTTCGGCCGCCCCGGTTTCGTCCGCGGCGAGGTGGGCGCGGATCCGCAAGACAGCCAGTTCGCCGCTGCCCGACAGCTGTTCCTGGGCCCAGGCAAGGACTTCTGTCGCGTGCAGCGCTTCGCCGAGAGCGAGCGCGGCGTGTTGCTCGGCGATCGCGCACACCCCGACGAGTTCCCGGGGCAGGTCCAAACCCGCGAGCTGCCGACGCGCTGCGCGCATGAGTTGAGAACCCGCCGTCCGGCCCCCGTCGTCGAAACGTGCGACGCCTTCGAAGAACTCACGCAACGGCACCAGCAACGGCGCTGAACCAGGCACAGCGGTCGCCTGGGCCAGTTCCCGAGCCGCAGCAGCCGGTTCAGCGCGCATCAGTTCGTCGTAGGCCAGCAATAGACGGCACTCGGCGACTCCCGGAGCGCGTTGCCACTCGTGTCGACGTGCGACCGCGAGCGCCCCGGTGCACGCTCGGCGCATCGTGGGGTGCTTCCCGCCGACAGCGCTGGCGACCGCCAGTGCGAGCCTGCTGTGCAGCACGAGGTGGTCCAGCCGTTCGCCGCTCGCCAGGCGCAACGCCTCCTGCGCCTGTGTGCCCGCGTGGCGGCGCGCGCCTCGGTGCAGCGAACGCCACGCGCGATCGAGATGGGACCAGGCGTCGAACGCCGGGTGCCGCGTTGCGGGAGGTTCTGCTCCGGCCAAGCGGTTTCCCTTGATCGCGGCCAGGTGCCGGACGGCGAGCGGCCACCAGTCGCCACCGCCCTCCTCGCCGAGGTCGGACTCCGCTTCGGCGAGCCGTCCGCCCTGGATGTTCTCGAGCGCGGACGCCAACCGCAGCGACGGGTTCGCGGCGACCGTCGCGCTGCCGAGGAAATCGAGCGCCGCACGCACCGGTCCCCCGTCTCCGGCAAGCACCTGACGCACGGCTCGCTCCCGGGCCAGCACCAGGACGTACTCCCGGTCCTGTCCGGCGACCGCGTGCCCGAGCGCCTCCCCGAACCGTCCTTCGCCAGCGTGCCACCGCGCGGCGATCCCGTGCAGCCGCGACACCCGCGATGGGTCCCGCCGCGCCAGTTCGGCTTGCAGGAAGCCGCGCAGGAGCGGGAAGAACTGATAGGTGTCGGCCGGTGTGCGCGTGACCAGGCCCCACGAGCGCTCGAGTTCGTCCAATCGCGCGCCCGCGTCTCGACGGCCGGACAAACGGACCGCGAGGGTCGCCGAGACCGCGTCACAGATGCTGAGGCACAGCAACAGATCCGTCGTCGCCGAGGGCAGGTGTGCGAGCACTTCGTCGGAGAAGAACCGCGCCACGGCACGATCGTCGCCGGTGACGGAGTCGACCGCGGCGTCCTCCGCCCCGCGCACCGAAACCGCCGTCCAGCCGAGCGCCGCGGCCCAGCCCGCGGTGCGTTCGGTGAGCTCCCGGACGCACTCGTCGTCCACCGAAGCTCCGGCGGCCCGCAGCAGGCTCCCCGTCTCCGCGGCGGTGAACCGGAGTTCGGCCGCGTCCACCCGGGACAGCACGTCTTCGAACTGCAGCCGGACCAGCCGCAGCGGCGGCTCGACCCGGGTGGACAGCACCAGGCGCAGCGCGGGCGGCAGGTGGCGGGCCAGTGCCGCGAGCGCTTCCAGCGGCTCCGGGCGGCGGATCTCCTGCAGGTCGTCCAGGATCAGCCGCACCGGCCCGTTCTGCCCGGCGAGCACGTCGTCGAGGTCGGCCAGGAACGCCCGCCGCCGCCCGGGCGGCGGCGGGCGCAACCGGTGCAGCGCGCTGTCCTCCGCGCAATCCCGCCGCAACGCGTCGAGAATCGCCCCCCACAGCCGGCTCTCGTCGTTGTCGTCCTCGTCGAGCGACACCCAGGCCGCCGCGCGGCCGACCCCGGCCCAGGCGGCCAGCGCCGTGGTCTTGCCCGCCCCGGCCGGGGCCCGGACCACGGTGACCGGCCGCACGGCGGCGCGGGAGAACAGCACGTCCAGCCGGGGACGGGGGACGAAGATCCCCGGCAGGCGCGGCACCGCGACCTTCGCACCGGGGACCGGCCGGGACCGGGTCGTCGTTCGAGCGGGCACGTCGGACCTCTCGGCTGTCGGGAGAGTGCGCCCCCGGCTCCCGCGGTCGACGGGCGGGGGCCACGACTGTACTGAGCACCGGGAACCGGGCCGCCGGGTCACCAGATTTCGGCGGCCGCCTCGTCGCCGTGCACGATGACGGCCCAGATCACCAGGACGTCGAGAGCGATCACGATCGCGCCCCAGAACGGGTACGCGGACAGGAAGGCCAATTGCGCCAACGCGTTGAAGCCGGCGAGCGCGACGGTGCAGACCCGGGCCCACTGCGCGCCGGTGAACAGCGCGATCCCGGTCAGCACCACGAGGACGCCGACGATCAGGTGGACCCAGCCCCAGCCGGTCAGGGAGAAGACGAGCAGGCCGGACGGGCCGACCGCGTAGTAGTGCCGGTCGACCAGCGCGACCAGGCCCTCCACCGCGGTGAAGAGTCCGGCGAGGACGGTGATCGTCCCGGCGAACCAGATCCAGCCGGCCCGGCGCGGCCGGGAGACGGCCCGCTCCGGCGGGAACGGCGGCCGGGCTCCGACGTTTCCGGCGGGCGGGTGCATGCGTTCGGTCATGGGTTCTCTTCCTCGTTCGTCGACGGGCTGCGGACCCGGGCGATCATGGTCGGCCCCCGCGCCGCCCGGCCTCGCCCGCGCCAGGTGAGATCAGGGGCTCGCGGCGTCCCGGGCTTTCACCCGGGGCGGGCGAAGCCGCGGCCGCCGGGACGGGAAACAGTGCGGCGGACCACCGATCCCGGAGCGAGGAGACGTCATGGCCACGTTGACCGTATGGAGGTTCCCGACCGTCGACGGCGCGGATAACGCACTGGATCTGCTTCAGCGGCTGCAGAAGCAGCAGCTGATCTCGATCACCGACGCGGCGCGCGTGAGCTGGCCCGATGGCCGGAAGAAGCCGAAGACCAAGGAACTCGGCTCGCTGGCCGGGGCCGGCGCGCTGGGCGGGACGTTCTGGGGCCTGCTGTTCGGCCTGATCTTCCTCGTCCCGCTGCTGGGCGCGGCCGTCGGCGCGGCGATCGGCGCGCTGACCGGATCGCTGCGGCACGTCGGGATCGACGAGGAGTTCGTCGACACCGTCCGGACCCAGGTCACGCCCGGCACGTCGGCGCTGTTCGTCATGTCGGACAACGCGGTGCTGGACCGGGTCGCCGAGCCGTTCAAGGAAACCGGAGCCTCGCTGCTGACGACCAATCTGTCCGACGAGGAGGAAGCCCGGCTGCGCGCCGCTTTCGGGGAATCCCCGGAGCACGAGCAGCTCTAACCCGCACGCGAACGGGCCCCCGCCGAACAGTTCGGCGAGGGCCCGCTCGCGTCCGTTCGGTCCATTGTGCTCGGCAGCACGGGCGAACGCCGTTGCGGCGCAAGCGAGACCGCGGCGGCGCCCCCGAACGTCGCCGCGGTCTCCCGCCGGAGGCGGACCGCACCTCCACCGCCACTCTGCGGGCGCACCCGCGTTTCGTCGTCACCCGCCTCGGATGACCTCGCTTCACCCCCGGCGGGCGACGCCGCCGTCCGGTCGCCGGGCCGAGGATCCGTGCCATGCCCTTCACCGACAAGGACACCACCGTGCGGATCGCCCGCGCCCGTGCCGCGCGCCTCACCGTGCCCGCCGCCCGCCACGCGGAGTTCCCGAGCACCGTCCTGCGCGCCGATCCCCTCGCCCTGCTGGCGCGCCAGGATTCCGGCCGGGTCCCGGAACTGCTGCCCCTGCGCTACACCCGGCTGGCCGCCTCGCCGCTCGCGTACTTCCGCGGCGCCGCGCTGCCCGCCGCGGCGGACCTCGCCGCCACGCCGCGGACCGGATTCGCGGTCCAGGCCTGCGGAGACGCCCAGCTGGCCAATTTCGGCCTGTTCGCCGCGCAGGGCCGCCGGCTGGTCTTCGACTTCGCCGATTTCGACGAGACCCTGCGCGCGCCCTGGGAATGGGACGTCAAACGGCTCGCCGCGAGCTTCGAGGTCACCGGCCGGGAGATCGGGCACCCCGCCGCGCAGCGAAGGCGCACGGTGCTGGCCGCGGTCGAGTCGTACCGGCTGGCCATGCACGACTTCGCGCGCCGCACCCCGCTCGAGCTCTTCTTCGCCCCTCCGGACCCCAGGACGCTGCGCACGGTCGCGGCACATCGCCTCGGCCCCGCCGGTCGACGCGCCGCCGACCCGTTCCGGCACACCGAAATCCGCGACGGCGCGGTGAAGCTCGCCGCCCGCGCGCCATGGGCGCTCGCGGCTGGCCGCATCGGCGGGGACAGCGATCCGGAGACACTCGCCGATCGCCTCTGCTCCGTGCTCAGGCGCTACCGGCGCACACTCGGCCCCGCGCGACGGGCCATGCTGGACCGTTACCGGCTGGCCGACGCCGCGCGCACAGTGCCGGGCCCGGCCGGCTCCGGCGCCCGATGCTGGGTCGCCCTGCTCGTCCGGACGGACACCGGAGACCCGCTTCTCCTGCAGCTGAAGGAAGCCCGGCCGTCAGTGTTGCAAGAGTGCACCGGCGCCTCCACGCTGGACAGTCCCGGAAGGCGGGTGGTCACCGGGCAACGGCTGATCCAAGCGGCGGGCGACGTCTTCCTCGGCTGGGCCCGCTCCCCCGGTTTCGACGGTCCGGCCCGCGACTTCCACGTCCGCCGGCTGCGCCACGACCGAAGTTGCGGCGACATCGCGACGATGACCCCGGACGTCCTGCGGGCCAACGCCCGGCTGTGCGGCTGGACGGTGGCCAAGGCGCACGCGCGCACCGGCGACGCGCTCGCGATCGCCGCGTACCTCGGCTCCGGATCGGGTTTCGCCGAGGCCGTCCGGGAATTCTCGATCGCCTGCGCCGACCAGAACGAACGCGACCACGCCGCGCTGCGGCGGGCGATCCGGCTCGGCCGCGTCGCGGCGGCCGGGTCGTGACGGACCGCCTCACCCGAGCGCGCGGTGCTCCGTCCGGGGGAGTTCGCGGACCCGATGGACGGATTCGACGTGCATCCCGAGCGATTCGAGCCGGCGCAGGATTCGCGGAAGGTCGCCGGGATCGGCGACGGTGCCGAACACAATCGTTTCCGGCGGAACGGGGACCACGAGCACGTCCCGGAAATCGGCCGCGCTTTCGGCGGCTCCTCCCGGAATGGCGCCACAGCCGCGGAAAACGTAATTCACGCGCGCTCGGATACCCGGGACGGCGGGCGCGCTCACCGGCGGCCCCCGTCCCGCCCGGACGCGTGCCACGCGAAGCCGACGACAGCCAGATCGAGCAGCACCACGAACGCCGACCAGCCGTGCGGCGGCAGGAAGACCAGCCGTGCGACCAGGTCCGCGGCGGCGCGGATGCCCGCCCGGATCCGGGCGGGCGAGACCAGCGAGGCGAGCGCCACGGTCAGCCCGAGCACCGCTGTCCCGGCGCTGACCGAGCCCGTCCGCACCAGGTCGAGCACCACGACCTCGCCCGGCCCGAGCCAGAAGAACTGCGTGCAGGCGAATCGCGGCCGACCGCCCGAGGAATTCCCGCGTATTTTCACCCGCCCCACGATTCTGCCGCCGGACGCCGTTTTCCTCGCCCGCAGCGGATGAGCCGCTCTCCGTGCCTGGCAAAATCCGCCGGAATCGCCCGGAACCGACCGCGAAGGAGAATTGCGCATGCGCCGACGCCCCGACGTCTCGCTCCGAAGACAAGTGCCGAGAACCAAAGTCGCCGTTCCCGGCCCGCCCGCGGACCTCGTGTCGCGGCCGCGGCTGCTCGCTGTCCTCGACCGCGCGGCCGAGGCCGCCATCGTGTTCGTCGGGGCCCCCGCCGGGTTCGGCAAGACCGTGCTGCTGGCCGACTGGGCGCGCCGCCGGGGACGAGGGGCGGTCGCCTGGCTGTCCGCGGACGCCGACGACAACGACGACCGGCTTTTCTGGTCCGCGGTCCTCGAAGCGCTCAGCCGCAGCGGCCGGTTCCCGGACGGCGATCCGGTGCGGTTCCTGGCGGTGCCCGAGTCTCCGAGCACCGATCTCGCGTTCCTGGCCGAGCTCGCCGACGCGCTCGACGCGCTGAGCGAACCCGTCGTGCTCGTGCTCGACAGCGCGCACGAGATCACCTCGCCCGAGCCGTGGCGCGGGTTGCGGACGCTGATGCGCCACCAGCCCGCGGGACTGTGCCTCGCGATTTCGAGCCGCCGGGAACCCCCGCTGCCGCTGGGCCGGGCGCGGCTCGCGGACCGGCTCGTCGAAATCGGAGCCGAGCGGCTGCGGTTCACCGCCGGGGAGGCGGAAACGCTGTTCGCCACCGCGGACGCGGCGATCCCCCGGCACGAGGTCGCGCCGCTGGTCGACCGGACCGGGGGCTGGCCGGTCGGGCTGCGTCTCGCGGCGGCGTCCGCGGCCCGGCACGGCAGCTTGTGGGACTTCGACACCGGCCGCGACAGCGCCACGCTCGCCTATCTGACCGACGAGGTCCTCGCCCCGCTTTCGGCGGCGCAGCGGGAACTGCTGCGGACGATCAGCGTCTGCGACGACATCCCGCCGGGGCTCGCTCCGGTGCTGTGCGGGCGGGCCGACGCGGAGGCGATGCTCCACGAGCTGAGCGGGCCGTCCGTCCGGGCGGTCGACTCCGGCGGCAGTCCGCCGCACCGCCGCGTCACGCCGTTGCTGCGTACCTATCTGCGTGCGGAACTGCAGCGGCGCGCTCCGGACCGCGCGCGGACTCTGCACGCGACGGCTGCTCGCTGGTTCGCCGACCACGACCGGCCTGCGGCCGCCTTGCTGCACAGCGTCCACGCGGGCGATCCCGGCCAGGTCGGCGAACTGCTGCGCACGCACGCCGTTTCGCTGTTCCTCGCTGGCGAACACCAGGTCCTGCGCCTGGCGCTCGCCGCGGTGGAAGACCGGCGGGTCGCGGCCGATCCCCTGGCGGCGCTGATCTCGGCGGCGCTGAGTCTCGAGGCCGCCGAGACCTCAGCGGCCTGCCTCCAGCTCGCCTGGGCGGACGCCGCGTGGCCGGACCAGCCGACAGCGGAGCTGACCGTCCTGCGGCAACTGGCGCAGTCCCGGCTCGCCCAACTCGACCGCACCCCTGCGCATGCTGGGCGCGCGGCGGAGCAGATCGACGAAGGACTCGCCACCGCGTTAGCCGGCCTCGCGGCCGCGCACCGGGCCGGTGCACTCGCAATTCGCGGCGAGCGCGAAGAAGCCCGGCGATCCCTGGAGCACCTCCTCGCCGCGGCGGAAGAACTCGGGCAGGAGTTCACGGTCGCGCATTGCCTCGCCGCGCTCGCCGAAATCGCCTGCCAGGACGGCGATTACCCGGCGATGGACCGGCTCGCCCGCCGGGCCGGGACCGCGCAGCCGCACCAGGATTCGCCGCAGTCGTTCCAGCGTGCGCAAGCAGCGGCCCTGCTGGCGTACGGAGCGCTGGTGCGCGGCGAGCCCGCTGAGTGCGTCACGCACGCGAAACGGGTCGGGCAGTTGCTCGGCGACGCGCCCGCGCGGGCGGCCCGCAGCCTGCGGCTGTTCGCGGAAACCCTGCGCGGCGCGGCCGAATTCGAACTCGGCGGCTGGCACTCCGGCCTGCGGCGGATGCGCCGGGCCCGCCGCCGGCTCGGAACCAGCCGGTCCTGCCCGGCCCGGCACGCGGTCCTGTGCGCCGTCCTCGAACACCGCGCGGCGCTGCGGCTGGGCGCGGCCGGCCAGGCGAAGGAAGCCGTTCGCTGGGCTGCGCCCGCGCTTGCCGGTTCGGGCGAGGAACTGCTCGTGCGCGCCCGGACCCAGCTGCGGCTCGGCCGGCACCACGGGGCGAGTTCCGTGCTGCGTTCCCTGGCGGAGGACGAAGCGCCCATGACGCTCCCGTGGGCGGCGGTCGAGGCGACGCTGGTCGGGGTGCAGGCCGCGCTGGCCGCCGGGGCGCCGGAGCGGGCGGCCCGGCTGCTCGACGACGCCCTGCGCGCGGCCGAACCCGCCGGGGTCCGGTTCCCGTTCGTCTTCGCCCCGCCCGATCTCATCGGGTTCCTGACCAGCCGGCTCGGCGCGCTGGGCGGCGGCGAACGGTGCGCCGGGGAAATCCTCGCGGTGCGGCGCGGGTTGCGCACCCCGCCGATGCCGGAGCCGCTGACCGAACGCGAGCGCGGCGTCCTGCGCCTGCTGCCGACCCAGCGGTCGATCGACGAGATCGCCGAAGACCTGACCGTCTCGCCCAACACCGTCAAGACCCACGTCCGCGGGATCTACGCGAAGCTCGCCGTCCGCAGCCGCCGGGAAGCGGTCGCGATCGCGCGGGAACGCGGGCTGCTCGACGCCGAGGTCCCCGACTTCGCCGGATAGCGCCCGCCCCACCCGCGGCGGGCGAGGCGGGCGCGTCCGCGATCCGGTCGGGTGGGCGGGCAACGGGCCCGTCCGGCCCCCGAACGACGGCGAGGAGAAGTCATGACCCTGGCGAGCGCGGAGTACCCGTTCTTGAACGTGATGGCGACGATGCTGGTGTTCTTCTGCTGGGTCGCCTGGTTCGGCCTGCTGTTCGTGGCCATCGGCGACCTCTACCGCCGCTCCGACGCCTCCGGCTGGGCCAAAGCGGGCTGGACCCTGCTGATGCTCGTGCTGCCGGTCGTCGGCGTCCTGCTCTACCTCGGCATCGAGGGCCGCCGCCTGCACGACCGGCGGCGCGTCCGGGAAGCAGCCGCGGAACGGCGCTTCGCCGGCTATGTGCGTTCAGTGTCCACATCGGACACTACGAGTGCGGCGCAGATCGCCGAAGCCCGGCGACTGCTGGACGACGGCGTCATCAACGACACGGAGTACCAGACCCTGATGCGGAAGGCGCTCGCGCCGTGACCGCGGCGCGGCGGTGGCGGTTCGTCCAGCTCGCGGTGCTCCGTCCGCTGCTCACGGTCACCGCGCTGGTCTGCCTCTATTACCTGCTCCCGGTCGGCCAGCCGGTGCGGCCCTGGACCTTGGCCGTGCTGGTCGCCGGGCTCGCGCTCGTGGTGCTGCTGGTCGTCGGCGAGGTGCGGATGATCCTGCGCTCGCCGTTCCCGGCCGGACAGGGCGTCCAGGCGCTGGCCCTCGTGGTCCCGTTGTTCCTGCTGCTGTTCGCCGACGGCTACTACGTGCTCGGCCACGACCGTCCCGGTTCCTTCGCCACCGGCCTGACGCGCACGGACGCGCTGTACTTCACGGTCACGGTGTTCAGCTCGGTCGGATTCGGCGACATCGCCCCGGTTTCCGCGACAGCCCGGGTGCTGGTGACCCTCCAGATGGTCGCCGATCTGGTCGTGCTCGGCGTGGTGCTGCGGGTGATCGTGGCCGCGGTGCGGCGCCGCCGACCGGCCCCGCTACTTCGGCGCGGGCAGGAACAGAGCGGCGACGAGCCCGGCCACCGCCGCGACGGCCAAGGTCGTGAGGGCGAGCGCGAAGGACCGGTCCCCGAGGTGCGGAGTCCCGGCCAGAACGGAACCGGCCAGCGCGGTCCCGACCGACGAGCCGAGGTTGGACACGCTGCGCGACACCCCGGAAATGTCGCCCTGGGCCGAATCCGGGAAGCGGGACTGCACCAGGTTCGCCGACGCCGTGAGCATGATGCCGACACCGGCGCCGAGCAGGAACAGCCCGGGCGCCGCGCTCGCCACTCCCGAGTCGGCGCGCACCAGCACAAGCACGAGGACCAATCCGGCGACGGCGAGGACGAAGCCGACGCGGATCAGCCACCGCTGGGAGTGCCGCCGCGCCATCCGGCCCGCGGCGGCCGAAGCGGCGAGGATGCCGATCGTCGCGGGTGTCAGCATCAACCCGGTTTCGATCGCGTCGCAGCCGCGGACCTCCTGCAGGAAGACCGCCACCACGAAGAACGCGCCCTGCAGAACAAGCCATTGCACGTGCTGGGTCGCCAAGCCGAGACCGGTGATCCGGTCGCGGAAAAGCCCTGACGGCACCAACGGATCCCGTCCGGCCCGTTCGCGCGCGCGGACGTGGACGAAGAACAGGACCAAGAGCACCGCGCCGATTCCGGCGAACAGCCACACCGGCGAGACGCTTCCCGCCGGAATCAGCACGACTCCGGCGACGGCGAAGTCCGTCCGGGAAACGAACCAGCCATACGAACCCGATTGCAGGACACCGAAAACGACGAAGAACAGACCGGCCGCCGAAAGGAGCGCACCGCCCGCGTCGAACCGCTTCTCGCGGGGCGGCGCGGGCGGTTCGGCGACGCGCAGGGCCAGCAGGACAATGAGTGCGACCAGCAGCACCTGCAGCAGGAACGACGCGCGCCAGCCGAGCCACGTCGTGACCAGGCCGCCGAGCAGCGGACCGGCCGCCGCACCGAGCGCGCCCGCCCCGCTCACCACGCCCAGCGCCCGCGCGCGGGCCGTCAGGTCCGGGCTGGTCACGGTGACCAGGATGTAGATCGGCGGGATCATCAGCGCCGAACCGATCCCTTCCAGCAGCGAGTAGCCGACGATCAGCATCCCCGGCCCGTGCGCGAGCGAAGCCAGCAGCGCGCCGGCGCCGTAAACGCCGAGCCCGGCCAGGAAACACCGCTTGCGGCCCAGCAGATCGCTCAGCTTGCTGCCCGGCACCATCAGCGACGCCATCGTCAGCGTGAACACCGTGATCGCCGTCTGCACGCCGAGCACGGTGGTGCCGAGATCCGCGGCGACGGCGCTGACCGCGACGGTCATGGTGGTGGCCGCGTAGCTCGCGACGAACTGGGCGAGGGCCAGGGGCAGCACGATCATCGGCGGGCCTTCCTGCTCGGGTGCCGCACACGGTGGCGCGGCGGCGGCCGGGCCACCTCACCCCGCGCGGATGAGGCGGTCCCGGCCCGCTCCGGCGACGGTGCGGACGAGGAAACCGTTGCCCCGAGGGAGAAACCATGACCGAGACCACGATCGCCGAGCACGCGCTGATCGGCGACCTGCAGACCGCCGCGCTGGTGACCACCGACGGGTCGATCGACTGGTTCTGCGCGCCGCGGTTCGATTCGGCGTCGGTCTTCGGCGCCCTGCTCGACGACGAGCGCGGCGGCCGGTTCCGGGTCCGCCCGGCGGGCGCCTGCGCGAGTTCGCAGATGTACCACCCGGACACCGCCGTGCTGATCACCCGGTTCTCCGGGCCGGACGGGATCGGCGAGGTCGTCGACTTCATGCCGCCGTGCGGCGATGCCCCCGCCAAGCGGCACCGGATCGCCCGGCTCGTGCGCTGCGTCCGCGGCCGGATGACCTTCGACGTGCTGGTCGCGCCCCGCTTCGACTACGGCCGCCGTCCGCACCGGGCGATGCTCGTCAAGAACGGGGCCGTGTTCACCGCGCCGGGAATGTCATTGGTGCTGCACGCGGTTCGCGAGCCGGGCGACGAGCAGCTCGCCGAGGCGCGCGTCGAAGGCGAGGACGTGCATCTGCGGATCGCTCTCGACGCGGGCCAGGTCCGCGGCGTCGTGCTCGAGACCGGAGCCGACGCGCCGCCGCGAGAGATCGGCGTCGCCGAGTTCACCGCGCTCTTCGAGTCCACAGTGGACTGGTGGCGCACCTGGCTCGCCCGATCCTCCTATCGCGGCCGCTGGCGGGAAATCGTGGACCGTTCGGCGATCACGCTCAAACTGCTCACCTACGCCCCGACCGGCGGGCTGGTCGCCGCGCCCACCCTCGGGCTGCCCGAGCAGATCGGCGGCGAACGCAACTGGGACTACCGCTACACCTGGGTCCGCGACGCGTCGTTCTCGGTGTCGGCGTTGCTGGCGCTCGGATTCGCCGAGGAGGCGGCCCGGTTCGGGAACTGGCTCGGCGACCGCATCCGCGAAGGCGACGGCGGGGCCAGCGGACCGCTCGCCGTCCTGTACCGGGTGGACGGCACGTCGGACCTGCGAGAGGAACGCCTCGCGCACTGGTCCGGGCACCGCGGGTCGAGCCCGGTCCGGATCGGCAACGCCGCGTCCGGGCAGCTGCAGCTCGACATCTACGGCGAAGCCCTCGACAGCGTCTTCGCCGCCGACCGCGCGGGATTCGAACTGCCGCACCAAGGCTGGACCGCACTCCGCGCCGCGCTCGACTGGCTCGGCGACCACTGGGACCAGCCGGAGGAAGGCATCTGGGAGACCCGCGGCGGCCGGAAACGCTTCACCTACGGCCGCCTGATGAGCTGGGTCGCCTTCGACCGCGCCATCCGGCTGGCCGACACGCACGGCCGCCCCGCCCCGGTCGAGGACTGGACCTGGCAGCGCGACAGCATCCACAGCCAGATCCTCAGCCGCAGCTGGCACCGCACGCGCAACGCCTTCGTCCAGCACGACACCGGCGACGAACTGGACGCGGCCCTGCTTCGCATGCCCCGCACCGGTTTCCTCCCGCCGAAGGACCCGCTGTGGCTCTCGACGCTCGACGCGATCAAGGCCGATCTGGTCACCGACAGCCTGGTCTACCGCTACGACCCGGTCTCCTCCCCGGACGGGCTCGCCGGCGGCGAGGGCACGTTTTCGTTGTGCAGCTTCGATTACGTCGACGCGCTGACCCGCGCCGGACGTTTGGAAGAGGCCCGCACAGCGTTCGAGAAGATGCTCACCTACGCCAACCACGTCGGCCTGTACGCCGAGGAAATCGCCCCGACCGGCGAGCAACTCGGCAACTTCCCGCAGGCCTTCACGCACCTGGCGCTGATCGACGCCGCGGTCACCCTCGACGCCGCACTCGACCGATGAGCCGGTCTCGCCCGTCGCGGGTGACCCGGCCAGGCCCGCCGCGGACCACGCTGAGGCACCCGTCGAAGCGAGCGCTGGGAGGCCCCAAGCGATGACCGCCAACGCATCCGATCCGCCCGGCGCTCCCCCGCCGTCCGGCGGCAGCGGCGAACACGCCCGGCCGCCCTCCGCCGCGTGGATCTCCTGGGTCGCGCTCGCGCTCATGACCACCAGCTCCGTCGCGAGCCTCCGCCCGTCGCCGACCATGGCGGTTTACGGTCTCGCGGCCGTCTTCCTCTACGTCGTCCCGGCGATCGTGTTCCTGCTGCCGACGTCGCTGGTCTCGGCCGAACTGGCGTCGGGCTGGTCCGGCGGCGTCTACAACTGGGTCGCGCTCGGCATCTCGAAGCCGGCGGGATTCCTCGCGGTCTGGTGCCAGTTCGCGATGACGATCTTCTACTACCCCAGCCTGCTCGGCTACGTCGCGAGCACGCTCGCGTACGTGGTCGATCCGGGCCTCGCCGACAACGGCTGGTGGACGGCCGCGGTCATCGTCGTCGCGTACTGGTCCGGAGTCTGGGTCTCCTCCCGGGGCACGAAGGGCGTCGCCGGGCTCGCGGGCGGCGGGCTCGTGCTCGGCACCCTGATCCCCGGCGCGCTGCTGGTGGTTCTCGGGATCGTGTTCCTCGGGCAAGGCCATCCGTCCGCCGCGCCGATGTCCGCGGACCATCTGCTGCCCGCGTGGGCCGGGCTGGCCAGCCTCGTGCTGATCGTGAACAACTTCCTCTCGTACTCGGGCATGGAGATGAACGCGGTGCACGTGTCGTCGCTTCGCAAGCCAGCCAAGGAATTCCCGCGCTCGATGTTCCTGGCGATGGGCTTGGTGCTGCTCGTCTTCGTGCTTCCCGCGCTGGCGATCAGCTGGATCGTCCCGGCCGGGGAGCTGTCGCTGACCGCCGGGGTGATGCAGGCCTTCGACGCGGTCTTCGCCGCCTTCGGGATCCAATGGCTCACCCCGGCGATCGGCGTCCTGCTCGTCCTCGCGTCGCTCGGCGGAATGCTCACCTGGCTGGCCGGACCGTCGAAAGGCCTGCTGCTGATCTCCCGCCAGGAGGGCTACTTGCCGCCGTTCCTGCAGCGGCTCAACGGCCGGGGCGTGCAGCGGAACATCCTCGTCGCCCAGGGCGCGGTCACCACCGTGATCGCCCTGCTCTACGCGTTCATCCCGGACGTCTCCAGCGCGTACTGGATCTTCTCGGTGATCACCACCCAGGTGTACCTGATCATGTACCTGCTGATGTTCGTCGCGGCAGTGCGGCTGCGGCGCAAGCACCCCGACCGTCCGCGCGGGTTCCGCGCGCCGATGCTGCTCGGCCTGTGCGGCGTCGGGTTCTGCGCGTCGCTGGCCGCGCTGCTGGTCGGGTTCGTCCCGCCGGCGCAATTCGGCTCCGGCAGCCCGTGGATGTACGTCGGCATCGTCGCGGGCGGCGCGCTCGGTCTCGGTCTGCTGGTGCCTTTCCTGTTCTACCGCTCGCGCAAACCGTCGTGGCGGCAACCGGAAGGGAGCGAGTCATGAACGCGACAGAACTCCGGCGCCGGATCGCCGGGCTCATGCCGCGGGCACGCGACGAGCTCGCGCACCTCGTCGCGATGCGGTCGGTCGCGGACCCGCGCCAGTTCCCGCCGGAGGAATGCCGCCGGGCTGCGGAATGGGTAGCCGGGGCCTTCGCCGGAACGGGATTCGACACCATCCTCGCCGACACCCCGGACGGCAGCCAGGCAGTCGTCGGTTCTCGTCCGTGCGCCCGGGAAGACGCCCCGACCGTGCTGCTCTACGCGCACTACGACGTCCAGCCTCCGTTGCGGGAGGGCGCATGGCGGACGCCGCCGTTCGAACTGACCGAAGTGGACGGTCGCTGGCACGGCCGCGGCGCGGCCGACTGCAAAGGCAACATCCTCATGCACCTGACCGCGTTGCGCGCGCTCGGCGACGACGTGCCGGTCCACCTGAAACTCGTCGTGGAAGGCTCCGAGGAGCAGGGCACGGGCGGGCTGGAGGCGTTCGTGCCCGGCAACGCCGACCTCTTGCGAGCCGACGCGATCCTGGTGGCCGACACCGGAAACGCGGCGGTCGGGCAACCCGCCGTCACGGTCAGCCTCCGCGGCATGGTCGACGTCGTCGTCTCCGTCGAAGCCCTGCCGTCCGAACTGCACTCCGGCATGTTCGGCGGTCCCGCCCCCGACGCGCTGGCCGCGCTGGTGTCGATGCTCGCGACGCTGCGCGACGACAACGGCAACACGACGATCCGCAGCCTGCCCAACGACGGCCGCTGGTCCGGAGCCGCCTACCCGGCGGCACGCTTCCGGACCGATGCGGGCCTTTCCCTCGACGCGGTCCTGCTCGGCGACGCCGCAGTCGCGGACACCTTGTGGGCGCGCTCGACGCTGACGGTGCTCGGCATCGATTGCCCGCCGGTCATCGGGTCGACCGCGGCCATCGTCCCGCGCGCCCGCGCCCGGCTGAACTTGCGCATCCCGCCCGGCATCGACCCGTACGACGCGGCCCGCGCCCTGATCGGGCACCTGACGTCCGCCGCCCCTTGGGACGTGGAGGTCTCGGCCGACGTCGCGGGGATCGGCCACCCGTTCCGCGCCTCGACCGACGGCCCCGCCTACCGGACGCTGGCCGAAGCCATGCAAACCGCTTACGGCCGCCCGATGCGCCAGCTCGGCCAAGGCGGTTCGATCCCGTTGTGCACTGTCCTCGCCGAGACGTACCCGGACGCGGAGATCCTGCTCCTGGGCGTCGAGGAACCGCAGTCGCTCATCCACGCGCCCAACGAAGCGTCGCGCCGCAAGAGATCGCGGACATGGCATTGGCCGAGGCATTGTTCCTGCGCGGCTACGGGCTCCCGCTGATAAGTCAGACCCGCGGAGGCGCCGCCTGCAACGTCCCCGCGGGCAACCGGTCCGCGCCCCAGCTCCGCTCGACGTAACCGAGAATCCGCGCGACATCCTCCGCGGGCACCTTCTCCGGCTCCCCGTGCTCCCGAGGATCCACATGGAAGATGTACAACCGGGACGCGAACTGCTCGAACGGCAGCGAGGCCTCCCCGAACCGCTCGCCGTTGCCCGCCGTGGAGACCACGACGCCGTCGCCCCAGTCCTGGCCGCTGTCGTTGTTCGGGTTGTAGAAGTACACCCGCATGACGTCCTCGGGGTCCGGGGCCGTGCGCAGGATCGTGATCGCGTGCCAGCCGACGTAGCGGGCCGCGCTGTCGGTGACCGCGACCCCGGCCGGCTGCGGGTGGATCAGCGGCTGATCGCCGTTGTAGGCCGGGTGGTAGCTCGCGTAGAACTGCCGCAGGAAGTCGTCGGGGTCGACCAGTTTCCCGGTGGCGACGTCGACGTTGATCCGGAATCCCCGCGACGCCCACCAGCCGTGGAACTCCGGGTTGACCCAGCGGTGCGGGTCGCCGGGGCGGTCGGCGCAGCGGCGGCCCATCTCGGCGTAGATCCGGTCGAGGTGCGGCACGACGAGCGACGACACCGGGTCCAGGTCGACGGGCAGCGCCGCGGACAGCCCGGCGCCGCTTTCCCTCGACGAGACCGGCTGTCCTTCGAAGTGCATGACGACCTCGTCGTCGCGCGCCGCCCACACCACGACCTGCAGCAGGTAGTCCGGGTCGTTGTAGGCCCACATCGACAACGCGCGCGCCGACTGGCAGGTCGGGTTGTCGCCCTGCCCGACGCCGAGCGGCTGGCCCAGCATCGAGAGCACGCCCGCGAGCAGCCGCGCCTCGGGCCTCGGCTGGTCGCCGAACACGAGCGCCAGCCGTTCCCGCGCGGCGGCGGACAGCTCCAGCGCCAATTGCCGCCACAGCGCGGGCACGACCGGCGGTTCGTAGAGAATGCCGCGGTCGAGCAGCAGCGCCAGCCCGTAGACGCACTGCGCGGTCTGCGGATGCACCGCCTCTTCGATCAGCCGGTGGACCAGGTCGTGGTAGCGCAGCAGGCAGTTCCGGCCCACGTCGGACAACCCGAGCGCCTCGCCCAGGAGGTAGTCGCTCTCGTGCGCCAGGTACCGCAGCAGTTCGGCGTGGTACGGCGACACCAGGCCGGTGTCGTGCATGGCCCGGGCGAACCCGGTCGCCTCGTACTGCAGGGTCGCCGCGTCCATCGCCTCGAGCCGGGACCGGAACACCTCGACGCCCGGGTCCTCCCGGCACGCCTCGGTGGTCCCGAACAGGCTGGTGATGAGCCGGTCGAGCCCCTGCACCGAGGACCCGCCCAGGTCGACGTCCGGGTCGCCGCGGTAGATCGAGATCCGGGTGATCAGCGACCGGACCTGGTCGACCTGGATCGGGCGCTGGCGCAGGACCCGCCAGATCTCCTCGACGACCTTGTCCAGGATGCTGTCGTACCCGATCTGGTCGGCGAGATACCGCAGCAGGTCCCGGATCAGCTGCGCGGTCCGGCCCTGCCTGGTCCGCTCGGCCTCGCTGGGCGGGGTGAACAGCAGCTCCAGGTTCGCCCCGAGCACCTGCGACAGGAAGACGCGGGCGTCCTCGGCCGGCAGCGTCGGGTGCTCGTAGTCTCCGCACGCGACCGCGAGCATCCGCAGCTCGCTGGTCGCCTCGATGACCACGGTGTCGGTGTTCTCGCTGTGCAGGCCGGGCCCGACCAGCGCGGGGATGAGGATCTCCGGGGTGTCCCAGTCCGTGTCCTGGAAAACCCCGGCCTCCTCCAGCGCCTGCGCCCTGGCCCGGACCGCTGCCGCGCCGTCCGGCTGGAGCAGCACCCGCCGCAGCGCCTCCAGCACCCGCCGCAGCTTCGTGTGCTTGCCGAAGTCGCGGGTTTCGGCCATGGCCCCGACAGCGTCGTCCAGCGAGGCCACGCGTTTGGCCAGCGTCGCAGTCGTGCCGGTGACGTCGGCGTTCGGCTTCAAATGCGTCCTTCGGTCGGGGTGGCGGACTCGTCCTGGGGTCAGACGTAGAAGTCCAGTTCTTCCTGTTCCTTCAGCAGGTCGCGCATCCGGTAGGTGTCGTCCCCGAAGAAGTACAGCAGACCCCAGTGCGTGCCGAACGCGGTCCTCTTCGTCACCGTCTCTTCCAGCGGCGCGGTCAGGTCGTGTGACTCGTAGTAGTCGTCGTCCTCGGTCTGCTGCGGGATCTTCAACTCGCTTACCACGCGGCGGCGCGGGTAAACGCCGAAGCAGCCGGCGACCCCGGTCGCGTCGACGACCTCCGTCGGGAAGAAAGCGTCGATCTCCTCCTCGGTCGTCTTCGGGTCGAAGGACAGGACCAGCGCCTGGTAGGCGTTGAAACCGTAGGCCCGTTCGAGCAGTTCGAAGACCTTGAAGCCCGGCGGCCGGTAGGCGACCTCGCCGAAGTACATCTCGCCGTCGCTGGTGACGAAGTACTCCGGGTGCACGAAGCCGAACTCGATGTCGAAGGTCTTGACGAGCTTCTCGATCTGGGCGGTGATCTGCGGCCGGTAGCGCTCCAGCTCCGGGGTCGCCGGGACGAACACCGAGTACCCGAGCGTGACGTACTCGGAGATGTTCAGGAACTTGACCTTGCCGCCGTGGATCCACGCCTCGACGGCGAACTCCCAGCCGTCGAGATGCGACTCCATCAGGACCGGGAACTCCTCGTCCGGGATCGAGTCGATCTCGTCCGGGGTGCGGATGACGCGGTGCCCGAGGCAGCCCGCCTTGTCGAACGCCTTGAGGTGGATCGGGTCGTTCGGGTCGCCGTCGAGCTTGAGCAGCGTCTGGTTGACCCGCTTGAGGAACCGGACGACGTCGTCGCGGGCGTGCGCCTCCTCGAAGATCCCCACCCGGATGCCGCCGAGCTGCGCGCGCCGCTTCATCAGCGCCTTGTCCCGCAGCAGCATGGCCTGGCCGAACAGCCGCGGGTTGTCCATCAGCACCGAGTTGATCGCCCCGGCCCATTCGACGGTCTCCTCGAACAGCGGGATGGCGACGTCGACGCCTTCCTCGTGCAGGATCTCGGCGATCTCCATCGACCGGTCGTTGAGCCGCTCGAAATTCCACGACACGTACGGGATGTCGTGCTCGGCGCAGTACTTCTCCGCCCAGTCCGGGGCGACCACGACGTAGCGCCGGTCGAACCGGTCGAGCGCCTCGACCGCGTTGAGCGACCAGCCGAGCAGCGCTACGTATCCCTTGTCCGGATCCTTCGCGATCGGCTCGGACTTCGGCATAGGGCGTTCCTCCGTTCAGCACGCGCGACTCGCCACGGCGTGGCGGCTGCGGCCGTGCCGAAGTCATATACCCGAAATCGGCGGAATGAAACGGATCCGTGCCGCCCAGCGCGGTTTGATCCGCGGAAACCGGTGCGCCGCAAGGATTCCGGACTACTCGACCGCCTGTCCGATCAGCGCGCACGCCGTGGCGAACGCCCCCGCCAGGTCGTGCCCCATCCCGGCCACCACGTCGTCCAGCCCGCGCAACCCCGCCCGTTCCAGCAGGGTTTTCTCGTTCGTCACCCACTCCCCGCGCGCGGCCAGCACCGCGTGCCCGGCCTGCATCGCCGCCACCCCCACCGAAGCCGCGGTCTCCGCGACCCGCCCGTGCCGCACATACGCCGATTTCGCGTACTCCAAAGTCCGTGCCGCCGAAGCACGCCAGAACTTGGGGGCGTTCTCCCGCAGCAGTTCCGGATACTCCGGCCGCGGCAGCTCCCCGCGCACCACGCGGTTCAGCGCCAGCTCCGCCACCACCAGGTAACTCGGGATCCCGGCCAGGTGGAACGCCAGCGGCTCCCAATGGAACCGGCCCTTCTCCGCCTCCGCGAGTTCGTGCTCGACCACGTCCAGGTCGCGGTAGTGCACGTCCACCGGCCGCCCCCGCACGGTGAGCCACGCACCGCCGTTGAAGACCCCGCCGCCCCATTCGCCCAGGCCGGACACCTCGCCCGGCAGGTTGAGCGCGCGCAGGTCGTCCGGGTCGAACGCGCCGCGGTAGTACACCGCGTAGTCCCAGTCGCTGTCCGGGCGGTGGCTTCCGCGCGCCCGCGATCCGCCCAGCGCCACCGCTTTGACCCCGGGCAAACCGGACAGCAGCTCAGCCACGTGGTCGGCGAAGGTTTCCTCGTCGTTTTCCCGCATCAGGAGAACATGCCATGAATCTCTGCCAAGATCGCCTGTATTTCGCCGGTTGTCCGTCTGGCCTGGGGGTCCGAATGCACCGTTTACGCACGATCGCGCTCGCAACCGCGGCTGTCACCGCGCTCGGCGTCGCACCCGCGAACGCCGCGCAGTCCTTCTCCGACACGATCTTCGCCGCCACGCACAACAGTTACTCCGGCAACGTCGACGGCGCGAAAGGAGCCATCGCCTACCAGCTCGACCAGGGCGTCCGGTTCATCGAATTCGACGTCCACGACAACGGCTACGCCACCCGCCGCGACTACGGCATCGGCCACAGCTCGCCCGGCGATCTCGTCGACCACGCGGGAAATCCGGCGTCCGACAGCCTCCGCGACTGGCTCGCCGTGGTGAACACCTGGTCCGCCGCGCACCCGGACGCGGCGCCGATCGTCGTCATGCTCGACCTGAAGGACGACCTCACCGACAACGACTCGTTCGCCGCCGGAAACCTGGCCGCGGTCAACGCCGAGCTGAGCGCCGCGTTCGGCCCGCGGCTGCTCTCCCCCGCCGCCTACCGCACCGGCGCGACCACGGATTCCTTGCGCGGCAAGGTCCTTCCGCTGCTGTCGGGCGACGGCGGCACGCGCGCGGCGTATCGCCGCGATGTCGGGTACCACCCGGCGGTCGCGGTGAACAGCCGCGGCCAGGTCGTGGAGGTGCACGACTCCGGCGGCGGCGCGCTCTGGTACTGGACCGGGCAGCTCGGCGCCGACGGACGCGTCGCCTGGCAGCGCCACGGCCGTTACGACAGCGGCCAGACCCCCGCGGTCGCACTCGACGACTCCGGCCGGATCGTCGAGGTGCACCAGTCGCAGAGCGCCACCACGCTCTGGTATCACACCGGACAGCTCGGTGCCGACGGCGAAATCACCTGGTCGGCAAGCCATCAGTACGACAACGGGGTGCTTCCGACAGTCGCGTTCACCGGCGGCGGCGTCCGCGAAATCCACCGCAGCCAGGCGAACAACCAGAACTGGCAGTGGCGCGGCACGCTCTCCGGCGAGACGGTGACCTGGACCGGCAACGCGAAGACGTCCGATCCGCGTTACGACAAGGCGAACGCCGGGCGAATCTCTGTCACCACCGGCGCCGACGGGTCCACGCCGGCGCAAACCCTGCGCTACTCCACGGATCTCGTCACCGGCGGCCGCGTGCAGTACCAGCAGGTCGCGTTCGACGAATACCAGCAGGGCGACCCTGCCGAACTCCAGGACGGGCTGTTCTACGGTGCTCCGGCGAAGGAATCGGCATTCCTGGTCGCCGCACGCAAGAGTGGCCACGTGGTCCGCGGCTGGGACTTCGACACCGCGGGCCTCGCCACCGATCCGCTGGTCAACTACCCGGCCACCAACCACCCGTACGACGACTGGTACCGGCAGCTCACCAAGGACGCCGCCCGGTAGCGGACGGAGGTCACCGCACGCTGCCGCTCATCCGGTCCACGGCGTCTTTGGCTTCCTTCAGGCTGGCTCCGGTCACTTCGCGGTAGCGCTTGATCGCGGCGATCGTCTTGCCCTCGCGCAGCAACGGATCCAGCTCCCGGGCGAGATCGCCGCCCGGTTGCTGAACGCCGAGGTGGTCGAGCACGAGATCGAGCTTGCGCTCCAGCCGGGTCATCCGGCGCTCGAGCGACCTGGTGCTCGAACCCCAGCCCGTGCTCAGCACGATTCCGAGGATCAGCAGCGCGACGATCAGCCACAGCAGTTCGATGTTCACGCGCCGCAGCGTACTTGTCCGTATTGTCCGGGAAGATCAACGGGGCCGGACGTGAAGCGGCCCCCGCTCTCCCACCCCGACGGGGAGAGCGAGGGCCTCGCCCACGGGCTGGAGGGTCGGTGTTCCTCCCAAGAACACCGGCCCCTCCGGCCTGTGGGCGCTCAGGCGGTCCGCTGCCTGAGCCGAGCCGCCCCGACGGCTACGACCGGCATCGACGCTTCCCGCAGCGCCGCCCGTTCGACCGGCCGCCGGACCGTCCCGTTGGGAGTCCGCAGGCAATATCGCTCCACGGATTCCATCAGCACGGCGGCGACCATCACGACCACGGGCGTAGCCAGCGCGAACCACATGGTGGCTTTGGTACCCAAGCGCGCGGAAAACCAATCGCTCTTTCCCCGACCGAGTGGCGATTAGACTGGCGGCGTGCGCACGCGACCGACGCTGACCTGGGCCGGACCTGGAGAACCCTTGCCGCGCACGGGCACGGTCGCCGACGTGGCCGAGATCGTCTCCGGGCGGCGGGTGCTCGTGCTGAGCGGAGCCGGGCTCTCCACCGAATCCGGCATCCCCGACTACCGCGGCGAAACCGGCAGCCTTCGCCGCCACACGCCCATGACGTACGGCGAATTCGTCGCCGGCGAAGCGGGCCGCCAGCGGTACTGGGCGCGCAGCCACCTCGGCTGGCGCACCATCGCGCGGGCCGCGCCGAATGACGGGCACCACGCGGTTTCCGCGCTGCGGGCGGGCGGCTGGCTCTCCGGTGTCATCACACAGAACGTCGACGGCCTCCACCGCGCAGCCGGCACCCCCGGTGTGGTCGAACTGCACGGCAACCTCGACCGCGTCGTCTGCCTCGACTGCCGCCGCACCACCGCCCGCGAGGAACTCGACGCCCGGCTGCGCGCGGCCAACCCGGATTTCGGCGCCGTGGCAACGAGGATCAACCCGGACGGCGACGTCGAACTGGCCGAGGACGTCGTCCGCACCTTCCGCACCGTGCCCTGCACGAGCTGTTCCGGCGTGCTGAAACCGGACGTGGTGTTCTTCGGCGAGAACGTGCCGCGCGCCCGCGTGGAGCGGTGCTACCGGCTGGTCGACGAGGCGTCCGCGGTGCTGGTGCTGGGTTCTTCGCTCACGGTCATGTCCGGCTTGCGCTTCGTCCGGCGCGCCGCCAAATCCGGCAAGCCCGTCGTGATCGTCAACCGCGGCCAGACGCGCGGCGACGAGCACGCGACCGTCCGCGCGGACCTGCCGCTCGGCCCCGCGCTCACCGAACTGCTGGCCGTCCTGGAAATCTCGTTGCCCGACGCGACGGCCGCCGGATAGGCTTCGATCACTCCGATGGAACGGTCCCCGGAAGTACGCCGCAGAACGGACCGGCCAGCCTGACATCACCCAGGTCCAGGAGCGGGCGGCAACCCTGTTGTTGTCGACCCGTTTACCCGGAGGTTCTCCGATGTCCCTCGGCATTGGCCTGCCCATCAGCGACCCCGCCGCCCTGCTCGAGTGGGCGCGGCGCGCGGACGCCGGCCCGTTCAACACGCTCGGGCTGCTCGACCGGCTCGTTTACCACAATCCCGAACCGCTCACCGCGCTCGCCGTGCTGGCCGGCGCGACCACCCGCGTCCGGCTGCAGACCGAGGTCCTGCTCGCTCCGCTGCGCGAGACCGCGCTGCTCGCCAAGCAGGCCGCCACGCTCGACCTGATGAGCGGCGGCCGGTTCGTGCTCGGCCTCGGCGTCGGCGGCCGGGAGGACGACCACCACGTCGCCGGCACCCCGCTGCGCGACCGCGGCCGCCGCTTCGACCAGCAGCTCGCCGACCTGTGCCGGCTCTGGTCCGGCGAACCGCACAGCGCCGAAGCCGGTCCGATCGGCCCCGCCCCGGCCCGCGAAGGCGGCCCGGAAATCCTGATCGGCGCGTTCAAACCCAAGGCACTGGCCCGCGTGGCCCGCTGGGGCGACGGCCTGCTCGCCGCCGCTCCGCCGTCGTGGGCGGGCGGGTTGTTCGACACCGTGCGCCGCGACTGGCAGGAGCTCGGCCGCAAGGGCGAGCCGCGTCTTGTCGCGCAGGTGAACGTCGCGCTCGGCCCGGATTCCCTCGTGGACGAAGCCAAAGCGGCGATGCACGCGTACTACGAATTCACCGGAATGGCGGAGCAGATGGCGAGCGGCATGCTCACCGCGGCCGACGACATCCGGGCCGCGATCCGCGCGTACCGCGATCTCGGCGCGGACGAGGTGATGCTGTACTGCTGGGGCGGCGATCCCGACCAGGTCGACCGGCTCGCCGATCTCGCCTGAGCAGCTGACCCCTGCCGAACAACTGACCTCGCCTGAACAACGCCGGAAGTAAGCTCGCGCCATGCAGGCAGCGACGCTTTCCGGGGGCTCGTCCGCGCCCCGCCCCGGAACTGCCCGCCGGCGGGGATGACGGGCGAGCCCTCCGGGCGGGCCCGCTGGCTCGCCGCGCACCCCCGGCGAAATTTCCTGCTGGGGGCCGGTGCGGCGATCGCCGGTTCGGGCGCGCTCGCCGCCGCGCTTTCCCGTCCCGCGCCCCCGGTGGCGCGGGACGGGTTCGGCGCGGACTGGCTGTTCGGCCCGTTCGTGCCCGGCAGCACCGATCCGGACTTCGACGACAGCGAGATGGCCCTGGTTTCGGTGCCGCACTGCGTCGTCCCGCTGTCCTGGCAGGACTGGGACCCGTCGGACTGGCAGCACGTCTGGGTGTACCGGCAGCATTTCCTCGCGCCCGCGCAGCTGCGCCGGAACCGCGCGTTCCTGCGGTTCGACGGGGTGCTCAGCGCCGCGACGGTGTATCTCAACGGCCGCCGCGTCGCCATGCGGAGCGGCGGTTACCTTCCGCTGCGCTGTGAGGTCACCGGTCTGCTGACCGAGAAGGACAACGTGCTCGCGGTGGTCGTCGACGGCCGCTGGCAGCAGAACACGCCGCCGGATCTGCCGGAGTTCCCGAACCCGACGGCCATCGACTTCTACCAGCCGGCCGGGCTGTATCGCGACGTCCAGCTCATTGGCGTGCCGCAGACCTGTCTGTCCGATGTGTACGCCCAGCAGATCGCCGTGCTGACGCCGAATCGCGAGGTCTTGCTGCATTGCACGGTGGATTCGGCGAAGGCGGTCAACGGCCCGGTCCGGCTCACCGCCGCACTCAGCCAGCACGGTGCCGAGGTGGCGTCGTCCTACACCGATCTCACCGGGCTGCCGAAGGGCGACACCGAGGTCACGGTGTCGCTGCAAGAGCTGGAAGCGGTGCAGCTGTGGGATCTGGACGACCCGGCGTTGTGCGACATCCTCGTCACGCTCGCCGTCGACGGCCGGAAAGTGCACACCTACTCGGTGCGCACCGGGCTGCGCGACGCTCAGTTCACTGTGGACGGTTTCCGGCTGAACGGCAAGCCGCTCAAGCTGTTCGGGCTCAACCGGCACCAGTGGTACCCGTTCGTCGGCGGCGCGATGCCGGACCGGGTGCAGCGCCGCGACGCTCAGCTGCTGAAGGACGAGCTGAACTGCACCATGGTGCGTTGCTCGCATTATCCACAGGCCACGGCGTTTCTCGACGCCTGCGACGAGCTCGGCATCCTGGTGTGGGAGGAACTGCCCGGCTGGGACCACGTCGGCGACACCGCGTGGCAGGAGCTGGCGGTGCGCGACGTGCACGACATGATCGTGCGCGACCGCAACCATCCGTCGATCATCGTGTGGGGCACCCGGGTGAACGAGACACTCGGCCAATACGCGCTGTACGGAAGGACCGATCAGCTAGCCGCGGAACTCGACCCGATGCGCCCGTGCACCGGCGCCGTCGCGGGCGAACGCGGCTACGTTTCGCCGCTGTACCCGGTGAAAGCGGCGGGCGGGGTGTTCTCCTTCAACGACTACAGCCGCCCGCACCCGCCCGGTTCCCCTCCCCCGCTTCGCCCACCACGACGCGGAGTTCCCTACCTGGTCAGCGAAGCGATCGGCACCCTCGTCGGCTCGGCGTATTTCCGGCGCACGGATTCCCTTGCCGTGCAACGGGAACAGAGCATGCTGCACGCGTGGGTGCACGACCACGCCGCGGCCGACCCGCGCTACAGCGGCCTGCTCGGCTGGTGCGGTTTCGACTACCCTTCCGGCTGGTATCACCACTATCGCGGCGTGAAGTACCCCGGCGTGATGGACTTCTTCCGCATCCCCAAACTGGGCGCGGCTTTCTACCGCGCCCAGCGCGATCCGTCCCGCGGCGCGGTGATCGAACCGGCCTTCTACTGGGATTTCGGCCCCGGCTCGCCACCGGCCGGACCGGGCCGCGACGCGATCATCTGGTCGAACTGCGAGGTACTGGTGGTGACCGTCGCGGGCAAGCGCCCGATCACCGTGCGGCCGGATCGCTCGCGGTTCCCGCACCTGGCGTATCCGCCGTTCCCGGTGGACCTGCGGGTGAACGGCCGGACGCGCCCCGAACTGACCGTCGAGGGCCGGATCGGCGGGCAAACCGTGCTGCGCAGGCGATTCAGCGCGGACCCGACGTACGACACCATCGCGGTGACCGCCGACGACGACCAGATCATCGCCGACGGCGCGGACACCACCCGGGTCGCACTGCGCTTGCTCGACCGCTACGGCGCGCCGCGTCCGCACGCCCACGGGGTGCTGGCCGTCGCGGTGAAGGGCCCCGGCGTGCTGATCGGCGACCCTTACCTGGATTTCGGCGCGGTCGGCGGCGCGGCGGCGGTATGGGTCCGGTCGATGCGCGGCACTCCCGGGACGATCGCCGTGAGCGCCACGCATCCGTTCGTCAACACCGGGACTGCCACGATCGAGTCGTTGTGAGTGCTGGCGCCGGTTCTCACCGGCAACCGCCACTCACCACCCTCACCACACCACCGGCACCTGCGAAACCCCGCCCGTCAACCGGTTCGCCCGCACCTCCAGCTCCTCGGCAGGCACCGCGAGCCGCAGATTCGGGAACCGGCGGAACAACGTCGTGAACACCACCCGCAACTCCGTACGCGCCAGGCTCGCCCCGATGCAGAAATAACCGCCGTAGCCGAAAGCGATGTGGGAGTTGGGCTTCCGGTCCGCGTCGAACTCGTGCGCGTCCGCGAACACCGCCGGGTCGCGGTTGGCCGAGGCGGTCGAGATCATCACCGCGTCGCCGCGCGGGATGCGGACGCCGCCGATTTCCACGTCCTCGTGCGCATACCGGAGCAGCCCGAGCCCGCCCGGCGCGGACATCCGCAGGATCTCCTCGACGGTGGCGTGCACGCGCCCTTCGGGGTCGGCGGCCAGCGCGTCGCGGCGGGCGAGGTCGGTGAGCAGGAACAGGGCGCCGAGGTCGATCCGGTTCGACGTGGTCTCGTGGCCGGCGAAGAGCAGCCCGGCGGCGAGCCTGCCGAGGTCGTCGTCGGTGAAGGTCGGGTCGTCAGCCTGCGCGGCGACCAGGTCCGACACCACGTCCTGGCCCGGGTTCGCGCGTTTCGCGTCGGCGAGGCCGGACATGTAGGCGGTGAACTCGGTCATCGCCACCTCGGCGTCGCCGCCGCTGTCGAGGACGCCGATGCGGTCGGAGAGGTCGCGGAACTTCTCGCGGTCCTCGTACGGGACACCGAGGAGCTCGCAGATCACCAGCACTGGCAACGGAAACGACAGATGCTCGTGCAGATTCGCCGGCGAGCCCGCGGCTTCCATCCCGTCGAGGCACCGGTCGGCGAGTTCCTGGATCCGGCCGCCGAGGCGGCGCATCCGGTTCGCCGAGAACGCCGGGACCAGCAACCGGCGCAACCGGGCGTGTTCCTGCTGCTCGGTCTCGAAATCGCCCTGCGGCCCGTTCAGCACCGCGGCGTCGGAGACCGTCGAGGCGTCCTCGGGATGCGGGTGGGAACGGCCGAACCGGTTGTCCGCGAACACCTCCCGCGCTTGCTCGTAGTCGGTGACGAGCCAGGCCGGGTCGCCCGCCGGGGTCGTCACCGGGACGATCGGGCCTTCGCGGCGCAGGACTTCGTACAGCGGCGCGATGTCCAGGACGTTCGGCCTGGCGAAAGGCAGCTTGGTCGGGGTCGGCATTCGGGATCCTCCTCGGTCAGCCCGCCCGCGTGCGCAACGACGCGAGCCAGTCCTGTTCGTTCTCCGCGCGGCGCTGGACCTCGGCCAGCACGAGCCTGCTCCACGGGTCGGTCTGCCCCGCGCCGAGCTTCGCGATCCGGTCCCGCTGCGCCGCGACGGCGGCCTCCCGGGCGTCCAGCACCCGCAGCCGTTCCTCCGGGCCGAGCCTGCCGAATCCCGCCAGCCGCGCCAGAAACTCGGCCGGATCGCCCGCCAGCTCCGGCGGCAGATCGGCGAGCAGATCGTGCAGCAGCTCCCGCCCGACGTCGGTAATCGTGTAAACATGCCGCGGCGGCCGCCCCTCCTGCGGCTCCGCGGTCCGGGTCACCGCGCCCGCTTCGGCGAATCGTCGCAGCGCCGGATAAAGCGAGTTGTTCGACAACGCGCGACCGCTGGATTCCTCGACCTGCTTGCGCAGCTCATACCCGTGCCACGGCCGCTCGGCGAGCTTCGCGAGCAGGAGCACGTCGATCCACACATAGGTCACCGTAACCTAGGGTCCGGTGACCCGGCAACATCCGAACGGCGGATGCCGGAAGAAGATCTCGGGCCCGTTTTTTGTCGGTCCCTCCCGGTACCGTCGGGTTCGACCGATCCAGAGGGGGATCTCCCGTGTCCGACCGCATTCGCTACGGCCTCTACCTGCCGCCTTTCGGCCCGCTCGGCGACCCGGCGGATTTGGCCGACCTGGCAGTCCGGGCCGAAGCCGCCGGCTGGGACGGCGTGTTCCTGTGGGACCACGTGGTGCCCGCGATGCCGCCGATCGCCGACACCTGGACCACGCTCGCCGCCATCGCCCAAGCGACCAGCCGGGTGCTGCTGGGCCCGATGGTCACGCCGCCAAGCCGTCGCCGTCCGTGGGTCTTGGCCCGCCAGGCCGCCACCGTCGCCCGCCTCTCCCGCGGACGGCTCGTCCTGGGAACCGGCATCGGCTCCGACGAAACCGGCGACTTCAGCCGCTTCGGCGAGCCGTCCTCCCCCGCGGTGTTGTCGTCACGGACCGACGAGGCGCTGGAGATCGTCCGCGCGATGTGGGCCGGGAAAGCCGTTGAACACGAAGGGCCGCATTACCGAGTGAGCCTGGACGCCACCGCGCCGGAGCCGTATCGCATTCCGGTGTGGACGGGCAGCACCACCCGGCACGAGCGAGTCCTGCGCCGCGCTGCCGCGAGCGACGGGATCTTCCCGAACCCTGGCCCGCAGCCGCCTTCGCCCTCGGCATTGGCCGACCTGGTAGCCCAAGTCCGTCCGGTGGACCGCCCTTACGACGTCGCGGTGTCCGGGAACGCCAGCCCAGCATGGGAGGACCCGACCACGGTGGACCTGGCGGCACTCGCCGAGGCGGGGATGACGTGGTGGATGGAATCGCTGATCCACTTCGATCCGCTGGAGCTTTCGCTGACCGTCGTCGATGCCGGACCGCCCCGGATCGGAGGCTAGAGACGATCGGGGATTTCGCGGACCGCGACAGCTGGCCGACCGCCCCGGATCGAAGGTTAGACGGGGGCGATCGAGGATTTCGCTTGTGGCAGCAGGATCCGGCCTGGCCGAGCCGATCAGCGTGCTCCCCGCCGCCACCGCCGTCCCGCCGCGACGGATCTCCGCCGTCCGCCGGCACAAACTCCCCCACCCGGCGGGATTGTTCTTGGTCCGCACCGTTTTCGGCACCCGCCGCGAGTTCTCCCGCAGTCGCCTGATCGTTCAACGACCGCCCGGCCGCACCCGCCCCGTCCAGCAGCAGCCAAGCCCCCGGAGCCACCGGCCGCCGTCCGTTTGCACTTCGGCCGCACCGTTTTCAGCCCCCCACAACTGCAACCTCCCCCGCAGTCGCCTGATCGTTCAACGACCATCCGGCCGCACCCGCCCCGTCCGGTGGAAAGCCAGGTCCCCGGAGCGACCGCTCGCCGTCCGTTTGCACTTCGGCCGCACCGTTTTCAGCCCCCCGCAACCGCAACCTCCCCCACAGTCGCCTGATCGTTCAACAACCACCCAGCCGCACCCGGCCCTCCACCAGGCAGCCAGGCCGCTGGGACGACCGCTCGCCGTCCGTCCCCCTTCGGCGGCTTCCCTGTGCGGCGGAGGGGAGCTACCGTGGAAGGTGGTTGAGCCTCCAGCCACCGTGATTCGTCCCGCGCGCCGGGATGCCCGGTGCCCGGCCGGTCCGGCATTCCGCCGCAGCCCTGTGCGCGGCTCAGAGAGAGTGCCGTGATGACCGCCGCGCACAGTGCCCGACTGCCCCTACTGCCGTCGCCGGACCCGACGGGGATGCTCCGGCTGCGCGTTCGCCATCCCGCCCCGGGGACAGCCGTCGTCGAGGTCGCCGGGGAAGTCGACCTGGCTACCGCGCCGCGGCTGGCCGAGGTTGTCGAGTCCAGGCTGCGCAGCACAGTCAGCCTGGTGATCGTCGACCTGCGCCGCACGACCTTCCTCGGCGTCGCCGGGCTTCGCGTCCTGATCCGGTTGAAACTGCTCGCCGCGGGGGCAGATACCGACTTCTACGTCGACCCTGGCACCGCACCCACGGTCCGGCGCCTGCTCTCGCTGTTCCCGCTGGACTGCACCCGCCCCGGCGCCGCCGAGGGCCTCACCGAGATCCCGCTGCCCCGGCCCGCGGAGACGGGTTGACTGTCCACTGAGGACACTGAGAACGCACCGGGCACCGCGACCGGTGGCACGAGCTTGAGCAACTCCGCCCAACGAGGCCCGGCACCGAAGCGGAACTCATCTCGCCTCGGCGAACCTTCTGCAGCCGAGCCGGGACCCGCGGCCACACCAACTCGGAGAACTCCCGCAGCAGGCCACGCGGAGCCGGGGCCTCCGACCGCCGCCAAGTCACCCAATCGCCGCCACTCGACTGCCGCCAAATCACCCGACGCCACCAGGTCAGCATCACTCACTGCCGCAGACAGCATCAGCCCTTGACTTCACTGGCCACACAATGCAATCCCAGCGACAACGGCGTCCCCCAGCCTCGCCCCGGAGTCAGCCCGGCGCGAACGGCGCGACGAACAACCGCCGTTGCTCCGTCAACGCGGCACACTGGACGACGAACCGGGCCGGACGCGACACCGTCCATGAGTAGCCCCTTCACGCCACGACCAACGACGCACCGCGAGCGAAGTGGCCTCAAGCGTCCGGATCCCGAAAGTCCTCCGGACTCACGTCGTTCAGCAAATCCCGGAACCGGCGAATCTCGTCCTCGTTGGCCTCAGCCGGTTCCTCCAGATCCCCCGCCGCCTCGAGCGCGGAGCCGAGAGACGCTTCGTCCCCGGCCGCCACCGTCACGTCGACCGCCGCCTCGTCCAGGACCGCCTCCGCGACCTCCAGCGGGGCATGCGTCCGCAGCCCGATCGCGAGCGCGTCGCTCGGGCGGGCCGAGACGCGCACGCCGCCGGTCAGGACGAGGTCCGCGTGGAAGATGCTGTCCAGCAACTGGGTGATCTCGATCCGCTCGACGCGCTGGCCCAGCGCCGCCAGCACCTCGATGATCAGCTCGACCGTCCCCGGCCTCGCCGACACGACCTGCTCCTGCGCGGCGGCCAGTTCCTGCGCTTCCGGCGCGCCGATGGTGATGGCGAGCCACCGGCGCGAGCCCGATTCCTCACGCAGCAGCACGACCGGCGCCGACTCCTGCGCCACCACGGCCAGCCCCTGCACCCGCACCTGCACCATGGGGGTCACCCCGCTTCCGAAAAGGTTCTCCCTGCTGACTACCCAACGTCGCGCGGTTTGTCACGCGAAATCGCCGTCCGCCTCACCGGAGATTCACGCGGAGCAGCAGGCGGGCACACACCGCCAAGGTGCGGTGAACCAGGAGAACCGGGCCGCAAACGTGCCCCTGCGCACAATTCGGGTGTCCCGCCGCACGTGTCGATCCCGCCGCGCCTGGGTATGCGGGAGCCATGAACGACGAGGGCCCCGGCAGCCGCGCCAGCGGCGGCATGCCAGCCGTGGACCGTTTGCTCGACGAGGTGATCGAGCTTCGGCTTCCGGCGGAGACGTACCAGATCCCGCTTGTCCGCATGCTCGCGCAGGCAGTCGCCGCGCGGGCCGATTACGGGCTCGACGCGATCGCCGACGCCAAGATGGCCGTCGACGAGGCGTGTGCCCAGGTTGTTTCGACCGCCGCCCCCGGGGCCGCGATGACCTGCCAGTTCACCGTTTCGCCCGACGGGATCCGGTTCGGCGTCCGGACCCGCACGCAGCACGCCGAGCCGCCGAGCGAACGAAGTTTCGGCTGGCACGTGCTGACCACCCTGGCCGCGAACGTGTCGGCGCGGTGCGTGCCGGACCCCGCCGAAGACGGGTACGCGCTCACCCTCGACCTCGATCTGCACCGGGAGGGGAGCGGGTGAACCAGCAGCCGGCCACCCGCCACCGCGACGAATACGCGCACACCGCGCCGCTGTTCGAAGAGCTCGCCGCCCTGCCCGCCGACGACGGGCGGCGGCCGCGGCTGCGCGAACAGCTCGTCACCGAGTTCCTCCCGGTCGCCGAGCACATCGCCACCCGGTTCACCGGGCGCGGCGAACCCCGCGAGGACCTGGTCCAGGTCGCCCGGATCGGGTTGATCAACGCGATCGACCGGTTCACCCCGGACCGCGGCCCGGACTTCCTGTCCTTCGCGGTGCCGACGATCATGGGCGAGATCCGCCGGTACTTCCGCGACACCGGCTGGTCGGTGCGCGTGCCGCGGCGGCTCAAGGAACTGCACCTCGCGCTCAGCCGCGGTTCGGCCACCCTGTCGCAGACGCTCGGCCGCGCGCCGACGCCCACCGAGCTCGCCGAGCACCTCGGCCTCGAGCTCGCCGAGGTCCACGAAGGACTCGTGGCGGGCCACGCGTACCAGACCTTGTCCGTGGACAAGCCGGTGCACGACGACGCCGAGCCGCTGCTGCTCGCCGACACGCTCGGCAGCGACGACCCGGAGATCGAGCACATCGAGAACCACGAGGCCCTGCAGCCGCTGCTGCGCGAGCTGCCCAAGCGGGAGCGCGCGATCCTGGTGATGCGGTTCTTCGGCGGCCTCACCCAGACGCAGATCGCCGAGCAGGTCGGGATCTCCCAGATGCACGTGTCCCGGCTGCTGTCGCAAACCCTCGAGCAGCTGCGCGACAAGCTCACCGGCGACCCCTGAGAACGCCCGCGACGGGGGTCGCCCGACCGGGCTTGATCCCGTTGCCGCACCCCTTCAGAGCTGCGACGATTCGAGTCCGTCCAGTACCCGAGGAGGGCCCGATGGCTTCGAAACTCAACCCGTACCTCAGCTTCGCGGGCAACGCGCGCGAGGCGATGGAGTACTACCACGGCGTGTTCGGCGGCGACCTCGCCCTGAACACCTACGGGGAGTCCGGCGCACCCGCGGAAGCCGGCAACGCGGACAACATCATGCACGCGATGCTGGAGGGCGGCAACGGGTTCACGCTCATGGCCTCCGACGTCCCGCCCGGCATGGAGCACCACCCGGGCACGAACATCTCGATCAGCCTCAGCGGCGACGACGGCGACCTGCTGCGCGGCTGCTGGGAAAAGCTGTCCGACGGCGGGACGGTGGCGGTTCCGCTGGAAAAGCAGATGTGGGGCGACGAATTCGGCGCCTGCACCGACCGGTTCGGGATTTCCTGGATGGTCAACATCGGCGAGCCCGGCTGAGCCGTCCGTCAGCCGCGCACTTCCACCTTGGCCCCCAGCGGCAACCGGTCGAAGAACAGCGCCGAATCCTCCTCGGTGAGGTGGATGCAGCCGTGCGACGGCCGGTCGAGCGGCCTGGCGTGGAAGGCGATGCCGCCCGCGGCGAAGAAGACCGAGTTCGGCATGTCGTCGCCGTACTCGTCGCTGCGGTGCACGCGGTCCTTCCACGCCACCTTGAACGTCCCGGTCGGAGTCGGCTGGCCCGGAGCGCCCGGCTCCATCGGGACCGAACGCACCACCGCGCCGTTCTCCATCAGCCACGCCCGCCGCAGCGAGAGGCTGGCGCACGCGCCGGTGTCCACTGAGCACGGCGGACCCGGCGGGGTGTGCGCGACCCGGGGCACGGGCAGTTCCGGCGACGGCGCCAGCGGCTGACCGGCCGCCTGCGCCTCCGGTTCCGCCTGCGCCCCGCACCCGGCCGCGACCGCGGCCGTCCCGGCCAGCACCATCGCGACGATCTTCCCGCGCATCCGTCCGCTCCCGCCGTTCGTTCCACTGTGCTCTACGGGCGAGCGGGGCGGAAGGTTGCACCGATGACGTGTCAACAACCGGTATCGTCGGCGGGCGACGACGAGGAAGTGAAGCGATGGAACTCGGCATCTACAGTTTCGGCGACCGGCCCGCCGACCCGGTGACCGGCGAACAGGTGTCGGTCGCGCAGCGGCTGGCCGAAACGCTCGAGCGGATCCGGCTGGCCGACGAGCTCGGCCTCGGGTTCTACGGCCTCGGCGAGCACCACCTGGAGCAGTTCGCGATCTCGAACCCGGCCACCGTGCTGGCCGCCGCGGCGAGCGTCACCGAGCGCATCACGCTCTCCAGCGCAGTCACCGTGCTGTCCACCGAGGACCCGGTTCGGGTGTACCAGCAGTTCACCACCCTGGACCAGCTCAGCCGCGGCCGTGCGGAACTGCTCGCCGGGCGGGGTTCGTTCACCGAGTCGTTCCCGCTGTTCGGGGCCGATCTCACCGAGTACGACGAGTTGTTCGAGGAGAAGCTGGCCCTGCTGCTGCGGCTCGACCGCGAGGACCCGATCACCTGGTCCGGCCGGTTCCGCCCGCCGCTCGCCGACGCGCACGTCTACCCGCGCCCGTACGGGCGGCGGCTGCGGATCTCGGTCGGCACCGGCGGGCATCCGGAGTCGTCGGTGCGCGCCGGGCTGCTCGGCCTGCCCGTGGTGTACGCGGTGATCGGCGGCGAGCCGGAGCGGTTCGCGCCGCTCGTGGACCTCTACCGCCAGGCGGGCGAAGCGGGCGAGCACTCCCCCGGCGACCTGCACGTCACGATGAGCGCCATCGGCCTCGTCGCGGAGAATTCGCAGGACGCCAAGGAGAGTTTCTACCCGTACTGGCTGGAAACGATGAAGTACGGCGCGCGGGCCCGCGGCTGGCAGGTCCCGACCCGCGCGGAGTACGACGAGTACACGCGGGACGCCCGCGCGCTCTTCGTCGGCAGCCCCGACGAGGTGGCCGACCGGCTGATCGCCGTCGGGAAACTCACCGGGGCCGACCGCTACGCCCTGCAGATGGACTGGTCCGGCGTGCCGCACCGCAAGGTCATGAAAGCGATCGAACTGCTCGGCGCCGAGGTCCTTCCGAGGATCCGGAAGGAATTCGGCGCCTGACTGTCCACTTAGGACTTCTTGCCGCCGAGAACCTGGTGCAGCGCCGCACCGTCGGGCACCCCGAGCCCGGTGCACGCGTCCCATCCGGCGGCGGCCGAGTACGCGCCGTTGCCGCCTTCGGTGATGTCGCGGAACCCCGGCTGCGCCTTGCCCGCGCCGACCCCGGCGTACAACTTGCTGTGCACCAGCCCGAATCCGCGCCCGGACACCTGCGCCAGCCTGGCCAGCAACGCCGCCCACAGCGGCGAAACCGCGCTCGTGCCGCCGACCACGATCTGCTGTCCGTCGACGAGAACCTGGTACCCCGTCGAAGGATCCGCGTTGCCAGCGACGTCCGGGACGCCCCGGCCGGGCTTGCCGTCCCCCGCCCGCGCGGGCACGCCCGCGGCCTGCTGGTAGTCCGGCACCGGGAACGCGTCGCTCACCCCGCCGCCGGTCGCGCCGCCGCCGGAGGTGTTCCAGACGGTTTCGGAGTTCACTGTGGACGGTGGGGTGCCGTCGAGCTTGGTGCCGCCGCAGGCGAGCGCGTGCGGGCTCGACGCCGGGAAATCGACGTGCTGCGCGCCGTCGGTCTGCCCGTCCGCGCTGCCGTTGTCGCCGGACGCGCAGCACACCGTCACGCCGAGCGCGGCGGCGTCGGCGAACGCCTGGTCCATCGCGGTGCGGGCCTGCGGCGTCCATTGGTCCTCGGACTGGCCCCAGCTGATGCTGACCGCGACCGGGGTCGGCGTCGCGTGCACCGCGGTGCTCACCGCGTCCAGGAAGCCCTGGTCGGTGTTCGGCGCGAAGTACACGACCTGCGCGGCTCCCGGCGCGAGCGCCCCGATCACCTCGATGTCCAGCAGCACTTCCCCGTCGGCCGAATTCGGGTCGCCGGCCGGCGCGTTCTTGCCGCCGTCGATCCCGGCCGCGGTGATTTTCGGTTCGGTGATCTTCAAGCCCGCGAAGTACTTCTTGAGGTCGTCCGGCTTGTACCCGCCGCCGAGTTCGATCACCGCGACGGTCTGCCCGGTGCCGTCGGCGTCGGCCGGGAACCCGTAGAGCCGCCCGACCTGATCCGGCGTGTACCCCTTCGCGGCGGCTTCCTTGTGCAGCCGGAACTGCGCGCGCGCCTGCGGCCGCTCGTCCAGGCCGAGCACAGCGACCACGACGTCCCCGAGAGCGGCGGGCAGTTCCAGTTCCCCGCTGCGCGCGGCGAATTCGCCGGTCTCGCCGTGGCGGACCCGGTTCAGTTCGGTCTTGAACGCGGCCGTCATCGCGCGGGCCGGGCCGCGGACCGAGACGCGGCGCGAACCGGCGTGCGCGTCGGTGACGGTGAGGCCGGCGTCGGTGAGGACGGTGCGCACCAGGTCGAGATCGTCGGAGGCGGCCCCGTAGCGTTCGGCGAAGTCCGCGGGAGCGAGCGGCTCGCTCAGCGCGGCGACGTCCAGGTCGGCGCGCCGCCGCAGCACGACGGTCGCGGTGACGGTGGCGTCCGCGTCGAGCGGGCCGAGCACCTCGGCCTCGGACAGCGCGGGACGCAGGCTTCCGGATAGCGATACCCACTGTGATTCTGTCATCACTCCATGGTCTCCCCTGAGAGGTCCGCACACCACCGTCGTATCCCCCGTCCGGCGGCAAAACCTGTCCGGTTTTTTGTCGACCCGATGGCTGGGACCGCGGATGCCGCGCCGCGCGGGCGCGCGCACAGTGTTTCCATGAAACGGATCCTTACGCTGGGGACGGCCGCCGTGCTCACGCTGGGCGCGGTCACCGCGTCGGGCAGTGCCGAGGGCGACCTGGCCGCGCACGGCTGGGTGGGCACGTGGGCGGCGTCGCCCGCGGCCGCGGTGGCGAACACGCCGCAGGGGTATCCGAACTACTCGATCCGCAACGTCGTGCACACCAGCGCGGGCGGAAACCAGGCCAGGGCAAGGTTTTCCAACACCTTCGGCACCGCGCCGCTCACCCTCGGCCACGTGACGCTCGCCGTCGCCGCCGACGGCCCGCGCGCCGCCAGCGGCACCATGCGCACGCTGACGTTCGGCGGACAGTCCACAGTGGTCATTCCGCCCGGAGCCGAGGTGCTGAGCGACCCGGCGTGGCTGCGCGTCCCGGCCGACGCGGATCTGCTGGTGACCACCTACGTGCCCACGCCGTCCGGCCCGGTCACCTACCATCCGCTCGCCCAGCAGACGTCGTTCTTCACCCGCGCCGGCGATTTCGCGGGCGAGGAGTCCGGCGCGTCGTTCACCGAGCAGACCGCGGTGTGGCACTACGTCAGCGAAGTCGACGTCCGCGGACCCGCGCGCGGCACCGTCGTGACGCTCGGCGATTCGATCACCGACGGCGCGCACTCCACGCCCGGCGCGAACCGGCGCTGGCCGGACAAGCTGAGCGACCGGCTGCACGGACAGCTCGGTGTGCTCAACGCCGGGATCAGCGGCAACCGGCTGCTGCTCGACGGCGGCACGGCTGGCCGCAACGCGCTCGCCCGGCTCGCCGACGACGTCCTGACCAGCGGCGACGTCCGCACGCTGATCGTGCTCGAAGGCATCAACGACATCCAGCAGAACCCGCACCAGACCGATCCGGCGATGATCATTTCCGCGCTGCGGCAAGTTGTCGCGCAGGCCAAGGCTCAGGGCATCCGCGTCATCGGCGGCACGCTCACGCCGTTCAAGGGCTGGAAGATCTACGATCCGACGCTGGAGAAGACCCGCCAGGCGGTGAACGCGTTCATCCGGACCAGCGGGATCTACGACGGCGTCGTCGACTTCGACGCCGCCGTCCGCGACCCGGCCGACCCGCTCGCGATGCTCCCCGCCTACGACTCCGGCGACCACCTCCACCCCAACGACGCCGGGTACCAGCGAATGGCCGACGCGGTGCCGCTCACTCTCCTGTGACCGCCACGAGCGGCTTGCGCGGGAACGCCAGCACAGCAAGGAGACTGAGCACGCCGACGCCGACCATGTAGAGCGAGACGGACAGCGACGTCCCGGTCGAACTCTGCAGCGACGCCGCGATCAGCGGGGCGAACCCGCCGCCCAGCACCGCGCCGACGGCGTACGCGAACGACGATCCGCTGTAGCGGAACCGGGATTCGAACAGCTCCGAGAACAGCGCCGACTGCGGGCCGTACGTCGCGCCGAGGCCGATGTTCAGCACCACCACCGCGACGATCAGCAGCCACGGCCGCGCGGTGTCCACGAGCAGGAAGAACGGGATCGACCAGACCACCAGCAGCACGGAACCCGCGAGGTAGACCGGTTTCCGCCCGACCGAGTCGGACCAGATCGCCGCCGCGACGATGCTCACCAGCCACACGACGCTGCCGACGATCACCACGACCAGCATCGTCGTGCTGGACAGCTTCAGCACCGAAGTGCCGTACGACAGCAGGTACGCGAAGAAGATGTAGCCGAGCGCGGTGTTCGCGATGAAGCTGACCGCCGCCGCGAGCACCTGCTTCGGCCGCGCGCGCAGCACCTCCACGATCGGCAGCTTGCTGCGCTCGCCGGTGCTGCGCAGCTTCGCGAACACCGGGCTTTCCTCCACGCGCAGCCGGATCACCAGCCCGACCGCCACCAGCACGAGGCTGACCAGGAACGGGATCCGCCAGCCCCACGACCGGAACTGATCCGGCGACAGCGAGTTGTTGACCAGGAAGAACACCAGCTGCGCCAGGATCAGCCCGGCCGGGACGCCGATCTGCGAGAAGGATCCGTACCGGCCGCGTTTGCCTTCCGGAGCGTGTTCGACGGCCATCAGCGCCGCGCCGCCCCATTCGCCGCCGGCCGAAATCCCTTGCAGGACCCGGAGAACGACGAGCAGGATCGGCGCGATCACGCCCGCCTGGTGGTACGTCGGCAACACCCCGACGCCCGCGGTCGCGAGCCCCATCAGCACCAGCGACGCGACCAGCATCGCCTTGCGCCCCACGCGGTCGCCGAAGTGGCCCCAGACGATCCCGCCCAGCGGCCGCGCGACGAACCCGACGCCGAGCGTCGCGAACGCGGCGAGCGTGCCGGACGACGGGGACAGCGACGGGAAGAAAAGCTTGTTGAACACCAAGGCGGTCGCCGTGCTGTAGGCGAAGTAGTCGTACCACTCGATCGTCGTCCCGATCGCGCTCGCGAGCGCCACCCGCCGGACCCGTCCCGCCGTGTTCACGTCCTGCTCAAGCACCACTGCCGAGCCCCCTTCTCGTCGAGGCGCGTCATCTTGGCACGGCGGCTCCCCTCCGGTCGACCACCGGAAGGCGGGCGCTTTACCCGGCCGGCAGCGTCAGCGACAGCCTCGAATCCGCCACCGCTTCCACCGCGCGCGGCATCGACGGCGGAAGGTGCACCAGCCCGCCCGGCCGCAGGTCGACGGTCTCCTCTGCGCTCCTCTGCGGCGGTGAGCCGGAGACGGCCGTCGAGGGCCCGCAACTGGAGCGCGCGGGGTGCGCGGTGTTCCTTTCGTCGATCATCTTCGGTTCGGTTTCCCTCATGGGGCCGTTCTCGCGGAAACTCGATTCCCCCGGTTCCTTCCGGTGTGCGAGGGTCGGCCGATGTCCGATTCGTTCCTCGAACTGCAGCGTTGGCAGTTCGAGCTCGCCTGGTCGCTGTTCGAGTACCACCTGGAACGGCTCGAGCCCGCCGATTTCCGGTGGGAGCCCGCCGCGCTGTGCTGGACGATGCACCAGGCCGAAGACGGAACCTGGACGCCGGACTTCGCCGACAGCGAGCCCGATCCCGTCCCGGTGCCGACGGTCGCCTGGCTGAGCTGGCACCTCGGCTGGTGGTGGAGCGTCGCCATCGACCAGGTCCGCGGCCGCGAACCGCGGGAGCTGACCGCCGTCGCCTGGCCGGGCCCGGGCGAACCGGCCATCGCCTGGCTCCGCGGCCTGCGTACGGAGTGGCTCGCCGCATTGGACCGGCTCACCGACGCCGACCTGGCCGCTGCCGTCCCGTTCCAGCCGGAGGGCGATCCCCGGCGCACCATCGGACGCCTGATCGCGTGGGCGAACGCCGAATTGATGAAGAACGTCGCGGAGATCGGCCAGCTCCGGCTCCAGCGGGCCGCCCGTTGAGGGTGCCTAGCCCGCCTTGGCGATCAACTCCTCCGCCACCCACTCCGCAACCCCAGCCGGATAGGGCGCGGGCAGCCCGAGCACGACATGGCCGAACCCCGCTTCCAACGCCTCCCCGATCGCCGCCCGAGTGAGCGCGGGCTGGTCATACGACACCGGCAGGTGGATCGAACGCGTGATCTCCGCCGGATCGCGGCCGATGTCCGCGCAGTACTCGTCCAGCATCGCGTTGCGTTCGACGGCGTCGGCGATGTCCCCGCCGGGGATGTTCCAGACGTCGGCGTGCTCGGCGACCACCCGCAGCGTCGCGCGGGCCCGGCCGCCGATGACGAACGGCGGATGCGGGCGCTGCACCGGTTTCGGATTGCCCAACGCACCGGTCAACCGAACGTGCTGCCCGGCGAAGTCGAACGGTTTGTCCTCCGTCCACAGCTTCCGGATCACGGTGCACGCCTCGGCGAACCGGCCGACCGCGTCGGCGGTTTCCAGGTACGGCAGGCCGTGCGCTTCGTACTCCCGGCGAGCCAACGGGTGACTGGGCCGGGATCCGACGCCGATACCGAAGTCGAGCCGTCCGCCGGACACGACGTCGACGGTCGCGGCGATCTTCGCCAGCATCGCGGGCGGGCGGAAGCGGTTGCTGGTCACCAAAAGCCCGAGCCGCAGCCGTTCCGTTTGGGCGGCCAGGGCCGAAAGCAGTGTCCAGCCTTCGAAAATCGGCCCGTCCGGTTCTCCCGCGATGGGCAGGAGGTGGTCGAACAGCCAGGCGTGCTCGATGGACGGGATCGCGTCCGCCTCGCGCCAGACTTGCCGCAGGGAGACGTAATCGGTCTGCATCGGCGCGGTCATGATGCCGAACCGCGGTTTCGTGGTCATCGCGAGAAGTCCTTTCACTCGTGCGATTCGACGCGGCCGAGCGGGCTGTCCTCGATCCGAGACCAGCTGTCGTCGCCCGGGATGAGCGCGCTGCGGAGGTACGCCGTGGTCAGCCGCTGTTGCAGTGCGACGCGTTCGGGGCTTTCGTCGGTGGTCTCCTTGGCCTCGTAGCCCGAGATGCCGCCGAGCGAATGTTCCGCGCCGAAGAGCGTCAGCAGGCTCTTCTCCCCCGGGCTGAGCCGGTAGGCGTCGGTGAACCAGTCCGGGCCGCGCACAGACAGCATCGAGTCGTCCTGGTCCCCCGCGACGATCAGCGCAGGCACCTTCAGGCCGTCGAAATTCGGGCTCATGAACGGGAAATGCTCAGCCGCGAACGGCGACAGGTCCGCGCCGCCGGTGCCGGTGATCGCGAACAGAACCCCAGCGGTCACACGCCGATCGGACAGATCCTCGCCGACGCTGCCGTCCGCCTCGACGATGCGCGCGCCCAGCAGCATGCTCGCCGACTGCGCACCCCAGGAATGCCCAGCGACGGCGATCCGGCTGTGGTCAACTCGCCCGCTGAGCCCAGGCATTGCCGCTTCGACGGCGTCGAGCTGGTCAATAACGTGCCGGAGGTCCTCGACCCGCAGCCGCCAGATGTTCGGCGTGCGCGGGTCTTCCGCGGGCAGTGCACGGGTTCGCGAATCTAGGTGAGTCGGTTGCACGACAACGAATCCGTGCGCGGCCCAGTAGTCGGCGAGCGGACCGTAGCCGTCGAGGGACTGGCCGAATCCGTGCGAGAACACGATCAGCGGAAGATCCTGTCCGGTCGCCGGGGCGGACACGCGCACCAGCAGGTCCTCGCCGCGGCCCGGCGCGTCGAGCCGCACCGGTTTGACCGAAACGACCGGAGCCGCGGGCTGTACTGCGGACATGGGAGTACCTTCTTTCGCCGTCGGGCGCGAGGGTGTGGTGGCCGGCGGCCCGATCTGGCATCATAAGCAAACGGAACGTTGCTCCGGTAACTATACGGAACACTGTTCCACTTGTCTACCGGCGGCACGCGGAGGGAGTGGCACGTGGGTGAGAACGCGGGAGCCCGCGCGAAACGGGCGGACGCCCGGCGCAACGAGAAAACCCTGCTCGACGCGGCGTCGGCGGTCTTCGTCGACTCCGGGGTCGACGCACCGGTGCGCGACATCGCGACCCGGGCGGGCGTCGGCGTCGGCACGATCTACCGGCACTTCCCCACCCGCGCGGACCTGATCATCGCGGTGTACCGGCACCAGGTCGAAGCGTGCGCCGACGCGGGGCCGAAACTGCTGGCGGACAACGATTCCCCGCACGCCGCGCTCGCGCGGTGGATCGACCTGTTCGTCGACTTCCTCGTCACGAAGCACGGACTGGCCGGGATCATGCAGTCCGACCACAGCGGGTTCGAGGCGCTGCACGCGTACTTCCTGGAGCGGCTTGTGCCGGTCTGCACCGAGTTGCTCGACGCCGCCGCGAAGGCCGGGGAAATCCACACCGACCTGGAGGCGGTGCACCTGATGCGGGGGGTGGGGAACCTGTGCATCGGCGCGGAAGCCGACGACAGCTACGACGCGCGCCGCCTCGCCGCGCTGCTGATTACCGGGCTGCGGCAGGCTGGCTGAGGATGTCCTCGGCAGAGGTCCGTGAGGGGAACCCTGAGGGAATCAGAGTCCCTCAGGGTTCCCCTCACGGACGACAATCCCCTCAGCGCACCGGAACCTCGACCTCGTCCGGACGCCGTTCCGGACGCAGCCCCCGCCAAGCCGTATGCCGCAACCGGCCGTCCCCCGGCGTGAGGCGGCGGTACACCACCTCGCCGACCACCTCCGGGTTCAGCCAATGTGCGCCGCGCGCCCGGTCTCGCGGCACCTGGTCGGCGAACGGGCTTGTCTTGCGCTCCAACGGAACCAGCTGCGCCTGAAGGTCCTGAAGCATCGCGTCGGTGAAGCCGGTGCCGACGTCGCCCAGGTACCGCAACTCCCCCGAGTCCGGGTCGTGCGCGCCGAGCAGCAGCGCGCCGATCGTGCCCTCGCGACGGCCCTGGCCCGGACGCCAGCCGCCGAGGACCACCTCGGTCGTCCGCACCAGCGGGTGCTTGAGCCATTCCGGACTGCGCCGTCCCGGCTGATACCGCGACGTGCGGGCCTTCACCATCAGGCCTTCGAGCATCATCTTCCGCGCGACGTCCAGCAGACCGGCCGGCGTCATGCCGTCTTCGGCGAGGTCGCTGTGCCGGTACCAGGGCGTGATCGCGACCAGCTGCCGGTCCGGCGGTTCGATCTCGGCGAGGATCTCGCGGCGCTCCTCGTACGGCGCGTCGAGCAGGCTTTCGCCGTCCAGGCTCAGGATGTCGAAGGCGAAGTACGCGACGGCTTGCCAGGTGCGGTTCTGCAGGAGCCCGAAATCGGGACGGCCGTGCTCGTCGAGGGCGACGATCTCGCCGTCGAGCACCGCGGGGCGGCCGCCGAGCGCGTCGCCGAGCGCGCCGGACAGCTGCGGGAACCTCGTGGTGAAGTCGTTGTCGTTGCGACTGGTCAGCAACGTGGCACCGTCCGGCGCGACGCGCATCGTCGCCCGGTAACCGTCCCATTTGAACTCGTAGGCGTACGCCGGATCGTCGCGCAGCGTGCCGCCGTCGGGCGACGCGAGCATCGGCTCGATCGCGGGCGGCATGCCGCGGGCCGCTTCGGACATTCGGGCACCTCCGCGCACCACCGTAAGCCGAACCCGCCGGATCCGCCGCCGTAAGATGGCGGGGTCCACGATGGAGGGGGCCAGGACCGGTGCCGAGCAAGGATTTCGAACGGATCATCCGCAAGCTGCGCGAGGTTGAACGCGGCAGCGGCCGCGATTACACGTCGTTCAGCGTGCGCGGCAAGCGCTTCGGCTACCACTGGCCGCGCACCGACACCGTCGGGCTCAAGCAGACCATCGCGGAACAGCAGGCGCTCGTCGCGGAGCGCCCGGACGTTTTCGAGGAGCAGTTCACGTCCGGCGGGTTCGGCTGGGTAGTGGTGCAACTGGGCGGCATCGAGGCCGACGAACTGGCCGAACTCGTGTACGAGGCGTGGCGGCTTTCCGCCCCGGAGGACCTGGCGGCCGAGGTTCCGCTGCCACAGCTCTGACAATCCGGCATATCGGGTAACGACCTGGCGAGCTCCGGCGATCTTCTTCGTGTTCTGCGAGAAGGGGGTCTGCGGTGTCGCGGCGGTCGGTGCAGGTGCTGGTGGCGTTCGGCGTGCTGGCCGTGGGGGTGTTTCTGATCTGGCTGCCGCTTTCCGCCGCCGAACCCGGCCTCGCGTGCCTCCCGGGCCAGGACCAGCCCGCTTCGTGCGGCCCGTCCTACGCCAACCCGGCGGAGTGGGGCGAGGTTTTGGCCGTCGGGGCGCTGCTGGCGCTCCTCCACCTGCGCTACCTCGCCGACCGCAAACAGGTTCTGTGAGCCGGAGTCCACATCGGACCCGGCCGCCAACCCGCCTCAGGGTGCTGCCAGCGCCGATCTGCTCCGGCAGTCCACATCGGACCGGCCTCTCGACGCCAGCCTTTCTCCGGGAAGCAGGTCCTCGGCGCTGATCGCCGACCGCGGCCCGGCTCGCACCGCCGAGTCCACATCGGACCGTCCACAAACGACAGTGCGCCCCGGCTGAAAGGCCGGGGCGCACCAGAAACTGTCACCAGGGATTGTTGTCCTGCTCGTCCGGATCGATCCCGCCCGGACGGCGGCCCTGCGGCGGCGAAGCGGGCCCGCCCGGCGCCGGCGGCGTCGCGGGCGGACGCGGCGCACCGCCAGCGGGAGGCGGCGGCGTCTTGGCGGGCGGCTCCGGCTGCTCCTCCGCGCTGTCCTGCTGCTCGTCCGGCTCCGGATCGGGGTCCGGGAAGCGGTTGCGGAGCGAATCGAGCATGACGGCGCGGGTGTCCGGGTCCTCGTCGCCCAGGCTGCGGCCCATGACCTCGGCCACGCGGTCGGTGATGCCCGACTGCGCCTTCCGCATGGTCTCGAGCACCATCCTGGAGAGCTCCTCCGGCGGGATGGTGCGCGTGCGGGAACTGAACACCAGGTCGGACACGACCCCGTCGGCCCCGACGGTGACCTTGACGGTCCCGTCCGGGCTCGTCGCGGTCAGCCGCAGCTGTTCGGTTTCCTGCTGGGCCGCCGCGTAGCGCTCCGCCTTGCGGGCGAACCCGGCCGCCCATTCGTCCATTCGCCGGATTGCGTCGTCGGGGTCCCTGATCAGGTCGCCCAGCCCACCCGCGCTGGTCATGCTTTACGTTCTCCTCGAATCCCGTCACCCGCGCCGTTGCGGGCGGGTCTTGTCCTCGCCGCGACGGGCACCGTCATCTGTCGACGGTACCCGCCCGCCGCGGCGGCGCGAGAGCGCCATCGCCTCGCTACGCCTCGCCCGGGGAAACGCCCCGGTCGACCGGCTGCGCGGCGTCGACCCGTTGCCTCGGCTGCAAGGGCTCCGCGCTGTCGTACCGGGCCTCCGCGGGCACGCCGTCCCGGTTGAACGGCACGTTCTGCCCGGTCGGAGCCTGCACGCCGCCGACGCGGAACCGCTCCTTGAGCTCCCCGCTGTCGGTCTTGCTGAGCATCCCCTCGGTGGCCACCTTCTTGAACGGCTTCGACTGGCCCTCGTCGCCCTCCTGGTAGGACTTCGCGGCGGTCCGGACGTTGTCCGAGGTCGCCTGGACGCCCTCGATCGCCCCGCTGATCGCTTCCTTCGCCTTCTCGCCGGTCGGGTTGATGATCGGCGGGAGGAAAGCGCACAGCAGCCCGTACGCGTCGTCGGACATCGCGTAGTTCGCCGCCTGCGCCGCGGTGTTCAGCCGGTCCACCAGGCCGTCCAGGTGGCTCGCGTGCGCCACGAGGTCGTCGGGTTCTACGCGGAACCCCTGTGCGCCTCCGCTCATCGCCGCCTCACTTCCAGTCCTTGTTCTTCCAGTCGCCGATCACCGGCGGGGCGACGACCTCGTCGGGTGCGAAGAACGACGGATCGTCCGACTCGACGAAGCTCGCGATCTTGTGTTCCTTGTCCTCCGGGCCCTTGCCGCCCTTGCCGCCGCCCATGGCCCCCATGCCGGGAGCGCCGGTCGCGCCCTTGCCGCCCGCGCCCGAACCGGGGCCGCCGCGCCCGGCGACGCCTTCTTCAGCCGCGCCGGAGCCGCCCGCGCCGCTGAACGCGCCGCCGGAGCCCGGGCCGCCCTTGGCGCCGCCGAGACCGCCTGAACCGCCGCCGAGCCTGCTGCTGATGCTCTCGCCGTTGACGCCGCCGACCTTGCCGATGCCGCCGAGCTTCTCCCCGCTCGGGCCGGTGCCGCCGCCGGGGAACAGCGGTTTGCCGTCCGGGCCGATCTTGCCGGGGTTGAACGGCTTCGGCTCGTACGGCTTGATCCCGCCGGGGCCCTCGGGGATCGAGGGCTTGAACGGCTGCGGCTTGTACGGGTTCGACTTGTACGGGTCGCCGTCCTTGCCGGTCGGGAAGGACGGGATGGGCGGCGGGTTGAAGCCGGGGCCGGGGTTGCCGCCGCCAGGACCCGGGATCGGCGGGATGTTCGGCGGGTTGAAGCCGCCGCCGGGGTTGCCGCCGCCAGGGCCCGGAATGGGCGGGATGCTCGGCGGGTTGAAGCCCTGCGCCTTCGTCGCGCCCGGGTCGTTCGAGCCGGGGATGGGCGGGAAGGAGCCGCCGGGACCGCCGCCGCCCGGATTGCCGCCGGGGCCGCCCTCGGGGATCTTCAGCGACGCCGGGTCGAATTTGCGCTCGGGCTGCTGCCCGCCGGGACCGCCGTGGACGCCGCCGGGGCCGCCGTCGATCCCGCCGGGACCGCCGCCGCCCGGGCCGTACGGCTTGCCGTCCGGTCCGATCGGCCGTCCGTCGGGACCGATCGGCTGCCCGTTCGGGCCCACGGTGGTTCCCTGCGGGCCGATCGGGTTGCCGTCGGGGCCCAGCGGGCGGCCGTCCGGTCCGATGAGCTGGCCGTTCGGGCCGACCGTGGTCCCGGGCGGGCCGATCGGGTTGCCGTCGGGGCCGAGCGGACGCCCGTCCGGGCCGACCCGCACCCCGCCCGGAGCGCCCGCGCCGCCGCCGCCGGGCTTCATCGGGGTGCCCTGCGTCATGGGCCGCAACCGGTCCGTCTCGGCGGGCAGCTTCGGCGGCTCGGCGAACCGAGGCGTCGCCACCGCCCCGCCGATCGTCTGGTCGTACCGCGTCATGATCTGCGCGGCCTGGTCCCGGGCGGCCTGCTGGTCGGTGAAGGTCTTCATGGCCGACGAATAGGCCACGACGTACGCGGCCGGGTCCCGGATCGTCATCAGGACCTTGTTCGCGTCCTGCGCCGAGAACTTCACCGGCGGGTTGGCGTTCATCGCCTTCTGCGTCTCGTTGAGCGCCTGGGAGTGGACCTCCTGCTGGCGCCCGGTGAGCGACGCGCCCTGCGCGGTGGTGCCGAGCCACTTGCCGACGTTGGCGAGGTGCACGCGCGCCGCGTCGCCGGCGTCGCCCTTCCAGTTCGAGGTGCTCGCGTTGATCGCGTCGCCGAGGTTCTTCTGGTGCGTCGCCAGCTCGTTGCCGAGGCTCACCCAGGCCTCCGAGGACTCGGCCACCCCGGCCGGGTCCGCGTGCGTGGTGATGGCGTCGATCATCTGCTCGTGCGTCGCGTTCTTCCAGTCGGTGTGCGGCGCGGCGCCCGGATCGCGCATCTCGAGGTCTTTGCCGAGATGTTTCTTCGACTCGTCCAGGTTCCGCTGGTACATCGCCTGGATCAGCTGGTCGCGCGCCTTCCCCTGGACGTTCGGGAGCAGCCAGCCGTTGAACATGGCGTTGATCTTCGCGGTCGCGTCCTCGCGCAGCTGGTCGCCCGAGGCCACGTCGTCCGGGCGGACCGGGCCGATGTAGTACTTCGACGAGGGGTCCAGCGTCGGGTTGTAGAGCGCGGTGTTGCCCGGGTCGTAGTCCGTCGAGGACGGATCGGAGACGGACTCGGCGGTCGGTTGCTTCTTGTCGGCCACTGGTCTCCCCTTCAGCCCTGCTCTTGCGCGGTGCGGTGGATGCGCTCGAAGGTTTCCCTGGAGCTGTGCTCGCGCTCCTTGTAGTTCTTCTTCGCGAGCTTGATCGCCTCGACGTAGGTCGGGAACTCCTTGTGCGCCGCCTGCAGCTGGGTGACCAGGCCCTGCTGGTCGCGCGCGGTCTCGGCCATGTGCTTGCTGACGAACATCCCGGCCGGGCTCTTCGACATCGCCGGGACCCCGGCGATCTTCTCGATCAGCTGCACGTGCGCCTCCAGTGCGTCGAGCACGCCCTGGAGCGCGGCGATCATCTTGTCGCCGGTGCTGTCGTCCACCGCGAACGATCCGCGCTCGGCCAGCGTCTTCAGCTGGCGCGCGGGCAGCGAGAAGCCCACCGGGGCCACGGGGGCCATCCTCGCTTCCATCGCCATCGGTGCCTCGTCGGTCATCGGGACCTCGTTCTCCTCGTGAACTGTCGCCGCTTGCAGTGGAATAGTCAGTAAACCGCGGAAACCGCCTGCTGCACGGCGCGCTTGAGCTCGCGGTGCCCGGCGGGCACGTATTCCGCGGTCAAGTCGCCCGCCTCGCTGACGGTGGATTTGATCAGGTAGCGGCCGTCGGCGGTGTCGAGCCAGCCGATCGGGTCGCCGCCGCGCCGCTCGCCGTGCCGGCCCCAGCCGCTCACCGCGATGTGCCCGCCGCCGAGCCGCGGCTGCGCCAGCACGCGTTCGAGCACCTCGACCCCGCCGGGCGCGGGGCGGGAGACCCGCGGGTCCGGGCGGCGCGGCTGCACGCGCCCGCTGACCTCGATCATCCCGAACGCGTCGGTCTCTTCCTCGTCCTCGGCCGCCTCGGCCCGGCGGCGCGCGGTCATCGCCGACACCTCCTGCGAGGCCGCCTGCCGGATCGTGTGCGCGCCGGTGCTGGCCGGGCGCGCCTGGGGCAGCACCCCGGCGATCACCTCGACGAGTTCCTCGTCGTCGAAGAGCGAGAACAGCAGCTTGTCGGTCTTCGGGTCCTGCGTGATCCCGAGCGCCTGCCTGCCGTCGCTGAGCGCGACCACCGCGATGTCCGCGCCGAGGCCGTCGATCCCGCTGACCGCGACCGAGACCCGCGGCTTCGCGAGCAGCTCGAAGGCGGTGCGCACGTACGGGCTCAGCTCGTCGCCGACCGACAGCCTGCGCTCCTCGATCGCGTCGTTGACGATCTTCGCGATCCGCACGTACCGCTCCGGTTCCGCCGGCACAGTGCCGATCCGGAGCGGGAACTGGCGGATGTTCCCGCCGGTCGCCTCCCCGACCACCAAAGCTTCGACGACGTCGAGAACGAACTCGAACCTGTCCGCCATCCCGAGGGCATCCTTCCCACAGCCGGGTCGGGCACGACCGCTTCGGCACCCTTGTGAGTGACACCGAATTGCGTTGCCGTGCCTGGGATTCGCAATGGGGAAAGACTATCAGTCCGGCGGGGGCGGGTGATCACCACGGGGACCGCTGCCCCAATGTACCGAGGGCCGTGTCCGAACAGACACGACCTGCGGTTTCGCCGCGCGCGCCGCTTGACGGGCGGCCCGGAAGCGGCGGAAATTCCTTGATGCGAGAAAGCTGACAAAAGGCCGCCGCGCATCGCGGCGGCCCGTTGCCGTGCCCGGTTTTACCGAGTTGTTCTTCTGCCCTTCGCCGTCGTTTCGCCGGTTGGTTGCTCCACAGTGGACACGGCGTCAGGAGACGCCGCGCGCCCGTTCGATGTCCGGAGAGCGGTACATCCGCTCCGGGATCCGCGCCAGCGTCGACTCGTGCACCTGCGGCCCGAGCCCGTACAGCTTCTGGAAGCTCATGATCAGCGGCCGCCACGCGTCCGGGTCGACGTGGTCGTCGGCGCCCGGCAGCCGGATGTCGTCGTGCACGAACACCCGCTGCACGCGCACCTCCAGGCCGACGGTGCCGCCGCGCTGGGCCTCGTCGTCCTCGGCGAACGGATGCACGGACTCCAGCACGACCTCCATCGCGACCGGGCATTCGGCGACCCGGGGCGGCGCCACGGTCTCGGACGGCACCGGTGTGAGCCCCGCGCGGCCGAACTTGTCCGCGACGTGGAAGTAGCCGCGCTCCTCCTTGCGCGGCGGCACCGGATCGGATCCGGTGGTCAGCGCGAGCCGGTCGACCGCGGCGGCCATCGCCGACGACGGCAGGTTCAGCACGCCTTCGCGCGTGCGCAGGAGGTTGAGCGCGGTCTTGGAACGGGCGCCGAGGCCGAGCATCGCGCGCCAGCCGAGCCAGAACGCCGACGACATCGGGGCCAGGTTCGCCGAACCGTCCTCATTGGACGTCGAGATCAGCACCACCGGGGTGCCGAAGTACAGGATTCCGGGCTCGATCGCCGTGTGCGTAGGAAAAGTCGTGTTCACAGCGCCCAGTCTGGCTACCGCCGCCCGCACGCCGCTGGCGGAAATCAGCCGTCGCTGTCACCGGCGGGGAAAAGCTGTGAAGGACTCCTCGAGGGAATCTGATTCCCTCGAGGAGTCCTTCACGGACAGCTAGGCGATGCCAGCGGCGGCAAGGGCCCGTCCGGTGAGGACTCGGGCGAGGTGCTGGCGGTACTCGGCCGTGGCGTGCGGTTCTTCCGGCGGCGAAGTGCCCTCCGCGGCCAGTTCCGCCGCCTCCGCCGCGGTGGCCCCGTCGGCCAGCGCGCGTTCGGTGGCCGACGCCCGCAGCGGCGTGCCGCCCATGTTGATCAGGCCGACCGAACGCCCCGCGACCGCCACGCCGACGATCGCCCAGTCGATGGCCCGCCGGGTGAACTTCTCGAAGCCCCAGCCGAGCCCGGCCTGACTCGGCAGCCGGATCTCGGTGAGCAGCTCGTCCGGTTCCAGCGGCGTCGTGAACGGCCCGAGGAAGAACTCCGCGGCCGGGATCCGCCGCTCCCCCCGCGGCCCGCGCGCGACGAGCGTCCCGTCCGCCGCGAGGACCGCCGCGGGCAGGTCGGCCGCCGAGTCGGCGTGCACCAGCGACCCGCCGATCGTCCCGCGATGGCGCACCTGCGGGTCGCCGACCGACCCGGACACATGCGCGAGCAGCGGCGCGTGCTCGGCGAGCACCGGGTCGTGCTGGAGGTCGTGGTAGCGGGACAACGCCCCGATCACCACCTCGTCGCCCTCGGTCCGGACGAACTTCAGCTCCCGCAGCGGCGCGATGTCCACCACGACCTCCGGCGCGGCGAACCGGAGCTTCATCAACGGCAGCAGCGAATGCCCGCCCGCGAGCAGTTTCGCGTCCTCGCCGTGCTCGGCGAGCAGCGCGAGCGCCTCGTCCACAGTGGACGCACGCCGGTAGGCGAACCCAGCCGGGATCACTGCGCCACCTCCTGCCCGGACGCGTCGATGACGGCGCTGACGATGTTGTGGTACCCGGTGCACCGGCAGAGGTTGCCCTCCAGCGCCGCACGGGCCTCGTCGCGGGTCGGCTTCGGGTTTTCCTTCAGCAGCGACACCGTCGCCATCATCATGCCGGGCGTGCAGAACCCGCACTGCAGGCCGTGCTGCTCGCGGAACGCGCGCTGCACCGGGTGCAGGCCCTCGGTGCCCGATCCGGACGCCAGACCCTCCACAGTGGTCACTTCGTGCCCGTCCGCCTGCGCGGCGAGCACCGTGCAGGATTTCACCGATTCGCCGTCGAGCAGCACCGTGCACGCCCCGCAGGACGTGGTGTCGCAGCCGATGTTCGTGCCGGTGAGGCCCGCGGTGTCCCGCAGGTAGTGCACGAGCAGGGTGCGGTCGGGCACCTCCTGCGCGACCGTCTTCCCGTTCACCTCGATCGAGACCCGCACGTCAGTTCGCCTTCCTAGCGTCGTTCAGGGCCGTCCAGACCCGCAGCGGGGTCGTCGGCATGTCCAGGTGCGCCACGCCGAGGTGGGCGAGCGCGTCGACCACCGCGTTGTGCACCGCCGGCGTCGACCCGATGGTCGCCGCCTCGCCGATTCCCTTGACCCCCAGCAGGTTCCGGGTCGTCGGCGTCTCCATGTCCACCAGTTCGAAATCGGGCAGCTCGGGCGCGGTGACGAACGAGTAGTCGGCCAGCGTCGCCGTGGTCGGGTTGCCGTCCGCGTCGTAGCTCATCACCTCGAGCAGCGCCTGCGCGATGCCCTGGCCGAGCCCGCCGTGCCGCTGGCCGCGGAAGGTCAGCGGGTTCACGATCGGGCCCGCGTCGTCGAGCGCGACCAGCCGGCGCACCTCGACCTTGCCGGTTTCGGTGTCCACCTCGACGACCGCGAGGTGCGCGCCGAACGGGAACGTCGGGGCGCCGTCGCCGAACCAGACGTCGGCGGTGAAGCCTTCCGCCTCGGCGGCGACCCTGGCCCAGTCGAGCGTCGTGCTGGACGGCGCGCCGCGGACCTGCCAGACGCCGCGTTCGACATCCAGCTCCAGGTCGTCCGGCGCGGCTTCGAGCAGTTCGGCGGCGACCTGGCGGGCCTGCGCCACGACCTCCTCGGCCGCCTGCCGGATCGCCGAACCGCCGAGCTGCAGCGACCGCGAGCCGAACGTGCCGATCGCGCGCGGGACCTCGTCGGTGTCGCCGTGCCGCACGGTGATCTTGTCCATCGGCACGCCCAGCTGGTCCGACAGCAGCATCGCCAGCGACGTCCCGAGCCCCTGCCCGTGCGGGGAACTGCCGGTCCACGCGGTGACCGAACCGTCCGGGTGCACGTCGACTCGGCCGCTCTCGCCCGCCGCGTCGCCGCCGGTGATCTCCACGTAGGAGGCGATGCCGAGCCCCAGCGCCACCGGGTCGCCGGCCTCGCGGCGCTTCCGCTGTTCCTCGCGCAGCTGCGCGTATCCCGCCGCGTCGAGCACCTTGTCGAGCGCCGCGGCGTACTCGCCGGTGTCGTAGGAGCCGCCGGTCGGTGTCTGGTAAGGGAATTCCTCGGGCCGGATGAAGTTGACCCGCCGGACGTCGGCGGGGTCCATCCCGATTTCCGCGGCGAACAGATCGATCGCGCGCTCGACCGCGGCGGTCGCCTCCGGACGGCCCGCGCCGCGGTAGGCCGCGATCGGCGTCGTCGTGGTGACCACGCCGCGGCTGCGCGTCTGCACCACCGGGAAGCGGTAGACGCCCGGGGCCATCATCTCGGTGAGCGTCGGCAGGAACAGCGCCCGCGGGTACGCGCCGGTGTCCTGGAGGACGTCGAGCCGGTACGCCAGCACGGTTCCGTCGCGCTTGCCGCCGATGGTCACGGTGTTGCGCTGCGCGCGGCCGTGCGTCATCGAGGTGAGGTTCTCGCTGCGCGACTCGGCCCACCGCACCGCGCGACCGGCACGCTGCGACGCCCAAGCGAGCAGCACCGCTTCCGGATCCGCGCCGATCTTCGCGCCGAACCCGCCGCCGACGTCCGGCGCGATGACCCGCACCCGGTCCTCGCCGATGCCGAGCCCGCCGGCCACGATGCTGCGGCCGATCTGCGCGTTCTGCGTGGAAAGCCACAGCGTGACCCGGCCGTCCTCGCCCCACGCGACGGACGCGCCGCGCGGCTCGACCGGAGCCGGGGCCACGCGCTGGTTGAGGATGTCCTCGGTGACGACGACCTCGCAGCCCTCGAACACCGAATCGTCGAACTCCTCCGGGCCGTTCGAGTGGACCACGTTGCTGCCGTGGTCCGGGAACACCAGCGTCTCCCCGGCGAGCGCGGTGTCGAAATCCGCGACCGCTTCGAGCGGGTCGTAGTCCACATCGACCAGTTCGGCCGCGTCGGCGAGCTGGTACCGCTCCTCGGTGAGCACCAGCGCGACCGGCTCGCCGACGTACCGCACGACGTCCTTGGCCAGAAACGGCTCCGCGACCGGCCCGGCCTTGCCCGACCCGATGTCGAGATCCGCCGCGGTGTAAACGCCGACGACTCCCGGCGCGGTGCGGGCTTCCTCCACATCGACCCCGGCGATGCGCGCGTGCGCGATCGGGCTGCGCACGAAAACCGCGTGCACGGCGCCGGCGAGCGCTTCTTCCTTGAGGTCGTCGACGTACGTTCCGCCCGCGGTGATCAGCTTCTCGTCCTCGACGCGCACCACCCGGGTGCCGACAATGCTCATCTGTCCTCCTGCTCGGGTACCCCGCCGACTATGCCCGTTCGTGCGGCTGTGCGTCAGTCTCCCTTGGTTTGCCGCGCCGAAGCCGCTGTGCGGGAGCGACCCGGCTCAACCCGAGTAAGCCTGCCAAGCCAACACCGCCGCCAACGAAAGACCTCCCAAGCCGATCGCGATCCGCAACGGCGTCGCGGGCAGATAACGCACCAGCACCGAGCCCAGCCACGAACCAGCCACCGAACCGAGGCACACTGCGATCGCCGCGGGCCAGTAGACCTTGCCGGTGAACGCGAAGACCAGCGCGGCGATCAGGTTCGCGGTGCCGGTGGCGATGTTCTTCGCCGCGTTCGTGCGCGCCAGCGACTGGCTCCACACCGTCGTCAGCAGCGCGAGCATCAGCACCCCGGCCGCCGCCCCGAAGTACCCGCCGTACACGCCGACCAGGAACGCGGCGATCCCGGTGAGCGGGCCGATCCCGCGGTGTTCGCGGTGCTCGGCCATCCGCCGCAGCCGCGGACCGGCCATCAGCACGACCGACGCGCCGCCGATCAGCCACGGCACGACGACGGTGAACGCGTCCGGCGAGCTGACGAGCAGCACAAGCCCGCCGCACGCCCCGCCCGCCGTGGTGATCAGGCACAACGGCAGCAGCTGGCGGCGTTGGCCCTGCAGCTCCGGGCGGGCGCCGACGGCGGCCCCTGCGGTCGTGCCCAGCATTGCCACCGTGTTGGTCATGTTCGCGACGACCGGCGGCAGCCCGGCGGCCAGCAGCGCCGGGTACGACACCAGCGACGCGAGGCCCGCGGTCGCGCCGGTCAGCCCGGCCCCGACCCCGGCCAGCACGAGAAGCAGGAATCCGCCGGGGCCAGTGATCACGTTGTCATCTCAACACGGCGGTCTGGGCGTCTTCCGGCGGGGGACGCCATGGTGACCGCGGCCGATAGTTGTCACTGCGCGGCTCTGAGAAGGCCCTGCGTCCTTTGGGTGCCGAGCGCTTGGCGCGGAGCCGGATTGCCCCCATGCTGCCAGCGTGCCGAGCGCGCGGCCAGCCATCACGGTCCAGGTTCCCGGGCTACCCGTCGGCGGCATTCGCCTGGCGCTTTGCCGTTCGGTGGCCGGTCCGCGCTCGTATCGGCGCGTCTCGCTGGTTCAGCGTGCCTGGCGAAAGGTCACCGCTTTGTCTCTCGGGCCCGGACTTCGTGCCCGTACCGATCGGTCTGTTTGTGAACGGTCGGCGGTGTTTCCGGTGCGGGCCACACGGAGATCAGGTAGTGCTCGTTGGGGGTGTCGGCGCGCGAGTGGGGGGCGATGTCGCGGCCGCAGGCGTGCACCCGCACCCGGTAGGTGCCAGGCCCCACGTAGGCCAGTTCGTCAAGTTCCCGCGGCGGGCCGTCCATCATGTTGTGGACGAGGAGGAATCCCTCTTCGCTCTCCAGCGACACCTCGGAGACCTGGCGTAGGCAGGGCCCAGCCCGGGGACGTCCGCACCGTGGTCCGTGACGGAGAAGTGCCCGTAGTCCACGTACAGCTCAGCGGTCGCTGTCCGCACCGACTTGCTCATGCGTTCCCCCTGGCCTCGGCTAGTCGATCGTCGGTGCTCTCGCACCGCGTTTCGCGGACCCAGCTTTCCGTGCGTCACGAGGGGCCCGGAATTGTTCCGCCGGCGGGCGGCGTGTCTGCCGTTGCCCGGACGATGCAGGCGACCTCGCCCTGCGAGCCGAACTCGTGGTTCTTGATCTTGGCTAGCACGGTCTGGCAGTCGTCGGTTGTGGTGAAGATGAAGGACGGCCCGACTTGAGGGGGCTGGTCCGTGTCCGCGGCCGGGGCCGGCGGGGCCGTGCTTCCGGCGGGCGCGGCATCGGCGGCGCCGAACTGCAACAAGGAGAACACCAGAAACGACACGACGCCGGCCGCCGCCTGCCGCACGAAAAGCAGCCGTCTTCGCCCTGGTCGAAAATTGTTCCGCACTGAACAGATCCTTTCGTTGCTTTTATCGCATTAAGCCGGGAAGTTCCGCGCGCACAGTTCATGCGAGACCAGCATGGCCCGACTCGGCTCGATGTCCTCGCCGCGCAAAGTCGCCGACAATTTCCGTCAACGAACTCCTGCCGACCGGCGCGATCAAATTACAAGCACGTGTCGACAGTGCGCAATCGCATCGGACTCCGTTCGCCTGTCCTGCCCGCGCGGGCCGACTGTTCCCGGCCGCCCTCCGACGACAAGTTCCACCGCCGCGGCGGACATGCCCCAGGACCTCGTCAGTGACGATTCCTTCGGCCAGTCCGGCGATCAACGCAGTCACAGCCATCCGGGTCCGCGCTACCCCGCCGGGCCGTATAGGGCGTTATACAATCTCGTCCGCCATTGTCCGAAACCGGACGGGATCGACCCGGAGGGTTGCCCGGGCGCTCGGCCGCCGCACAGAATCCGCGTTGACAAGGTTGTCAGCGACCCTGGAGGACGCGGGATGGACGGGTTCACCCGGCGGCAGGCGCTCGGTCTCGCGGGTGCTGGCGCCGCGCTCCTCCTGACCTCGGGGACAGCGCGAGCGGCGCCCCGGTCCGCGCCGGATCCCGTCGCCGCGACGTACCTGCGGGTCCTTCTCCGGCACACCCGCTGGGCCGAGCAGCAGTTCGACCGGGCGGCCGGGATCTACCCCGCCCGCGACTTCACCTTCGCGGTCGTCCTCGGCAACGCCCTCCTGCTCACCCGCGACGGTTACGACGCCGCCATCGCCGGGGTCGACCGCGAAACTCTCCGTGCGCACACTCTCGCCACCATCAAGCACTTCGCCGCTTCGAACCGGCTCACCGGCGGCACCGAGTGGGGCCGGAAGCTGTTCTTCGACACCACTTTCCAGTCCTACTTCCAGCTCGCCGCCCGTCTCTTGTGGACAGAGCTGGACGCCGCGACGCAACGGAACGTCGAGCGCATCGCCACCGAACAGGCCGCCTACACGACCAGCCTCGGCACCGGCAACGACCCCGCCTCCGGCGACTGGACGCCCAATGGCCTGCGCGGCGGCTACGTCGGCGACACGAAGCTCGAAGAGATGGGCGTTTACGCGCAGTCGCTCGCCCCGGCGCTTGCCTGGGCGCCGAACGATCCGCGCGCTCCCGGATGGCGCGCGGCCTTCGGTTCCTGGAGCCGCAACGAGGGCGGCCTGCCCGCGGCTGATCTGGCGAATCCCCGGCTGGTCGACGGAAAACCGGTCAGCGACAACACCGCCACCAATCTGTACGACACGTTCCTCGTCGAGAACCACGGCTCGTTCGGCCCGCACTACCAGGAAGAACTCTGGCGCACGTCCGGCCGCAACGCGATGCACTTCCTCGCCGCCGGCGCCCCGCTGCCGGAGGTGCTCACCGCGCAGCCGAACGGCGAACTGCTGTGGCGCACCATGCTCCTGATGACCAGCGACGCGGGCGAACCACTGATGCCGATGGTCGCCGACCGCGAACACCTCTACGGCCGCGACGTCATCCCGCTCGCTTTCCGCGCCCAGGTGCTCGGCGACCGCTACGCCGCCTACGCCGAGGCCCAGCTGGCCGCGCGGCTGGAGCCGTACCAGGCGTACCCGCCGGTCGACCGGATCACGAAGTTCTCCGGCGAACCCAAGTACGAACCGGAAGCCCGCGCCGAACTCGCCATCAGCTATCTGCTGCACGAATGGCGCGCCGATAGCGGAGGCCCGACCAGTGCGGTGCGCAAGGAAGAATTCGACGCCCACGCCGCTCGCGCCGCCGATTTCGGCACCGGGCCGGGGCTGCTGGCGCACCGCTCCCCCGCCGCGTGGGCCGCGACCGTCAGCAAACCCGGTTTCGTGAAATTCGCCTGGCAGCCGAACCACGACGACTGGCTGTTCGTGCTCGGCGGAGCGAACCCGATGCTGCTGCCCGCCACGAACATCGCCGTGCGCGAACGCCATGCCACGACGTATCGGAAGGTCCGCGACGGATTCGATGGCACCGTCGGCGTCCTGCGGTTCGACACCGGGTACGCCGCGCTCGCGACTCTTCCCACCGGTGCCGCGGTCTACGCCAGCACTGGTGTCGCGGCGGATGAAGGCGTGCTCAACGTCTACAACCTTGCCATGCCAGGCGTTCCCGGCCTCGACGGCGACCGCACCTACACCGCCGCCGAGGGTTCCGTGACGCTCCCGGCGCAGTCCGGGTCGACCGGTGCCCGCACTGATGAATTGGGCTTCGCTCCGGTGACCGCGCGGCACGTACGGATGCTTGGCGTACAGCCGGATCCGCAGTACGGATACTCGCTCTGGTCGTTCGAAATCCATGACGGCGACGGGCCGGACCTCGCGCTGACGGGAACCGCGTCCGCGTCGTCAGCCGCGCCGGGCAAGGAGGCGAAGTACGCCACCGACGGCAATTCCGCGACGCGCTGGGCAGTGTCCACATCGGACCGCCCGCGCGCGGACAGCTGGCTGGCCGTCGATCTCGGGACACCGCAACGGTTCAGCAGTGTGCGCCTGAGCTGGGAGGCCGCCGCTGGACGGAAGTACCGGATCGAAACCTCGTCCGACGGTGCCACGTGGACCCCAGTCGCGACCTACCCGACGCCCGCGCTGCACAGCACCGGCGGCTGGCTGGACATCGACGGCCGGGCCGGGATCGTCGTCACCAGCCCGAATCCGCTCACCGTTACGAGCGACCACGTCACGCTTTCCGCCGGTCCGCCCGCACCGCTGCTGGCCGAGCTGTATCCCGGCCGCGCGAACCTGCCGAAGCTCGCTCGTCGGGCCCGCGCCACCGCAACCGGAATCCACGCGAGCGTCACGGACGATTTCCTAGTGCTGGCAAACCTTTCCGCCACCGCCACGTCCGGAACGGCCGTGCTGCCACAGGATCGCACCGCGCTGCTGCTGTACCGAGGCGCGCAGAAAGTCACCGCGTCCGGCAGTTCGTTCAGCTACGAACTGGCTGCTGCCGAAGGCCGGATCGAACCGCCCCGCTTCACCGTGCGCGGCATGTCCGGCACCGCCGTACCGCCCGGCTTGACCGCCGTCGTACGCGACGCCAGCCGCGTCGATCTGACCGCACCGCCGGGACTGCTCCCGACAGTCGTGACCGTCACCCCGACGGGCGGCCGTCCGCGCACAGTCGCGTTACCGCCGCGCCACACCGTGCCCGTCGTCTTCGCCGGAACGCGGCCGTACCCGCTGAACGACCGCGCGCTAGGAGCCGTGACTTTCCCGGCCGAACCGCTGCCGCCCGGGATGACCAGCCCGGACGCCGCCGTCGACGACAACCCGGCGACAGCGTGGCAACCCGGCCCCGGCGGCCGGTTGGTGGTGGACCTCGGCGCACCGCTGCCGATCGCGACCGCCGAACTCGCCTGGACGGCTGGACGAATCCCCGCCACCGTCGTCGAGACCAGTACCGACGGCGTGACCTACACCGAAGTCGCCCGTCCCGACCGAAAACGCACCGTCTCCGTCGCACTCACCAAACCAGTCCGCTACCTAGCCGTCCACACCCCAGACTGGCGACCAGGAGACGCCAACCTCACCCGAATCTCCGCCCTCACACCGCCGAACTAGCCGACCAGTCCTCGAACGGCAACGCGAGCGTGTGCCCGGTCTGCTCGGCTTTCGCGCGCAGATACCGGACGTTGTTCTCGTTCGCGAAAACCCCCGTGCGGAGCTGTTCGCGCACGGCGAGGCCGTGCCGGGCCAGCTGCGCGGCCTTGTCCGGGTTGTTCGACAGCAGATCCAGCCGCTGAACGCCGAACACGGTGAGCATTTGCGCGGCGGCGGTGTAGTCGCGCGCGTCTTCCGGCAAGCCGAGCGCGGCATTAGCCGCGTAGGTGTCCAAACCGGAATCCTGCAACGCGTACGCGTCGAGCTTGTTGTACAGCCCGATTCCGCGGCCTTCCTGCCGCAGGTAGAGCAAGTACCCGCCGACCTCGGAAATCCGCGCGACCGCCTCCTCCAGCTGCGGGCCGCAATCGCAGCGCGCGGATCCGAACACGTCGCCGGTGAGGCATTCCGAATGCAGCCGCACCAACGGCACCGGACCGGGTTCCCCCAGCACGAAGGCAAGGTGCTCGAGCCCGTCGGACAGCCCCGTGAACGTGACCGCCTCCGAGGGCACCGCCGGCCCGTCGCCGAACCGCAGCGGGATCCGCACGCGAGTGCGCACCTGTGGAACAGTCGTCATCGGGCAACTCCTTTCCCCCTGAACGATTCCGACCCTACCCAGAACCACCGACAGAAACGCGTTCCCGGAGTGCGGCCGAGATCACGTAGGCTCGCGGGCATGGCCGACCGCCCGGAATTGTTCGTCCCCGAAACCGATCCCGCGCAGCTCCACGACCTGCGCGCCCGCCTGCACACGACCCGCTGGCCGGACGCCCCGGAGGACGGCTGGGCGCTCGGCGCCGACGTCGGCTACCTGCGCGAACTGATCACCTATTGGGCGGAAGAGTTCGACTGGGCGAAGCAGGAGGCCGCGCTCTCGCAACTGCCCCGCTACCGCGTCCGGCTCGGCGAATCGCGGATCCACTTCGTGCACGCCCGCGCGGTCGCGCCGCGCGGCCCGGTGCTGCCGCTGGTGCTGACCCACGGCTGGCCGGACTCGTTCTGGCGCTATTCGAAGGTCATCCCGCTGCTCACCGACCCCGGCGCGCACGGCGGAGACCCGGCGGACGCGTTCGACGTCGTCGTCCCGGACATGCCCGGCTACGGCTATTCCGACCGCCCCACCGGCCCGGCGCCCGATTCGATCGCCGTCGCCGGACTGTGGGCCGAACTGATGACCGTGCTCGGCTACCCGCGCTTCGCCGCGGCAGGCGGCGACATCGGCAGCGGCGTCAGCCGCTTCCTCGCCCTCGACCACCCGGACCGGGTCGTGGCCGTGCACCGGATGGACGGCGGACTGCCCGTGGTCGTCCCGGACGACGTGACGCCCGAGGAACGCGAATGGCTCCAAGACGTCACGGCCTGGGGCGCGGCCGAGGGCGCGTACGCCGCGATGCACCGGACCAAACCGCAGACCGCCGCTGTGGGGTTGACCGATTCGCCCGCCGGGCTGGCCGCGTGGATCGTGGAGAAGCTCCGCGCCTGGAGCGACTGCGACGGAGATGTCGAGCGCGCCTTCACCAAGGACGAGATTCTCACGAACATCACCATCTACTGGCTCACCGACACCATCGGCTCAGCCATGCGGATGTACCGGGCCAACGCCGCGATCCCGCCGGAGCAGTACGCCCGGCGGGTCGAGGTGCCGTCGGGATTCTCGCTGTTCCCGGCTGATCTCGTCCGCACGCCGCGCGCGTGGCTCGACCGGATGGCGAACACGGTCCGGGTCACCGAACCGGTGCGCGGCGGGCATTTCGCGCCGTTCGAGGAACCCGAGTTGTACGCGCAGGAACTGCGGGACTTCTTCCGTCCGTTCCGGACCGCTTAGCTGCCCCAGGTAGACGGCATCCACTCGGCCGCCCCCACCGGCGGCAACGCGGGCGACAGCAACGCCAGATCCGGCGGAACCAGCACCGCTGCCGAAACCAGCGCCGCCACCAGATCGTCGTCCGCGGACCCCGGACGGAACCGGAACCGCACCGAATCCAGCACCGCCGCCACGACTTCAGCAGTCCAACCGCCCTCGGGATCCAGCGCGGACAACCGGCGCGCCGCCAGCGGAACCGGCACCGGACGCGGCCGTTCCTCCCGCCGCAGGAACCCCCGCGCGACCATCGCGAGCACGAGCCGTTCGTCCGGCCGCAGCCGCCCGGCCGGGGTCGGCGTCGGCGTCCCGTCGGCGATCCGCACCTCCAGCACGTGCTCGCGGTCCCCCGAACCCCGCGCGTACACCGGGAGATAGCCAGGCGGCAGCGGGACCGGCGCGGCTCCGGCGAACAGCAACCGCGACCGCGGCAGCCGCAGCGGGACCTTGCCGGTCGCCCGCACCCACCACCGGCCCGCGAGCCGCTCCAGCACGCCGTGACAGCGGCTGACCCTCCGGTCGTCCTCGCCGAGCGGCACCGTCACCTCCGCGGTGTTCCGCCCGAACGTGACCGGCCCGCGCGCCGCCGGCGGCACCAGGACTCCCCCCGCGCGTCCCAGCACCACCAGCGTGCCCGGCGGCGACGCGAACCCGAGCGCGAGGCTCGGGTGTCCCGCGGGCAGCGTCCGCATCGCCTCCCCTGCCACGGACACCCCCCCGCGGAGCCGCTGCCGACCCCGGCCGGGCGACCGCGACGGCCCGCCGGGGGCGCGGGGCCGGATCCGCCGCGCACCGCGAGTCAACCAGGAGGTGCCGGGACCCCTCCCGGATCGTCCTCGGGTTCGAGCAGCGCCAGGTCCGGCGGGACCAGCGACGTCGACAGGAGGAGTTCCTTGATCAGGTTGTCGTTCAACGCGTTCCCGACCGGCTCGCCGACCTCTTCCCGGGTCAGCCCGGCCACCCCGGCGCGCGCCAGCCGGGCGCGCACCGCGCCGACGAGATGCTCGACGCGCTTGCCGCTCCAGCGCGCTTCCGGTTTCAGCTCGGACAACTGCTCCGCCACCTGCCGCCACGCGAGCGGCTGCGGATACTGGTCCTGCAGCAGATACCGCTGCGCCAGCGAAACCAGGACGAGCCGTTCGTCCGGGGTGAGCCGCCACATCCGCGGCGGTTCGGTGACGTCCTGCGGCCGCGAATCCGGGCGGCGGCCGTCCGCGCCCGCGACGTACACCTCCAGCAGATGCTCGCGCCCGGCCGACCCGCGCACGAACGCCGCGGTGTAGCCCTCGGCCAGCGGCACCGGTTCCTCCTCCGGGAACAGCAGCCGCGAACCGGGCAGCCGGATCGGCAGCTTCCCGGTGTTGTGGATCCACCAGGAATCCCCGCGGCGCACCAGGAATCCCTGCTGCCGGCTGACTTTCCGGTCGTCCTCGCCGACGCACACGTGCACGTCGTCGCGGTTGCGGCCGAACAACACCTGCCTGCCGTCGCGCGGCGGCATCCGCACGCCGCCGGTGACGGCGAGCGCGAAAATCGTGCCGGGCGGCGAAGGCGGGACGCCGTGCGCGAGACTGCCGTGGTCCGGGCCCAGCTCTTCCGGCGGTGCGGGAAACGCGGTCATGTCTTCGGCAGCTTTCCGGCCAGCGAACCGGCCAAGGTGGACGCCGGCGCGCACAGCCGTTCCGGCGGCCCGCCGCCCTTCACCACGACCCGCAGCCGTTCCACTCTCGGTTCCCCGTGCGCGTCGGTGTAGCGACGGTAGACGAGGACCGCCTGGCAGCTGCCGTCGGCGAAATCGTTGGTCTTGAGATACGCGTCGTGTCCGCCGATCTGCACGAGCTGGCCGGTCGTGCTGTCCGGCGGCTGGTCCCGGTCGAACATGACGGTGACCGAACGGTCGCTCGCCGGGCTCGTCCAGTCGCACCACCAGCCGCTGAAACCGCGCTCGATCCGGACCGGCGCGACGACCCCGGCCGCGGCGGAGATCGCGAGCGTGTCCAGCAGCGAGCACGCGTCCACGTACGCCAGCGAACCCGCCGGGAACGCCGCCGCGCGCGCCGGAACCCCGGCCGCCGTCATGGCTTTCGTGGCCGAAGCGACCGCGGTGTCGGCAGCCTGGCAAAGGTCGAGCTTGTAGGCGTCGTCCTGCTTCTTGGCCGTCACTTGCACCACGAACCGGTCCTGCAGCGGAATCTGCCGCACACACTGGTCCTTGTCCGAGGCGGCGAACACCGTGAACGGCCCGGACTTCGACTGCGCGCCCTCCAGCGCCGCGGCCGGCGGATCGTGCAGCTCCGCCAGGACGTCCGCCTTCAGGTCCCCCTGGTGCAGGATCACGTCGCAGCGGTTGAAGTTCCCGTAGTCCGGGACGACTTCCGGTTCGCCGAACGGTTTCAGCGGCGCGGGATCGACCACCCGGCACGGATCCGCGGCCCGCGGGTCGGGGCCGAGCCCGAGCTTCGCCTGCGCCACCGGGGCGACCGGAGGGGAGGTTTTCGCCGGGCGCGTCACGAAATACGTGGTGACCACGACCGCGACCGCCACGACGGCCACCCCGGCGATCAGCAGCCCGCGCCGCTTGCCGCGGCGCGGCGGCACCTCGACCGGCAGGGTGTCGATCCCCTCGGCCAGCAGCTCCCCCGCCGCCACCGCGGTCGGCCGCTCGGCGGGGTCGAGCCGCATCAGCCGTTCCAGTGTCGGAGCGAGCCCGTCCGCGTGCCGCGTCGGCGGGACCGTCCCCTCGGCGACCCGGCGGATCGTGGCGTACTCGTTGCCGCCCGAGAACGGCGCCTTGCCCTCGACGGCCGCGAAAAGCGTTGCCCCCAAGGAAAAAACATCCGACGCCGCGGTGGGCGCATGCCCTTGCGCGACCTCCGGGGCCAGGTAGTCCGGCGTGCCGCCGATGAGCGGCGAATCGGTCACCGTCTCGTCCGTGCGGACCGAGCGGGAGATGCCGAAGTCGGTGAGCTTCGCGCGGCCGTCCGAGGCGATCAGGACGTTGCCCGGCTTGACGTCGCGGTGCACGATGCCGTGCGCGTGGACCGCGCCGAGCGCCGCTGAGAGCTGCACGCCGATTTCGGCGACTGTGCGCGCGGGCAGTCTTCCCTCCGCGGCGAGGATTTCCGCGAGGCTGCGCGACGGGACGTACTCCATCACGAGCCACAGTTCGTCGCCGTCGGCCGCGACGTCGAAGAAGGTGACCACGTTCGGGTGCAGCACCCCGGCCGCCAGCCGGGCTTCGCGGCGCAGCGTCCGTCCGCTCACCACGTCGGACAGCCGGGCCTGTTTGAGCGCCACCTCGCGGCCGAGCCGGTCGTCGTGGGCCCGCCAGACGACGCCCATTCCGCCGCTGCCCACCCGTTCCAGCAGCCGGTACCGGTCCGCGATCAGCTGGTCCGCGTCCACCGACGCTCCCCTCGGCGTGGTCCGACCCCTGTGAGGTAACTCGCAGTAACGATACTGCATCGCCTCCGTCCGCAGAAAGCGGCCCGGGACCCCTCCCGCCGCTGCGCTCTACCTTCGCCGATGTCCCCGTCCGCGCGATCGAAGGAGTTCCGATGCGCGCCCCGACCCGCACCCTCGTCCTGGCCGCCGCCGCTCTCCTGGCGGCTGTCTTCGCCCCGGCCGCCCACGCCGCCGATTCCCGCCTGCACATCACCGCGGGCGGCACGCCGAATCAGCCGCGGGTGTACACCGGCGGTGCGAAATCCGTATCCGGCATCGACGTCGACGCCGATTGGGTCGTCCTCGACGGCTTCGTCCTCGACGAACCGTCCGCGCCCGGCGTGGAAATCCGCGGCAATCACGTGACCCTGAAGAACACCAGGATCACCGCCCCGCACGGCGGCGACGGCGACGGTATCCGGTTCTTCGGCGACTACATCGCCATCGAGCACAACACGATCAGCAAGACAGCGAACCGCGACGGCGCGCACGCCGACTGCATGCAAACTTTTTCCAGCGACAGCCCGCCGAGCAATCACATCCGGATCGAAGGAAACCGCTGCGAGAAAATCGACAACATGTGCCTGATGGCGGAAGGCCCGAACGACGGCGAGGGCGACGGAAAAGGCCACACCACCGATTTTCTCATCAAGGACAATTTTTGCGAGACGCTCGTCGCTTCGCAGACGCTGATGTTCGAGGACGTCCAGCAGGCCACCATCACCGGCAACACCTTCGCCGCGGGCCCGGACCACGCGATCGGCTTGGCGATCCACTCGACCGGCGCCCGCGTCGAAGGCAACCGCGTGGACCCGTCGATCCCGTGCGAGGTCGGCATCGACGACTCCTCGCGCGAGGGCTACGTCGGCCCGGAGCCCGCTTGCGCTCCGTGACCTATGTGGACGGTCCGGCCGACAGCGCACCGTGACTGGGACTGCCCGAATTCACGCCGGGTTCGGGCAGTCGGGTGAATCGAAGGTGACGCGGTTCACGACGCGACGGGGCGGGTACTTCCTCCGGGACGGCAGGCGGGCCGCCGAAGGAGACTTCCATGCTCAGTCACCACGAACGCGTCGAGCTGGACAAGATCGAGCGCTGGTTCGAAACCAGCGATCCGGAACTGGCCGATGCCCTGAGCCGCGGCAAACCGGTCCGCTCCGCCGCGCTGCTGACCGCGTTCGCGATCCTGCTGGACGTCGCCGCGTGCGGTCTGCTGGTGGCCGGTCTGGTCGGGGCGAGCCCAGTGCTGACAGTGTGCTCCCTGTTCGCGGCGGCGGGCGGGGTGGCGGCGCACGTCGCCGGGTGCCGCGACCGCGGGTGACGCTTTCCGCCGGAGTTACGGGCGGTTGTGGCTCGGGCTGTCCCGCGTCCAACCTGGACTGCAGCGCAATGATGCGGCACCCGGCTGCGAGCCGGGCTGGCGACAGTTCTTGGCCAGGCCGGAAACGACAAACTCCCGCATCCGGCCGAAAAGACGCTCACGCAAGCACCACGCCAGGCCGGATCGCGCTCAGCTCGGCCGCCCGGGCAAGAACGCCGCCTCGCCACCGCACCGTCCACCTCCGATCTCCCGCCGGAAACCGTCCCCGCAAGCACCGAGCCGGAGCCCGACCCGACCGCTCCAACCCTGCCTCGCCGACCAGCCCGCCGACGCACGCCCGCCAGTTCCGGATGCGCCGCCCACCCCGCGCACCGCACACTGGTCTCGTGTCCGAGTGGGTGCTGCATGTCGACCTCGACCAGTTCATCGCCGCCGTCGAGGTGGCGCGGCGGCCGGAACTGCGGGGGCGGCCGGTGATCGTCGGCGGGAACGGCGATCCCACCGAGCGCGCCGTCGTGGCCACCGCGTCTTACGAGGCGCGCGAGTTCGGCGTCGACTCCGGCATGCCGCTGCGGCTGGCCGTCAAACGCTGTCCGGACGCCGTCCTCCTCCCCGTCGACGCTCCGGCCTACCAGGAAGTCTCCGACCGCGTCATGGCGCGGCTGCGGGAGTTCCCGGCGGTCGTCGAGGTGCTCGGCTGGGACGAGGCGTTCCTCGGCGCGACCGCCGACGACCCCGAAGCGCTCGCGGCGGAAATCCGGCGCGGCGTCGAGGAGGAAACCGGGCTCTCGTCCTCGGTCGGAATCGGCGACAACAAACTCCGCGCCAAGCTTGCCACCGGTTTCGCGAAACCGGCCGGAATTTACCGGCTCACCCAGGAAAACTGGTGGGACGTGATGGCGGAAAAGCCCACCGACGCGTTGTGGGGAATCGGCCGGAAAACCGCGAAGAAGCTCGCCGAGGCCGGGTACTCCACCATTCTCGACCTCGCCGCCGCCGACCCGGACGCGCTTGCCGCGAGGTTCGGGCCGAAGCTGGGCCCGTGGTACCGCCTGCTGGCCGGCGGCATCGGTGACACCGAGGTCAGCGCGACCCCGTACGTCGCGCGTTCCCGAAGCAGGGAAACAACATTCCAGCAAGATCTCACCGACCCCGAGGCCATCGCGCGGGAGACCGCGGCCCTCGCCGCCCGCGTCGCGCAGGACGTCGCCGACGAAGGGCGTCCTGCCGCGCGCGTCGCGGTCAAGGTGCGGTTCGCGCCGTTCCTCACGCACACGCACAGCGTGACGCTCCCCGCACCGTCCTCGGATCCGGCGGAGCTCGCGGCGGCTGCCCAGGAACTGTTGGGGCGCTTCAGTTTCGGCAAACCGGTGCGGCTGCTCGGCGTCCGGGCGGAGTTCCCGCGCGCTTGACAGGCCCGGACCGGCCTTGCCAAGGTGGAACCCACGCGCCCGCCGGGGCGCGGCTCGGGGCCGAGAGGCGCTGCGACGGGGTTTCCCCGCCACGCTCGGCCCGCGAGAGTACTGGTGAAGGGCGCCTCCTGGTTCAGGAGGTGTCGCGTGCCGATGGCGATTCCGCCCCGGTCAGCACCGTCGTGCGAGGTGCGCCGTGTGGTCGGAGACCAACTCGATCGTATCGGGCACAACCCGCCGGATCCGCTGGAAAACCTGCTCTCGCACCGAAGTCGGCAGGATCAGGTATGCCGAGACGGTGGAAAGCAGGCCGACGAGGTCGTCCGCGCTCAGCGTCATGCGCTGCCGGACGACGACTTGGCGGACGTCGGCGAACAACTCCGACTGCTCGAGTTCCGTGCCCGGCCACTGCAGTTCGTTCTCCGGCGGCGTGCCGTCCGGCGACGGGAACTGCGCGGTCTCCAGAAACGGAGCCTGAGCCTCCTCGATCGCTTTCCGCACCGCGGGATCCGCCGGTTCGACGGGTCCGCCGAACGACGCGAACACCCCGCCCGGAGCGAGCAGGGCGGCGATGCGCGGCCACCGCCCGGCCGGGTCGGTCCAGTGCAGCGCCGCGGCCGAGTACACGAGTCCGTACTGCCGGTCCGGCCGCAGGTCTTCCAGCGCGCCCTCGCGGGTCACCACATCGGCGGGCACGTGTTCGCGCAGTTCGGCCAGCATCGCCGGATCCGGGTCGGTCGCGGTGACCGCGATCCCCCGCGCCGCGAACACCCGGGTCATTTTCCCTGTCCCGGCCCCGATTTCGAGCGCGTCGACCACCGGCGCGCCCGCGTAGTCCAGCACCCTCTCGGCTAGTTCGGCGGGGTACCCCGGGCGGAACCGCTCGTACGCCGCGGCCACCGACCCAAAACTCAACGCGCGCTCAGTCATGCCCGTCATTCTGGCCTGACCCGCACCGCGCACGCCTTCCTTTTTCGGGCGCCGGCACGGCGCCCGCGCTCCATTCTGCCCGAAAACCCTGGAAAGGACCGGAAAAATGTCGCCCACCCTGCGTACCGCCGACGGCCTGGAGTTCGCGGTCGCCGACCTGTCGCTCGCCGCGGCCGGACGCATCCAGCTCGACCTCGCCGAGCACGAGATGCCCGGCCTGATGGCCATCCGCCGCGAGTTCGCGGAGTCCCAGCCGCTCAAGGGCGCGCGCATCGCCGGCTCGCTGCACATGACCGTGCAGACCGCGGTGCTGATCGAAACGCTCGTCGCGCTCGGCGCCGAGGTGCGCTGGGTGTCCTGCAACATCTTCTCCACCCAGGACGAGGCGGCCGCGGCTGTCGTCGTCGGTCCGAACGGGACGGTCGAGCACCCCGAAGGCACCGCGGTGTTCGCGTGGAAGGGCGAAACTCTCGACGAGTACTGGTGGTGCACCGACCAGCTGTTCCGCTTCCCCGGCGGCGAACCGCCGAACATGATCCTCGACGACGGCGGCGACGCGACCCTGCTCGTCCACAAGGGAGCCGAGTTCGAGAAGGCGGGCGCGGTGCCCGCCGCGCACGAGGACGACCCGGAGGACTACCGGATCCTGCTGCGCACCCTGACCGCCAGCCTGGCCGAGGACCCGCGGCGGTTCACCCGGATCGCCGGCGCGATGCGCGGGGTCACCGAGGAGACCACCGCCGGCGTGAACCGGCTGTACCAGCTCGCCGCCAACGGCGAACTGCTGTTCCCGGCGATGAACGTCAACGACTCGGTCACCAAGTCGAAGTTCGACAACAAGTACGGAATCCGCCATTCGCTCCCGGACGGCCTCAACCGCGGCACGGACGTGATGATCGGCGGGAAGTACGCCGTCGTGTGCGGGTACGGCGACGTCGGCAAGGGCGCGGTCGAGGCGTTGCGCGGACAGGGCGCGCGCGTCGTCGTGACCGAGATCGACCCGATCTGCGCGCTGCAGGCCGCGATGGACGGGCTCGACGTGGTGGAACTCGACGACGTCGTGGAGCGCGCCGACATCTTCCTCACCACCACGGGCAACTTCGGCATCATCTCCGCCGCGCAGATGGCGCGGATGAAGCACCAGGCCATCGTCGCGAACGTCGGGCACTTCGACAACGAGATCGACATGGCCGGGCTGGCGAAGCTCCCGGGCATCGTGAAGACCGAGGTCAAACCGCAGGTGCACACGTGGCGGTTCCCGGACGGCCGCGCGATCATTGTGCTGTCCGAGGGCAGGCTGATGAACCTCGGCAACGCGACCGGGCACCCGTCGTTCGTGATGTCCGCTTCGTTCGCGAACCAGGTGCTCGCGCAGATCGAACTGTTCACCAAGCCGGGCGACTATGCGAACGACGTGTTCCGGCTGCCGAAGCACCTCGACGAGAAGGTCGCGCGGCTGCACCTGGGCGCGCTCGGCGTCCGGCTGACGAAGCTCAGCAAGGAGCAGGCGGAGTACATCGGCGTGGACGTGGACGGTCCGTACAAACTGGACCATTACCGCTACTGAAACCAAGAACGCCGGATGCCGCCGGACGGAGCAGGGGCTGCGCCGAATGCCCCCGTTTCCGCCCGGCGCGCGGCGGCGATCCTCCTGGAGTGCGCACCGACTGCCCGGCACCCGCCCGCTGCCTCAAGGAGAACGGCTCGCGCTCGCTCTCGGACTCATCCTGCTCGTGCTCGGCGTCCCGGCGCTGTGGACGGTCGGGATCATCCTCGCCGCGTCGGCGGCCGGGCGCACTGGTACTGAGCGGCTGCCGGGCGATCCGGCGCGTGCGCGCTGAAAGGGGTCCTCCGGCTCCGAGGGGGAGGGAGAGCCGAAGGACCCCCGGTAGTGTTAGCACACTGCCAAGCAGCTTGTACACGTCCCGGTACCCGATCGGGTACCGCCGCGCCGGACGCGCAGCGTGACGCCGCGCGGGACCGCCGGGGGTCAGGAAGCCTGCCGCAGCAGGGGTTTCCCCGCTCCGGTGCAGGCGCAGTCCGCGTCGAGGGTGTGACAGTCGATGATCAGGCCGTGCCGGACCCGGTCGAGGTCCAGGCAGGACGGGTCCGTGCACTCGGCGAACCCGCGGTCCGGGTGGACCACCAGGGTTCCGTGACAGTGGTCGATGCCGCTCGTGCAGAACGCGCACTCCATGCTCAGCCGCCTTCCGCTCAGGTTTTCGAATCCCCGGTGCCAGGTGCTCCGGGGCCGGACTCCTCTTTGGTACCACTGGAAAACTCGCCGTCGCAGGATACCTGGCGGCGTGTCGGCCTCCCCGGTCCGGTGAAGTCGGCCGCACGTGCTCACCGGGCGTGACGATCGGCATTTTCCGGACGGCGGCGGAGAAAATTCACTGTTCCGCGCTGTGGAACATCCTTGCCCGGAGTTCGCCCGCGCGGTACCGGCGAAACCCGGCTTCGCGCCGGTCAGGCGCTTTTCGGCCGCCGGGCCCGCGAGGCCGGTTTCTTCGCCGCCGCTTTGCCGTCGCCGGCGGCCTTTTTCGTCTCCTTGGCGGGCCCGCGGGTCTTCTTCGCCGCCGACACGCTCGCCTCCAGCGCCGCCATCAGGTCGACGACCTCGGCCTTCTCCCCCTGTTTCGGCGCGCCGACCGTCTCGCCGCCGCCCGCCTTCGCCTCGATCATCGATTCGAGCGCTTCCCGGTAGGAGTCCGAGTATTTCTCCGGTTCGAACACCGGCTCGGACAGCGAGTCGATCAGCGACCCCGCCATCGTCACCTCCTGCGGGCGGACCTGCGGCGGATCCTCGCGCAGGAACGGGAAATCCGGGACCCGCACCTCGTCGGCCCACAGCATCGTCGTCATCACGAGCACGTCGTCCACGACGCGCAGCAGCGCCAGGCTCTCCCGCTGGCGCACCGCGACCTTCGCGATGGCCACCTGGCTGGCCTTCTGCAGCGCGTCGCGCAGCACGATGTAGGGCTTGACCGCGTTCTTCTGCGGCTCGAGGTAGTAGGTGCGGTCGAACCGGATCGGGTCGATCGACTCCAGCGGCACGAATTCGAGCACGTCGATCGAACGCTGGGTGGGCAGCGGCAGTTCGGCGAGGTCGGCGTCGGTGATCACGACCATCTCGCCGTCGGGCAGTTCGTACCCCTTGGCGATGTCGGAGTAGAGCACCTCTTCGCCGTCGATCGAGCAGAACCGCTTGTACTGGATCCGCCCGCCGTCGGCGACGTGCACCTGGCGCAGCGACACGTTCTTGTTCTCGGTCGCCGCGTACAGCTGGATCGGGATGCTGACCAGCCCGAAGGACACCGAGCCCTTCCACATCGACCGCATGCCGCGCACCTCCGCCGAGTTCGCCGGTACGTATTCACGCTCGGTGACCACCGTAGCCGCGATCGTCCGAATCCGACAGTCCGCGCAGGTCCGGGCTCTACGCGCAGCCACCGCGCGTGCGCAGCCACTCACCGGCGGCTGTCTCCGGATCCTGTGTCGGGAAGTCGGGCGCGATCGGCCAGGCCCCGTACGGCCTCCCGGTCCGGTCGACGTCGACGGTGGTGGTGACCAGCAGTTTCGCCCCGTCGGCCAGGTCGAAGACCTCGTTGCCGGTGGCGTATCCCGCGGTGCGCCCGCCGAACGTCGCGACCCGGCCGAGCCCGCGGAAGGCGATCAGCGTCGCTTCCCCCGAGCTGGCGGTATCGCGCGAAGTCAGCACCGCGACCGGCGGCGCCGGCCGGGTCAACCGGACCGGGTTGACCTCCGCCGTGCCGGGGTGGTCGCCGATCCAGGCCCGGCCGTCGCGAATGGACCAGAAGCTGGGCGCGAGCCCCGGCCCGGCGAACGAACCCGCGATCCCGTCCCCCAGCAACGGGGCCAGCACAGTCAGCATCGGCCACATGTTCCCGCCGCTGTTGTCGCGGAGATCCACGATCCATCCGCACGGGGCCTGTGCTTCGACCGCCCGCAGCGCCGCGGTCCCGGCCGCGACGTAACGCCGCTCGCCATCCGGGTCGGCGACGAAGCCAGGCACCTCCAGCACCGCGATGCCGTCCGCCGCGCGGCTCGACGGCACTTTGATCGTCGCCGCCGACGGCGCCCGTGCTTGCAAGGGACTGAGCAGCTTGGTGTGCGGATTGCCCAGTTCGGCGAGCACGTCCCGGATCATCGGATAGGTCCCGGACAGGGTCGGAACCCCTTCCGCGGCACGCACAGCGCCGGCTTCCGCGCGCGGCCAGTCGACCCGGTCGCGGTCGATCGAATGCGCCCGCAGCAGGTTCAGCGCACCGAGAAGATACGTCCGCGGCGTCGGCACTGACGGCTGGGCCGCGACCAGTCCGGCGCCGAGCAGCGCCAAGACGACGATCGCGGCCAGCGCTCTTCTCAAGCCGGGGTCCCCGGGAAGTGCGGGTTCTCGATCACCCCGACCAGGTTCCCGTCCGGCGCGCGCACCAGCGCCGTCCGGATCCCGCCGCCGAAGTCGGTCACCGCCGCGTGCTCGGCCGCTCCCTCCCCGACCAGCTTCGCCACCGCGGCTTCCACATCGGACACGCCCCAGTACGTCACCGGCCCGTCGCCGTTCTCCGCGCGGCCGTTCGGGTCGAGCGCCAGCTCATAGCCGTGCACGCTGTAGCCGACATAGAACGGCTCGTCGAAGTACGGCGGCACCCCGAGCACGCGGGTCCACCACTCCTTGGCCGCGGCGAGGTCGTCGGCCGGATACACGATCGTGCGCAGTCCATCGAACATATGTTCATCCTGGCACAGCTGACCCGGATCAAGGTGCGACAGACCGCGGCGACGGGTCGAAGTCGAAGAGAGCCAACGCGTTGCGGTGGAGGATCTTCTCGATCTCCTCGGCGGGCAAACGGGATTCCTTGATGTACTCGAACGTCCGCCGGTAGGACTCGACGGACAGCAGAACGGGGAAGTCGCTGCCGGGCACGAGGCGGTCGGCGCCGAAGGCTTCGCAGGCGCACCGGAGCGCGGCCTGCGAGCCCCAGCCGACGGTGTCGTAGTACAGGCTGCGAGCCGTCACGCTGGGCGGGCTGAGCAGATCCGGGGTGTTCGCCTGCCCGTCGAGCCTCGCCAGCTGCATCGGGATCATGCCGCCCAGATGCGGGACGATGATCTTGATGTCCGGATAGCGCGCCGGGATGTTCCGCTTGATCAGATGAAGCACGAGTGCGGTGTCCTCAAGGGACGCCCCGGCCGCCGCCGTGAAGCCGTAATCGTTGACGAACGGCGAGCAGATGCCGTTTTGCGCCGGATGGAAGAAAAGGGTCGTCCCCCGCTCGTTCATCTCCTCGTACAGCGGCTCGAATTCCTCTTCCGCCGTGGAGCGGTTGAACACCGAGCAGTTCATGGTCACGCCGACCATGCCCAGTTCGTCCAGCCCGCGCCGCATCTCCTCGAGTGCCGCGTCGATGTGCGGCAACGGCAGGGAAACGAACGACGAGAACCGGCCGGGGTGCGACGCGGTCAGTTCGCGGTAGGCGTCGTTGAGCACGTGTGCCGCCTCGACCGCCACCCGGGATTCCGCCGCGTAGGGCGCGATACCGGCGGCGGAGAGGATCTGCCGCTCCACTCCGGCCTCGTCCATCATGTCGATGCGCTGCTCGATCATCCCCGGTTCGTCGGTCATCACCGCGAGCGTCTTGCGCTCCCCCAGCACCGAACTCGCCGTGGTCGAAGCCGCGGACTTCGCGGCCAGCTTTCCCAGCATTGGCCGATACGCACCAGGAAAGTAATGAGCGTGTACGTCGATGATCATTTGTGTCGATCCTCCCCCGCATTCCGGTGAATGCATCTCTACAAATCTGCCGGGTCCCGGCGCAGGGTGACCTCGCGCCCGGACGCGGTGCGCACCGTCACCGCGTGCACGCCAGGCGGGCCGGATACGACCGTCAATGGCAGCCGGTCGAAGGTCTCGGCGCCGATGTGCTCCCGCAGTTCGTCGGCGTCAGCGCCGATCTCCAGCCGGGTCACCGCCGCCGCGCGCTCGCCGTTCTCCGCCGCCCCGCGATCCGGATTGGTGGCCGGATCCTCGCGGTAGAACCAGTTCGGCAGCCCGCGACGCCAGCACGTGTCGAGCGCGCGGCCGGGACCGGGAGCGGTGGTGATGATGCGCTGGGTCCCGTCGGGCTGGACGCGCCCCGGAACCCGCGCCACCTCGCCGCCGAGCCGTTGCGCGACCTCGGCCAACTCGTCGAGGGTGTCAGCGCGCAGGCTCCAGAACATCCACCGGTCGCCGCCGGCGACAACCCGGTCGAACCAGGCGACGGCCGCCTCCCGTTCGGCCGCGGGAGCCGTCACCGCCTCGACCTCCAGGTAGACGTCCCCGCCGAGCGGAAAGATCGTGTTCGCGATGCCTGCGGCGAAGGCACCCCCGTCGTAGTACGCGAGTCCGGTTTCCTCCCGCACCCGGCGAACTCCTTCGTCCAGATCGGGGACGCCGAGGCAGAGGTGATCGAGATGGAACATGCGGGTCCTCCTTGTCTCACCACGCCACAGGGAGCTCGTGCACCCCGTAGCCGAAACCGAGGTGTCCGCGGCGATCAGGCCATCTCCCTCGCGGATCAGCTGCCCGCCGACTTCCAGATCCTCCAGTACGACGCGTCACCGTCCACTGTGGACGATGGTGAGGCTTCGGAGCCCTCCCTGCGGAAAGTTACCAAACGAATGTTCAGATACTTACCGAACACATGTTAGGCATCTAGGGCGGCCTTGTCCACCGTCATGATCAAGGCCGCCGCCGCGAACCGGAGAAACCGTTGTGTTTCAGGCGAAAACGAGCGAGAAGAACTCGTCGACGAACGCCAGCACGGCGTCCGCGCCGGAGTGCTCGGCGGAGTTCGGGAAGAGGGCGACGCGTCCGTGCGCCCCGACGAACGCGATCACGGCGGCCCGCTCCGCGGGCACCCGGAGCGCGATCCCCGCCTCGGCGCACCTCGCGAACCCGTCGACGAGCAGACCGATCACGTCGGCCAGCGGCCCGACCCGCCGCGCGCCGGGCTCGGTCCGAGGCGGCCCGTTGGCCGTCATCAGCCGGTAGTGCCCGGGGTTGTCGACCGCGAACCGGCAGGAGGCGTGCAGCATCGCCCGGACGCGGCCGACCGCGTCGCCGGAATCCACGCGCGCCTCGGCCGCCTCCATCGCGACGCGCAGACGGCCGAATTCGTGCTCGGCGAGGCCCGCCACGAGCGCGGCCCGATCGGTGAAGTGCTGGTAGATGCTGGCCGGCGCGATCCCGGCGGCGCGGGCGACTCCGCGGATGGTCAGCCCGTCCTCGCCGCCGAGCTCGGACAGCAACCGGCTGGCCGCGTCGAGGATCTCCCCGCGCAACAGCTCGCCTTCTCCCCAGCGATTGCGCGTGCGCGGTGCGCCGACCGGGGCTTCTTCCGACATGTCCCCATTCTTACGCCCGCGCCGCCGCGGGGCTTGGGCAGCCACGCGGGGCGACGTGCTCAGCAGCCGAGGGGATGCGAGGAGAGCCAGTCGGCGTGGCGGCTTTTCAACCGGTCGCGTTCCGCAGTCGTGGGCAGCAGGACATCGGAGCCTCCGTCGTACGGGTGGTGCACGCGGTCGAAGGACAGGCTGGCGATCATCGCGTTGGCGGTGACGTCGTCGGCGACGGCCCGGAGCAGGGCGTCCACGAGACCGGTCCGCCAGCGTCGGCGGCTGGCGTACAGATGGGCGTAGGTGATGAACTCCGGGTCGGTTTCGTCCTCGTTGGCGCGCACCGCTTTCCAGTGCCGGGCACCGGGGTTCCACCGCGCGTGCCGCTCCGACAGCTCCGGAGGTTCGGCCGAACCCGACCAGTCGGTGGTGACAACCCAGACTTCCTGATCGCGGAACAACTCGTCCAAAACCGTGTTGTAGCGGTCGAGCACGATGGCGTACTCCGCGTCGGTGCCGGGATAGCGCCGGGGCTCGGGCAGGCTGTGGAAACGCACCCACCGGTCGCGGTAAGCGTCCTTCAGCCGGTGGGCCGACGACGGGCGCTCGGACCATTGCCTCTGCCACCGCGCCGACAGATCGTCCGAACCCGGCAGTGCGCCGACGTGACGGACCGGTGACAGCGGACTACGACGATCGCCCCGTGGCAAATCTTCTCCCGGCACTGCCCGATCATTCCCCATCGCTCAGGCCTCCCCCCGCCCCGGCCGGCCCTCCCCCTGCGAGAACGAAACTTTTCGCGGTCCGCATAATTTTTCGCACCACGCAACTTTTGCTGCTACTCTCGTCCCAGTGACCTCCACCGCACCTCTGGGCCTGCGCGAGCGCAAGAAGCGAGCCGCGCGAAGGGCGCTTGCCGAAGCCGCGTTGCGGATCGCGCTCGAGCGGGGGGTCGAGCAACTGCGGGTGGAGGACATCGCGAACGAGGTGGGCGTTTCACCGCGCACCTTCAACAACTATTTTTCCAGCAAGGAGGAAGCTGTCTGCGCGTTCATCGTCGAACGGCAGGAGCGCGTGCGCGAAGCGCTTCTGGCAAGGCCCGCTGACGAACCGCTGTGGGAGGCGGTCGTCAACGCCTCCATCACCCGGTTCGCCGAGGACGACCGTCCGATTCGCGAGGACGTGCGGCGGGTGCGGGCGATGATGGAGAACGGCGGCTTGTTCGGCGAGATGCTGCGCGCGTACGCCACTGTCGAGCGCGTGCTGGCCGACGCCATCGCCGAGCGAGCGGGCGAGCACGCAAATCCGTTGCACGCGCGGCTGATGGCGAGCATTGTGCAGAACGCTTCGCGCATCGCCTTCGATACCTGGCTCAATTCGGACTCCGACGACAAAGAGTTCGTCTCCGCTTTCACCGGCCTCCTGCGGGAGGCCGCCGCCGGGATGCCGGCCCTGGCCGCGTCCGGCGCGGCCCGCTAGACCCGAACCGACGCTATTCACTTCTTTGGGGGAGTACCCGACCGTGCTGGTCAAACTGTTGCGCAGCTACCTGCGCCCGTACCGGGGCACGCTGTGGCTCGTCGTCGCGCTGCAACTGGTGCAGACGATCGCCGCGCTGTACCTGCCCACGCTCAACGCCGACATCATCGACGGCGGCCTCGTCAAGGGCGACACCGGCTACATCATGGAGATCGGCGGCGTGATGCTGCTGATCACGCTGGTGCAGATCGCCGGGTCGATCGGGGCCGTCTACTACGGTTCCCGCGTCGCCGCGGCCGCCGGCCGCGACATCCGCGCCGGGGTCTTCCACCGCGTGCAGGATTTCTCCGCGCGCGAGATCGGGAAGTTCGGCACGCCGTCGCTGATCACCCGCACCACCAACGACGTCCAGCAGATCCAGCTGCTCGCCGCGCTCACCTTCACGCTGATGGTGTCCGCGCCGATCATGTGCGTCGGCGGCATCCTGCTCGCGCTGCAGCAGGACGTGCCGCTGTCGTCGCTGCTCGTCGTGATCGTGCCGGTGCTGGGCGTCGCCGTCGGCCTGATCGTCATGCGGATGCGCTCGGCCTTCCGGCTCATGCAGGTGCGCCTCGACAAGATCAACCAGGTGCTGCGCGAGCAGATCATGGGCATCCGGGTGATCCGCGCGTTCGTGCGCGACAAGCACGAGCGCGAGCGCTTCGGCCGCGCCAACGACGAACTGTTCACCGTGTCGCTGCGGGTCGGCAGGCTGATGTCGCTGATGTTCCCCACCGTCATGCTGGTGGTGAACGTCTCCAGCGTCGCCGTGCTGTGGTTCGGCGGGCAGCGGGTCGACAGCGGCGCCATGCAGATCGGCGCGCTCACCGCGTTCCTGGCCTATCTGCTGCAGATCCTGATGGCGGTCATGATGGCCACCTTCATGTTCATGATGGTGCCGCGCGCGGAAGTCAGCGCCGAGCGCGTCAGCGAGGTGCTGGACACCGAATCGAGCGTGCGCCTGCCGGACGAGCCGCTCCCGGTCGGAGCCGACCGGGGACACCTCGACCTCTCCGGCGTCGAATTCCGGTACCCCGGCGCGGAAAAGCCGGTGCTGCAGGACGTTTCGCTGTTCGCGCGGCCCGGCGAGACCACCGCGATCATCGGCAGCACGGGCAGCGGGAAGACGACGCTGCTCAACCTGATCCCGCGGCTGATGGACGCCACCGAGGGCTCCGTCCGGGTGGACGGCGTCGACGTGCGCCGGCTCGACCAAGCGGCGCTGTCGTCGGTGGTCAGCATGGTGCCGCAGAAGCCGTACCTGTTCGCGGGCACGGTCGCCAGCAACCTGCGCTACGGCAATCCGGACGCCACCGACGAGGAACTGTGGCACGCGCTGGAAGTCGCGCAGGGCAAGGACTTCGTGGAACGGATGGAAGAGGGCCTCGACTCCCCCATCTCCCAGGGCGGCACGAACGTCTCGGGCGGGCAGCGGCAGCGGATCGCGATCGCGCGGATGCTGGTGCACCGGCCGGAGATCTACCTGTTCGACGACTCGTTCAGCGCACTCGACTACGCCACCGACGCGGCGCTGCGCCGCGCGCTCGCCGACGAAATCCGCGACGCGACCGTCGTCATCGTCGCGCAGCGGGTCAGCACGATCCGCGGCGCGGACCGGATCATCGTGCTCGACGACGGCCGCGTCGTCGGCACCGGAACCCACCACGAGCTGATGGACACCAACGAAACCTATCGGGAAATCGTGCTTTCGCAGCTGACTGAGCAGGAGGCGGCGTGAGCGAGGAAACGAAAACCGCCACCGCGCCCGACGCCGACGAACCGGCCGCCGTCGCGCGCGACAAGACCAGGCCGGAACCGTCGGCGGGAATCGGCCGGATGATGGCCGCGGGCATGCCCGCGGAAAAGGCGCTCGACTTCAAGGGTTCGCTGGCCCGCCTGCTGCGGCTGCTCCGCCCGCAACGAGCGGCGCTGGCCGGGGTGCTGGTGCTCGGCGCGATCGGCGTCGCGCTGACCGTGGTCGGGCCGAAGGTGCTCGCCCGCGCGACGGACCTGATCTTCGCCGGCGTCACCAGCAGGGGCCTGCCGCTGGGCGCGACCAAGGAGCAGGTGATCGACGGCCTGCGAGCGCGCGGGGAGAACACCCTGGCCGACATGTTCACCAGCGTCGACCTGATGCCCGGCCACGGCATCGACTTCACCGCGGTCGGCCAGGTCCTGATGATCGTGCTGGCGCTGTACGTCTTCGCGTCGTTCCTGGGCGTCATCCAGGCGCGGCTCACCACCGATCTCGTGCAGGGCGCGGTTTTCCGGCTGCGCCAGGACATCGAGGCGAAGTTCGCGACGCTGCCGCTGCGCTACTTCGACCGCCAGCCGCGCGGCGAGGTGCTGAGCCGGGTCACCAACGACATCGACAACCTGGCGCAGTCGCTGCAGCAGACGCTCTCGCAGATCGTCACGTCGCTGTTCACCGTGCTGGGCGTGCTGGTGATGATGTTCGTCATCTCGCCGCTGCTGGGCCTGATCGTGCTGCTGACGGTGCCGGTGTCGGTGTTCGTCGCGGCCAAGGTCGGCAAACGCGCACAGCCGCAGTTCATCCGGCAGTGGGGCACGACCGGGAAGCTCAACGCGCACATCGAGGAGATGTACACCGGCCACTCGCTGGTGCACGTCTTCGGCCGCCGCAAGGAGGCCGAGGAGGTCTTCCGGCAGCAGAACGAGGCGCTGTACGAGGCGAGCTTCAAGGCGTCCTTCATCTCCGGCACGATCCAGCCGGTCATGATGTTCATCGGCAACCTGAGCTACGTCCTGGTCGCCGTCGTCGGCGCGCTGCGAGTCGCGTCGGGAACCCTGACCCTGGGCGACGTGCAGGCGTTCATCCAGTACTCGCGCCAGTTCAGCCAGCCCGTCACGCAGATCGCGAGCATGGCGAACCTGCTGCAGTCCGGCGTCGCCTCGGCCGAGCGGGTCTTCGCGTTGCTGGATGCCAAGGAGCAGGAACCGGAGCCGGAGCACCCGCAACTCCCCGAGGTCGTGCACGGGCAGGTCGAATTCGAGCACGTGTCGTTCAGGTATCTGGAGGACACCCCGCTCATCGAGGACCTGTCGCTGTCGGTCGAACCAGGCCACACCGTCGCCATCGTCGGCCCCACCGGCGCGGGCAAGACCACGCTGGTCAACCTCCTGATGCGGTTCTACGAAATCGACGGCGGCCGGATCACCCTGGACGGCGTCGACATCAAGGCCATGGACCGCGAACAACTCCGCGCGAAGACCGGCATGGTCCTGCAGGACGCCTGGCTGTTCGGCGGCACCATCGCGGAAAACATCGCATACGGCGCGGACAACGTCACCCGCGAACAAGTCATCGAAGCCGCGAAGGCGACCTACGTGGACCGCTTCGTCCGCACCCTCCCAGACGGCTACGACACAGTCCTGGACGACGAGGGCGGCACGGTCAGCGCGGGCGAGAAGCAGCTGATCACCGTCGCCCGGGCCTTCCTGGCCAAGCCGGCGATCCTGATCCTGGACGAGGCCACCAGCTCGGTCGACACCCGCACCGAGGTCTTGATCCAGCACGCGATGAACTCCCTGCGCACCGGCCGCACGAGCTTCGTGATCGCCCACCGCCTCTCCACCATCCGGGACGCGGACGTAATCCTGGTCATGGAAAACGGCAACATCGTGGAACAGGGAAACCACGAAACGCTCATCAACGCGGGCGGCGCCTACTCCCGCCTCTACGCGGCCCAATTCGCCGAAGCCATGGCAGAAACCGAATAACAAACCACCAACGTCCGTGAGGGAATCAGATTCCCTCAGGGTTCCCCTCACGGACTTTCCCCCAAGCACCCACCCAACCGCAGCCGCTGCACCAAAATCGAGGCACCCACACCACCCCCGCACCCCGATACGAAGCCAAAAACGCGGCGCGGGGGTGTTTGTCAAGGCATCTTTCCCGCCTTGACAAACACCCCCGCGCCGTAGTCACAATCGGGCTTCGGGGTGCCCCACGCAACCAGCGGGCCAATGTCGCCGCCAGGCGACGAGGCCCGACGAGCCCGTCAAGAGTGAATGATCAACTGCCACACGCTGGACGGCACCCCAGGCGGAGTAGCCCCCAGCGCCACACACTCAAAAACATGCGCCTTCCCTTGCTGCGCAAGAATGTTCCCAGCAGTCATACATTCCCCGTACGAACTGTAAAGCCGAGGCGTCCCAGGATCATCAGCCAACGCCGTGCCAGCCCCCGCCACCGCGATAGCCGCGGCAAGCACCCCAACAGACGCAGCCTTGCGCAACACAGTCATGCACCACTCCTCGGATTCCCGCCCGCCCGGCAACCCCGGGCACAAATCCGACCTTCCCAGCACGCACAGCCGAACGGCCACCGTCTCAGGAGACCTCTGCCCGAACATCACCCAAGATCAGGCACCTTCAGCCCCGGAGAACGCCCGAATCAAGGCCGAGGAATGTTCCGCAAATTGGACTTGGCCAGCCCCAGCATCTTCCCCACTCCCCCGCTCAGCACAGTCTTGCTGGCCGCCAGCGCAAACCCCTTAACCTGAGCAGCGGTAATATTGGGCGGAATAGACAATGCATTAGGATCCGTGACCACATCCAGCACCGCGGGCCCGTCATGCGCCAAAATATCCCGAAGCCCGTCCCGAACCTCCCCGGGCTTCTCCACCCGCCGCGAATACAACCCGGCCGCCCGGGCGATCCCGGCGAAGTCGACCTGATCGTGGTCGGTGCCGAACTCCGGCAACCCGTCCACGAGCATCTCCAGCTTCACCATCCCCAGCGAAGAGTTGTTGAACACCACAGCCTTGACCGGCAAGGCATGCGTCTTGAGCGTCAACAACTCCCCCATCAACATCGCCAGCCCGCCGTCGCCGCACATCGCGACGACCTGCCGCCCCGGCGAAGCGGCCTGCGCCCCGATCGCATGCGGCAACGCGTTGGCCATGCTCCCGTGCACAAACGACCCCAAGATCCGCCGCCGCCCATTAGGCGTGACGTACCGAGCCGCCCACACATTGCACATCCCGGTGTCCACAGTGAACACCGCGTCCTCGGCAGCTTCCTCGTCCAGCACATCCGCGACGAACTCCGGATGCAACGGAATATGGTTGGCGACCTCCGTCGTATAAGCGTCGACCACCCGCTGCAGCCCCCGCTCGTGCTTGCGCAGCATGGCATGCAGGAACGATCGATCCCCGCGCTCGCGCAACCGAGGCAGGACGGCGCGAACCGTGGCCCCGACGTCACCTTGGACCCCGAACTCCAGCACCGACCGCCGCCCCATCCGAGCCGGATCGATGTCCACCTGCACGGTATTCCGCTGCGGCAAGAAGTTGTCGTACGGGAAGTCCGTGCCCAGCAACAACACGAGATCAGCCTCGTGCATCGCCTCGTAACAGGCCCCGTATCCGAGCAAACCGCTCATGCCCACGTCGAACGGATTGTCGTACTGCACAAACTCCTTGCCCCGCAACGAATGCCCCACCGGAGCCCCGACCGCGTCAGCGAGCGCGAGCACCTCGTCATGCGCGTCCCGGCACCCCGCGCCGGCCATGATCATCACCTTCTCGGCCCGGTCGATCCGGTCGGCGAGGCGAGCGATGTCAGCCTCGGCAGGCACGACAGCAGGCGGGCTCCCCAGCGACGCCGACTCCCCCGTGGCGTGCGCGGCGGACTCATGCGACACATCCCCGGGCAGCACCAGCACCGCGGCCCCACGCCGCCCGACCGCGTTCTGCACCGCGATCCGCGCCAGCCGCGGCATCTGCTCCGGCGAACTCACCATCTCGCAGTAATGCGAGCACTCGGCGAACAAATGCTGCGGATGCGTCTCCTGGAAGAACCCGGTGCCGATCTGCGTGGACGGAATGTGCGAGGCGATCGCGAGCACCGGCGCCCCCGAGCGATGCGCGTCGTAAACCCCCTGCAGCAGATGCAGGTTCCCCGGCCCGCAGCTCCCCGCGCACACCGCGAGCCGCCCGGTCAACTGCGCCTCGGCCGCGGCGGCGAACGCGCCGGCTTCCTCGTTGCGCACGTGCACCCAGTCGATCCCGCCGCGCGCCGAACCGCCGGTGCGGCGCACCGCGTCCACGACGGGGTTGAGGCTGTCGCCCACCACCCCGTAGATACGGCGCACCCCGGATTGCACCAGAACGTCGATCAACTGGTCGGCCACCGTCGCCATGCTTCTGCGTCCCTTCGTGAGAGTCCCTTCGCAGTCTGTCACCGATCAGGCGAACCGCCACCGCATTGACAAGTATTATTGTCAATGGCACCGTGGCCAGGACCGACCACGAGGAGGAACGCCGCCGATGCCACGCGAGTTCGAGGTGCGCAAAGAGGTTCAGCTGCCCGCGGGACCCGAAGCCGTGTGGGAGGCGGTCGCGACCGGGCCCGGCATCGATTCGTGGTTCATGGGCCGCCACGAGGTCGACGCCGCGGCCAAGCGGATCCGCTTCCGCCTCGGCGAAATGCGCACCGAGGCGGAGATCACCGCGTGGGATCCCCCGCGCAGGTTCGCCTACCGGGGCGAGGCGGCTGAGGACGGCACGTTCGACGCGATGGAGTTCCTCGTGGAGGCGGCCGAAGGCGGCACTTCCGTACTCCGATTTGTGCACCGCGGGTTTGTCCAGGACGGCTGGGACGACGAGTACCACGAGTCCTTCGCCGTCGGCTGGGAGATGTACCTGCACACGCTCGCCGAACTGCTGGCGCACTTCCCCGGCCGCTTCGCGACGTACGTAACCGCCGACGGTCCGGCCTCGTCGGCGAGCCGCGACGCGTGGCCGAAGCTGCTGGCCGCGCTCGGCCTGCCCGCCGAACCCTCAGCCGGGCAAGCGGTCCAGTTCAGGGTCGGCGGCGAAACGGTCGAGGGCGTCCTCGACTACTCGACCCCGAACTACGCCGGAGTCCGCACCGAGGACGCCCTCTACCGCTTCCACGAACGGTCAGTGCTCGGCATGCCGATCGCGGTGGGACATCATCTGTTCCGCCCGGACGTCGACGAGACCGCCGAAATCGCGGCCTGGAGCCGCTGGCTCGCCGACGCGCTCGGCTGACGTCAGCGGCGGCGCGACAGCAACGCCGCGCCACCGGCGGCCACCACGACCCCGGCGATCACGTTGCCGGTCACCGCGCCGGCCGACGGCACTGTTTCGTCGCCGTACCGAAGCAAGAACGGGGACACCGCGGCCCACGCACCGAGCACCGGCAGCACCCAGGTCAACGCCTGAGCCCCGGAATCCCGCGCGCGCATCGCGGCGAAGATGACGATGGCGAGCCCGGCCACGGTGTTGCTCACCGCGAGTTCGGCGGCCCCGCCGAAGCGCAGCAGCCACGGCGCGGCGATCAGGTACAGCCCGGCCAGCACAGCGAGTCCCGCTGCGCCCCCGGAGACCGCGGTCTTGCCGGACATCGTGCTGGTGGACATCTGGATCACCTCAGCAGATCTCGGTTCCACCCCACGGGTACCCAGATTCCGGCCGGGGATTCACGCCCCCGCGGCGGCGCACGCCTCCCGCAGCCCGCTGCGCACCGGAGCCTTGATCCCGGACACCGCGAAAGCGCGCAGCACGAGCGGCCCGGTCGCCACGATCGACAGCGCCGGCCGGACGTGGCTCGTCTCCTCGAGCACGCGCAGCCCGGCGCAGCTGAGATAGCCGACCCGCGACAGGTCCACCACGAGTTTTCCGCCGGCTCCGGAGGCGGCGGAAAGCGCGGAGCGGAATTGCCCCACCGACGCGATGTCGATCTCGCCCGCAGCTGTGACCAGCACGATGTCGCCGTCTCTCCTGCTGGTGAAGACGGTCAGACCGGCATCCCCGCGAGAACCCATTGGCGGAACGGTACGCGCCCGCGAGGCGCCGGCAAACCGTCCCGCCTCAGCCGGGTGGGGCGATTCACGAGCGCGCCAGCAGCTTTTCGCGCAGCTCCGGCTGATCGGCAAGACCCTCGCGGACGATGTGGTCGACGAACGGCCGCATCTGCTCGTGCGGGGCGAGCGACCAGTCGAGCGGGCCGAGCGGCGGCCGCGGGTCGTACTCGATGCCGAACTGGACCAGCCGGGCGGCATCCGTCCCGCGCATCCGCTCCACCAGGTGCAACGCAAGGTCGATCCCCGCCGACACCCCGGCGGCGGTGATCACCTCGCCCGCGTCGACCCAGCGCTGCCGGACCGGCTTGGCTCCGAACGCGCGCAGCGTGTCCAGGAAGGTCCAGTGCGTCGTCGCTTCGCGGCCTTCGAGCAGCCCAGCTCGGCCGAGCAGCAGCGAACCGGTGCACACGGAGGTCATCAGTTCGGCGGACTCCGCGGCGCGGCGGAGATAGCCGACGAGCGTCTCGTCGCCGAGCGCGCGCAGCGTCGGCGCGGCGCCGCCGGGGACCAGGACCCAGGACGGGTCCGGAACCTGGTCGAAGGTATGGCTCGGCGCGATCCGCAGCGGCGTGTCGGTGCCGAGGGGTTCCAGGGTTTCGCCGACCACCGCCACCCGGACCGAGGGGTCCGCCGCCGCGTGGCTGTTGATCACCTGCAGCGGTCCCACCAGGTCGAGCGGCGTCAGGCCGGGGTACACGACGAACGCGAACGTCTTCTGAGTCATGCCGCCAGGCTCCCGCCCCCGCGGCCCGGCCGGGACACGCGTGTCCGAAATCCTGCGAACCCGGTTGATCCGGCCGGGCGAGCTGCTACCGTGCGGCCATGCCGAGTACCCCCCGGCAGGTCGTGATCCTCGGGTACCCCGACGCCGAACTGCTCGACATCGCCTGCGTGTCCGACGTTTTCGACGCCGCCACCCGGCTCGGCGCGGCCCGGCCGTACGAGGTCCGGCTCGCCAGCGTCGACGGGCTCCCCTTCGCCTGCCAGTCCGGGCTCACGCTCGCCCCGCACGTCCGGATCGACCAGGTCCGCGGCCCGCTCGACACGTTCGTCGTCGCGGGCGGGCTCGGCCACTACGCCGCGGCCAAGGACGAACGGCTGCTCGCGCACGTACGGCGGCTGTCGCAGGAGAGCAGGCGGACGGCGTCGGTCTGCACCGGGGCGACCGTGCTGGCCGCCGCCGGGCTGCTGAGCGGCCGTCGCGCGACCACGCACTGGTCGCACGCGTCGCGGCTCGCCGAGCAATACCCGTCGGTGACCGTCGATCCGGTGCCGCTTTTCGTGCGGCACGGCGACGTCTACACCTCCGCCGGCGTCACCAGCGGGCTCGACCTCACCCTCGCCTTCGTCGAGGAGGACCACGGCCCGACGCTCGCCCGCGAGGCGGCCCGGTCGCTGGTCACCTACTTGCAGCGGCCGGGAAACCAGGCGCAGGTGAGCATGTTCCTCGCCGGTCCGCCGCCGGAACACCGGCAGGTCCGCGACCTCACCGCGTACGTCGCCGAGCATCTCGCCGACGACCTCGGCGCCCCCGCGCTGGCGAACCAGGCCGGCATCAGCACCCGCCAGCTGACCCGGCTGTTCGACGCCCATCTCGGCACCACGCCGGGCAAATACGTCCGGACGGTGCGCGCGGAACACGCCGCCCGCCTGCTGTCCGGCACCGACCTCCCGCTCGCCGCGATCGCGCGACGCTGCGGTTTCGGCTCCACGGAGACCCTCCGGCAAGCGTTTCTGGACCATTTCGACACGCCGCCCTCGGCATATCGGCGCGTGCACCTCCGTTCCGCACACGCCTGAACGAAACGCCGGATACGCCCGCCTCCTCCCCCCACCCGGTACGGGTGAGCCGCGAGCCGGGAGGGCAGGATGTCCGCCGTGGCACCGCACGACTACCCCGATCAGGACCCCGACGACACCGGCCCGCTCCCGCGAGTGCCGGGCGAACCCGCGTCCCCCGCCGTGCCACCGCCAGCCACCCCTCCCCGCGCCCGTCCGGATGCTCCGCGCCGCCCGCGCCGCGCCGAACCCGGCCGCACCGGCGAACCCGGCCGACCGGCCGACCGCGCTCCCGGGCGCACCGGCGACCCGGGACGCCGCCCCGAACGCCCTGACGAACCCCGACGCCCGCGCGCCGCCGCGCCACGGCCTCCCCAGCCCGGCGCACCCCGCGTCCCGCGCCCCGCGGATTCCCGAGGCTCCGAATCCGGCGAACTCCGCGGCGGCTCGCAATCGGGCGAACTGCGCCTCCCCCGCCGCCCCGGCGACACCCCGCCGCCCGGCACCCGCCGCCGTCCCCCGGCCCGCCCCCCACAGTCCGAAAAGGACACTCCCCAACCCGCCTCCGCCAAGAAAACCCCGCAGCCAACCGGACACGGCCACGGTCATGGACACGGCCACGGCCCGGCCGCCCCCGCGTCCCAGCGAGTCCGCAAACTCCTGATCTGGCTCCTGGCCCCGCTGGCCTTGGCGACCGTCGTGGGCATGATCATCCTGTACCCGTGGGGCAGCTCCCTGCCGAAAAGCGCCGTACAGCAAGGCACCCCCGTCCAGGCAGCGATCACGACCGCAACCTCCGGCCCGTGCCTGCAACCCGGCCAAGTGCAGGTCGGCTCGCAACCGGACCCGAACGCGAAACCGTGCCTCACCGTCGACCTGCAAATGTCCGACGGCCCAGCAGCCGGAAAACCGGTACGACTGACCGTCCCGATCGAACCAAGCACGCCACGCTTCACCGCGGGCGACAAAGTCGTCCTCGCCTACAACGGCGGCAACCCGCTAGACCCGCAGTCGTTCACCCTCGTCGACTTCCAACGCGGCACCCCCCTGGTGCTGCTCGCCGCCCTGTTCGCAGTCGCCGTACTCGTACTGGGCCGCTGGCAAGGTTTAGCCGCGCTAGTCGCCCTGGTCCTGAGTTTCGTAGTGATCGTCCTCTTCGTGCTGCCAGCAATCCTCTCCGGAGAAAACCCGCTGCTGGTAGCGATCGCCGGAGCAGGCGCGATCATGTTCATCGCCCTGTACCTGACGCACGGCCTGTCCGCGAGAACCTCAGTCGCCGTCCTGGGCACCCTGGTCAGCCTCGCCCTGATCGGAATCCTGTCGGCGATCTTCTCCGCCGCCGCCTCCCTGACCGGCCTGGACGACAGCACCACCACCCTGATCGCCTCCCTAGGCCACGGCATCGACGCCAGAGGCCTGCTGCTGGCAGGCATCGTGATCGGCGCACTAGGCGTCCTAGACGACGTAACGATCACCCAAACCAGCGCAGTATGGGAACTGCGCAGAGCGAACCCGTCCCTAGGCTGGCGAGACCTGTACAGCTCAGGCCTGCGAATCGGCCGAGACCACGTAGGCTCCGCGGTAAACACCCTGGTCATGGCCTACGCAGGCGCCGCACTCCCCGTAATGCTCTACTCCGCTATCTCCGGCGTAGGCCTAGGAGCGCTCCTGGGCAGCGAAGACATCGCCGCGGAAATCATCCGCACCCTGGCAGGCTCAGTAGGCATCGTCGCAGCAGTCCCAGTAACCACGGTCCTGGCCGCCCTGATCGCCTCCCGCGAACCCATCGACCACCTCATCAGCACCACCAAACCCGCAGAGTCACACCAGTAACACCCCGCGGCCCCCGCCCGGACACTCTCCCCGCGAATGAGGTACGAAGACCCGCGACGCCCGTACCCCCCGTAGGAGGGGCCTGTGTTCTCAGCCGTCCTGGCCGGACCCCGAGTCACCGTGCACCTGATCCGCCGCCTGTTCGCATCAGTGCTAGAGGCAGCCGAAACCATCCCGAAAATCGCCACCGCCGTAGACGAGGCCCGCACCACCCTGCGCCACCTAGAACGCCTGCTCACCTACGTGGCCGAAGAACTCCCAGAACTAACCGACCACCTAGACCAAATCCGCGCCCGACTAACCGCCCTAGACGAACACACCCGCACAGGCGCTGACTAACCCAGCCTCACGCACTTCCCTAAACCCGACCACAACGCGGGATCGCGTCGGCGTCTGAGGAGCGGTGTGATCGCCCCCAGGCGATCACACCGCTCCTCAGACGCCGACTCAAAGGCGATCCCGCCCGCGGCGGCGAAGCCGACGCCAAAAACACAGCCGGCGACCCAATCCCCCAACTCACCCCAACGTGGCGACGAACCGACTAACAGCCTCCATAGGAAACCTCTGCAAATACTTCCCCCCAGGCGCGGCGGAAGCCAACCGATACAACGGCCTCTCCGCCACCGCGTCCCCCCGAGCCTCAGCCCGCAACTCCGCGACCAACAACTCCGAAAACACCAACCCGTTGGCCTCAGTGTTGTTCAGCAAGGCATCCGCCAGCCGCCGCAACTGAAGCGCCCCCAACTCCCGCCCCCCAGTCCCGGAAAACACCGCCAAATCAAGCTTCACCGCCCGCCGCCGCTGCCCGGCATTCACCAGCAACGCAACAGTCCGATTCCCCCGAACATCACTGATCACCACGTCCAGCCGCGGCGCCTCAAGCAAGTCCACCCGCCGAACCCCCCAGGTCCGCACGACGAGCTCCGTCTCCTCCAGCCAAATCCGCCGCCGAGCCGCATAAACCACCACGTAAACCAACGGCAACGCCACCACAGCCGCCACAATCAGCCCCGGCACCTGCCCGGCGATCAACCCCACGATCCCGCCGAACGCAGCGGCGAGAACCACCACGCCAAAAATCCCCGACCACGCCCGCCGCCGCCGAAGCTTCGGCTCATCAGCGAACAACGGCAGCCGCTCCACCGGCTTGTCAGTCACCGCGCACCCCCCGGCACGAACGGGTTCCCGGCGCGCTCGCGCCCCATGGTCGTAGCCGGCCCGTGACCAGGCAACACGACGGTCTCGTCAGCGAGCGTGAGCAATGTACGCAACGAACTCTCCAGGTCGGCACCGGAACCGCCGGTACGCCCGACCGATCCGGCGAAAAGCGTGTCCCCCGTGAACACCAGCCTGCCACCCTCACCCGTCTCAACCGCGAACGCCACCGACCCCGGTGTGTGCCCGGGCAGCGGAAGCACCCGCACAGCCAGCCCCGCCGCCTCGACGCAGTTCCCGGTGAGCGGTTCGAACGCCCCGTCGTACCACTCAGCGTCCCCCGGATGCATCCGCAGCGGCACACCGTGCGCCCGCGACAGCTCCGCGGCAGCACCCACGTGGTCCGGATGGCCGTGCGTGGCGAGCAGCGCGACCGGCGTCAGACGATGCTCCGCCAGCGCCTCGGCCAGCGGTTCGGCAGCCCCCTCGCCCGGGTCGACGACGACGCACGGACCGTCGGCGGCAGGGGCCAGCAGATAGCAATTCGAGCGCAGCGGACCCGCGGCGAACCCGGCGACGAGCACCGAACCCTCCTCCCAGGAAGCGGCCTTGATCACGACCCGGTGAAGACTAGCCGCCCCTGTACGGAGTCCTAACAGGCTGTGCCCATACACTGCCGCTACCTCAGACGTGTGACTTCGAGCGGAAACTGGAGGGCGGGTGGCGACCAACCAGCAGCGCCGAGAAGCCGCTAAGCGCAAACTCGAGCGGCAGCTCGTGCGCCGGGCGGAACAGGCGAAGCGACGCAAGATCGTGGGCGCTGGAGTGGTCGGCGGTGTGGTCCTCATCGTCGCCGGTCTCGTGGTGTGGATCGTGAACAGCGGGGGCAGCGGCGACCAGCAGGCCGCCACGCCGCCGCCGTCGAGCTCCGCGCCGCCGGTCCCGAGCGTCACGAACATCCCCACCGAGCGCACCGCGCTCCCCAAGCGCCCGAAGGCGCTGCCGAACCCGACGACGTGCTCGTACCCGGCCGACGCGAGCGGCAAGCCGCCGTCGACGAAGAAGCCGACCACGCCGGACGGCAAGAACGTATCGTCGAGCGGGACCGTGAACATCACGATGAAGTCCACCCAGGGCGACATCCCGATGACGCTGGACCGCGCGCTCGCGCCGTGCACCGTGCAGGCCTTCGAGAGCCTCGCGAAGCAGGGCTTCTTCACCGACACGATCTGCCACCGCCTCGGCGTCACCGACCTGCAGATGCTGCAGTGCGGCGACCCGGACGCGAAGGGCGACGTGCTGAAGGACGGCCGCGGCGGCCCGGGCTTCACCGTGCCGGACGAGGTCGTCGACACGTCCAAGTACGGCCGCGGCATCCTCGCGATGGCCAACACCGGCCAGCCGAACAGCGGCGGCAGCCAGTTCTTCATGGTCTACGGCAACGCGCCGCTGCAGCCGCAGTACACGATCTTCGGCAGCATCTCCGACGAGGGCCTGAAGGTGCTCGACAAGATCGCCAAGAACGGCATCGGCGCGATCGGCCAGGACGGTTCGACCGGCGAGCCCAAGCAGCCGGTGAAGTTCACCGCGGTCACGGTTTCCTGAGTTGACCGTGCGAGTCGAGATCGGCGGCGCCACTCCCGGCACCGCCGATCTCGCCGCCGCGGCGACCAGCTACGGCCACTTCACCGCGATGCAGGTCCGCGACGGGCGCGTGCGCGGCCTCCGCTACCACCTCGACCGGCTCGCGGCGAACACCCGGGAACTGTTCGGCAGCGAACTGGACACTGACCTGGTCCGCTCTTACGTCCGGCGGCTCGTCGCCGGCCAGGGCGCGTTGTCGGTGCGAGTGATCATTTTCTCGCGCTCCTCGCCGCACGACGCCGCGATGACGCCCGAGATCCTGGTGCGCACCGCACCGCCGAGCTCCCACGTCGCCACCCCGATGCGGCTGCGATCCGTTGCGTACCAACGGGATCTGCCGCACGTGAAGCACCTCGGCGGCTTCGGTCTCACGCAGCATTCCCGCGCCGCCGCCCTAGCCGGGTACGACGACGCCGTGTTCCTCGCCGCCGACGGCCGGATCAGCGAGGCGACGATCTGGAACGTCGGCTTCCTGCGCGACGGCACGATCGTGTGGCCGGAGGCTCCCGTGCTGCCGGGGATCACGTATCTGGTGCTCGAGGAACAGCTGCGCGCGGCCGGGGTGCCGCAGGAGACGCGGCCGGTGTACCCGGCCGAGTTCCCGGAATTCGACGCGATGTTCGTGACCAACTCCGCCACCATCGGCCGTCCAGTCGCCTCCGTCGACGACGTACCGCTGCGCACCTCCCCCACCGCGACCGAACTGCTGACGGCGGCTTACGAAGCCGCACCATGGGACGAGATCTAACGCAGCGCTCAGGGCCGCCGGTGCTCCACCCACACATTCGGCTCGACATACACGGCGGAATCCTGCGCCAAAGACACCAGCACCGGACTCAGCGCACCTTCCACGGCCACCGGCCCGTCGGTGTCGAACGGCAGCCCAGTCCACTCTCGCCACTGCGCGAGCGTTCCGGGAATCGTCATCGACACCGGGCAGACCTTCAGGATCCGCCCACCGGCGCGCACGTGCACCCGCAGCCACGCGTCATAGGGCAGGCCGTCGTCGCGCACCCGGAAGGCGTACTCGCTCATCGGAGTCTCGGGTTCGTCCGCTTTCTGCGACGGCCGCACCGGCGCGTAGAGCACGTCATGCCCGAGGCGAAAAGCGTTGTCCCGCAGAGCATTCACCATCACTGAAGCAAGCCCAGTGCCCTGCCGTTCCTTACGGACGACGATCTCCAAGGCAGTCGCCGCGTTGCGCGCGCGGCCAGCGAGCCGGTCGGCGTGCTGCCACCGGATCACCTGGTCCCACCCACCGTCGGGCAGTTCCTCGCGGCCGGGGCCGCCGAAGGCGAAGGGCGTGGAGTAGGCCTTGGCGACCGGCTCGGCTCCGTCGGTCGCGAGCAGCACGTAGTCGGCGACGGTGTCGAGTTCGCCGTAGTACAGGTGCCCGGTCGGGTTGTGCTGCAGGAAAACCGGCCACGAGCGGTCGAAATCGGCGTGGTCGACCGTCCGGAAGAGCTCCGGATTCCGGCTGCGCTGGTGAAGTGTCAGAGCCACAGGCCCCAGTCTCACCGAGCCGTCAATTGCTTTGTCGCGCAGGTCAGCGGTAGGTGAACTTCGGCGCGCGCCGGTTCAGGAAGGCGTCCACGCCCTCCGCGTAGTCCTCCCCGTGCAGCGCCGCGAGCCGGATCTCCTCGACCTCGTCGTCGGTCTTCTCCTGGCCCGCCGCGATCTTCTCGATGATCCGGTTCATCCCGCGGATCGACGCCTGCGAACGCCCGCACAGCGTCTCGGTGAACCGCGCCGTCGCGGCTTCCAGGTCCGCGGCCGGGAACACGTCGTTGACCAGCCCGATCTCGCGGGCCCTGGTCGCGTCGACGAGTTCGCCGGACAGCAGGAAGTACTTGGCGTTCGCCGGGCCGACCAGGGAAACCAGCTGCCGTGTCGAGGCGAAGTGGTAGACGATGCCGAGCTTGGCTGGGGTGATGCCGAAGCGCGCGTCGTCCGCGGCGAAGCGGAAATCGCAGGCGACCGAGATCTGGCAGCCGCCGCCGATGCAGTTGCCCTGGACCATCGCGACGGTCGGCTTGCGCATCGCGGTCAGCGCCGCCACCGCGCTGTCCACGGCCTCGTCGTACTTCGCGGCGGCGTCCGCGGTCGAACGCAGCTCGCGGAACTCGCCAATGTCCGCACCCGCGGAGAAATGCCGGCCGGCCCCGGTCAGCACGAGCACCTTCAGCTCGGGATCGGCCTCGACCTCGGCCGCCACGCCCGCGATCGCCGCCCACATGCCGTGGGTGATCGCGTTCATCTTCTCCGGGCGGGAGAACGTCAGCCGGGCCACGGCGCCTTCGCGGGTGAACTCGAGTCCGTCCGTCATGCCAGCACCCTAATGCGCCCTCGCCGCGCTCCCGCTGTGGGCCGGATCACGGTGTCCGAAGTGGACAGTCCAGGCCGGAACCCCTCGTCGCGCGCGGGCGCGACTAGGCGATTGTCACCGACGCGAGCGGAACCCGGTCCACGACATCGTCAACACATCCGCGACGCGGAACGACAACTCCCGACACCCACGCAGAAAGACGAGACGATGAGCGACGAAACCGCACCCACGACAGCTCGTGCCCGACCGCGAACGCCGCGCGGAGCGGCGATGGCAGGCGTGGCGACCGCCATGTTCCTGGTCATCCTCGACAGCGCCATGGTGAACCTCGCCGGGTCCACGATCCGCGCCGGACTCGGCCTCACCGCCGCCGAACTCACGGTGGTGGTGGACAGCTACCTGGTGACGTTCGCCGGCCTGCTGCTGCTCGGCGGCCGGGTCGCCGACGTGCTCGGAAGCCGGAAGGTGTTCCTGGCCGGAATGGCCGGCTACCTCGCGGCATCCGCCTGCTGCGCGCTGGCCGCCGACAGCACGATGCTGATCGTCGGCCGGATCGGCCAGGGAGCCGGAGCCGCCGCGGTGATGCCGGCCGCGCTCTCGATCGTACTCGCCCTCTACTCGTCCCCCGCCGAACGCACCCGCGCGCTGGGCATCTGGGGCGCGGTCGCGGGCGCGGGCAGTCTCGTCGGCGTCTTCTCCGGCGGCGTGCTGACCGAGTTGCTGGGCTGGCAGTCGGTGTTCCTCGTCCCGGTGCCGTTCGGCGCCGCCGGAGCGCTCGTCGTGTGGCGCACGGTGCCCGCGATCCCCGGCCGGCCCGGCCGGTTCGACGCACTCGGCGCCGTCACCATCACCGTCGGGGTCTCCGGTCTCGCGCTGGGCATGGTCTCCGCTTCCGACGCCGGATTCGGGTCGCCCGGCGCCCTGACCGGTCTCGCGGCCGGGCTCGCTTCCCTGGCGGCGTTCGTGTTCGTGGAGCGGCGTTCCCCGCATCCGCTGGTTCCGCCCGGCGTGTTCCGCAGGAAGCCGGTGGTCATCGCGAACGCCGTGATGGTGCTGGTCGGCGGCACGCTGACGAGCCTGTTCTTCTTCCTTCCCCAGTACCAGCAGGACGTGCTCGGAATGAGCCCGCTCTCGGCCGGGATGAGCCAGCTCCCCATCGCGGTCATGATCATCGCCGGCAGTGTCGCCGCGCCGCTGCTGGCCAAGCGCGCCGGTCAGGCCCGCGCGCTGGCGATCGGCCTCGCGGTGCTGCTGGCCGGGTTCCTGTGGCTGGCGCTGGACACGACGACCGCCGGTTTCTCGGCGAGCCTGCTGGGCGCGTTCGTGGTGATCGGCACCGGACTCGGGCTCGGCCTCGTCAACGCCACGGCGACCGGCGTACGCGACAGCGCGAACGGTGAATCAGGCCTGCTCAGCGGGCTGATCAACGCCGCACAGCAGCTGGGCGGCGCGGTCGGGCTCGCCGCCCTCGCCGGGATCGCCATCGGTGCCGCGGGCACGCACGGGGACGTCTCGTTCACCACCGCGTTCCTCGGCGAAGCCGTGCTCGTCCTCCTCGCACTCGCCCTCTCGTTCCTGCTCGCCGCCCGGTCACCGCGAGCCTCGGACACCGCGCACCAGAGCTGAACTTTGTCCCCCGACCGCACGGTCGCGTCCGCGGCCGCTGGAAAGGAATCCCGATGATCTGGCACTGCATCCGGTTCACTCTCAAGCCTGACGTCTCCGAGGCGGACAAAGCAGCCGGTCTCGCGCGCATGGGCGAGCACATCACGGCCATCCCCTCGATCACGGCGCGCGTCGTCGGCCCCGAATTCGGCGGGGAATTCGACTACGGCGCCGTCACCGTGCTCGAGGACATCGAGGCCTACGAGGCGTACATGAACCACCCGGCGCATCTCGCCATGGACCGGATCGGGCTGCCGCTGGTCGACAAGTTCGTGTCCTGCGACATCACCGACGACCCGGACCCGGAGATCGGCGAGAAGATCGCCGACGTCCACCGCCGCCGGTTCGAGAACGTGCCGGACGTCGCCGAACTGGTCTCCGGCCTCAGCGAGTACACCGGCAGCTCGGCACCCGGCAAGCACCGAAACTGACGACAGCGAACGGCGGGTGCGCTCGTGGACGGGCGCACCCGCCGGATCAGCTGGCCGAGGTCACTCGGTACACGTCGTACACGCCCTCGACGCCGCGAACGACCTTGAGCACGTGCCCGAGGTGCTTCGGGTCGCCCATCTCGAACGAGAACCGGCTCACCGCCACCCGGTCCCGCGACGTCGTCACCGAGGCCGACAGGATGTTCACCTTCTCGTCCGCCAGCACCTTCGTGACGTCCGAGAGCAGCCGGTGCCGGTCGAGCGCCTCGACCTGGATGGCCACCAGGAACACCGAGGACGACGACGGCGCCCACTCGACCTCGACCAGCCGCTCCGGCTGGGTCCGCAGATCCTCGGCGTTCGTGCAGTCCGTCCGGTGCACGCTCACGCCGCCGCCGCGCGTCACGAAGCCGAGGATCTCGTCGCCCGGCACCGGAGTGCAGCAGCGCGCCAGCTTCGCCCAGACGTCGCTGGCGCCCTTGACGATCACGCCGACGTCGTTCGAGCCGCGGCGGCGCGTGACCGTGGACGGCGTGGCCCGTTCGGCCAGCTCCTCCTCGGCCTCCTCGACCCCGCCGAGGAGCGCGACCAGCCGCTGCACCACGTGCTTCGCGCTGGTGTGGCCCTCGCCGACGGCCGCGTACAGCGACGAAATGTCGCCATGCCGCAGTTCGGTCGCGACCGAGCCCATCGATTCCGCCGAGACGAGCCGCTGGATCGGCAGCCCGACCTTGCGGATCTCCTTGGTGATCGCTTCCTTGCCCGCGTCGATCGCCTCGTCGCGGCGTTCCTTCGCGAACCACTGCCGGATTTTCGCGCGCGCCTTGGGCGAACCGGCGAACTGCAGCCAGTCGCGGCTCGGCCCGGCGCTTTCCGCCTTGGACGTGAAGATCTCGACGACCTCGCCGTTCTCGAGCTTCCGCTCGAGCGCGACCAGCCGCCCGTTCACGCGCGCGCCGATGCAGCGGTGGCCGACCTCGGTGTGCACCGCGTACGCGAAGTCCACCGGCGTCGAATCCGCGGGCAGCGTGATCACGTCGCCCTTCGGCGTGAACACGAAGATCTCGCGCGCGGCCAGTTCGTAGCGCAGCGATTCGAGGAAGTCGCCCGGGTCCGCGGCCTCGCGCTGCCAGTCGAGCAGCTGCCGCATCCACGCGATCTCGTCCAGCTCCATCGCGTTGTTGGCGGCGTGCGTGCCCTTGGTTTCCTTGTACCGCCAGTGCGCGGCGATGCCGTACTCGGCGGTGCGGTGCATGTCGTAGGTGCGGATCTGCACCTCGAGCGGCTTGCCGTCCGGCCCGATCACGGTCGTGTGCAGCGACTGGTACACGCCGAACCGCGGCTGCGCGATGTAGTCCTTGAACCGCCCGGGGACCGGCTGCCACAGCGCGTGGACCACGCCCATCGCGGCGTAGCAGTCGCGCACGTCCTCGACCAGGATCCGCACGCCGACCAGGTCGTGGATGTCGTCCAGGTCCCGGCCGCGGACGATCATCTTCTGGTGGATCGAGTAGTAGTGCTTCGGCCGTCCCTCGACCTTCGCGGTGATCCGCGACGACACCAGGTTGTTCGTCAGGTCCGCGATCACCTTGCGCAGGTAGGTGTCGCGCGAAGGCGCGCGGTCGGCGACCAGCCGGACGATCTCGTCGTACTTCTTCGGCTGCAGGATCGCGAACGCGAGGTCTTCCAGCTCCCACTTCACCGTGGCCATGCCGAGCCGGTGCGCCAGCGGGGCGAGCACCTCGAGCGTCTCGCGCGCCTTGCGGGCCTGCTTCTCCGGCGGCAGGAAGCGCATCGTGCGCATGTTGTGCAGCCGGTCGGCGAGCTTGATGACCAGGACGCGCGGGTCCTTCGCCATCGCGATCACCATTTTGCGGATGGTCTCCGCTTCGGCCGAGGTGCCGAGCTTGACCTTGTCCAGTTTCGTGACGCCGTCGACCAGTTCGCCGACTTTGTCGCCGAAATCGGCCTTCAGTTGCTCCAGGGAGTAGCCGGTGTCCTCCACCGTGTCGTGCAGCAGCGCCGCGACGAGCGTAGTGGTGTCCATGCCGAGTTCGGCCAGGATCGTCGCGACGGCGAGGGGATGCGTGATGTACGGGTCGCCGGACTTGCGCCGCTGCTCGCGGTGCAGTTCCTCGGCGACGTCGTAGGCGCGTTGCAGCTGGCCGAGGTCGGAGTTCGGGTGCAGTTCGCGGTGGATGACGGCCAGGGGTTCGAGGACCTGTTTGACCGGGGCGGCGCGCTGGGCGGTGATCCGGCGCGCCAGGCGGGCGCGGACGCGGCGGGTCGCGGAGGGATTGGGCGCGGCCCCGTTGGGCCGGGGCCCGGGGTCTGCGGCGGTGGCTCCGGTTTTGGCACCGGTCTTCGCGGGGGTGGTGCCGCCTTTGGAGGGGGTGGCACCGCCCTTGGCGGGGACGTTGGCGTCGAGCTCTTGGCTCACCCGCACCTCCAGCTGCTTCGTGCGGCCTCGAACCTTCAGGGTAACTGGTTGGTCTTTTGGCGGGTTTGGTGACGTGCCGTTGCGCTGCGTACTGGCCGGCTCGTCGCCTGGCGGCGACATTGCGGCCGGGCGGGCCACCACCCCGAAGTTTGATTGTGCTGACGGTTCGGGGGTGCTTGTCAAGGCGGGAAAGATGCCTTGACAAGCACCCCCGAACCGCAGGGAAGGCTTCGTATCGGGGTTGGGGCAGGGCTGGGTGCCTCGACGGCTGGGTGCACCGGCGGCGGGATGGGCTGGCTGCCCGGCTCGGTGGGTGCCTCGGCTGCGGGGCCGTCCGTGAGGGGAACCCTGAGGGACTCTGAGTCCGTGAGGGTTCCCCTCACGGACTTCGGCCCAGCCGCCTGGCCCGAAAGCTGTGAAGGACCGTGTGTGCGGAGAGTCAGACTGTGCGGAGTGTGTGCACGGTGCGGCCGTCCAGGGCGGTGCGGCCGTTGAGGGCGGCTAGTTCCAGGACGACCGATACTCCGGTGACCGTTGCGCCTGCGTCTTCCAGGAGTTTCGCGGTCGCTGCCACTGTGCCGCCGGTGGCCAGGACGTCGTCCATGATGGCGATGCGTTGGCCTGGTTTGACTACGTTCGCGGGCAGTTCGACGCTCGCGGTGCCGTATTCCAAGGAGTAGTCGACCCGTCCGGCGACGGAAGGGAGTTTGCCCGGCTTCCGGACCAGCACCACGCCCATGCCGCGGGAGTAGCCGACTGCCGCCGCGAGGAGGAAGCCGCGGGCCTCGACCCCGGCGACCGCTTCGGCCGCCGGGTCGAGGGTTTCCGCCAGTGCGTCGGCGACCGCGGCGAAGCCGGGGCCGTCGGCGAACAGCGGGCTGAGATCGCGGAACAGGACGCCTGGTTCCGGGAAGTCCGGGACTTCGGCGATCAGGTCCAGTGCCTCGTCGAGCTTCATGCTCAGCGCTTCTTCTTCCCCGACGGACGCTGCTTCGGGTGCCGTGCGGGGACGCCAGCGGCTGCGGCCATGGCCTTTTCCTTGCGGAGTTCGGCGGCCAGCTGGTCCTCGTCTCCTGCGTCGAAGTCGTCGTCCGCTGCTTCCCGCTTCGCGGCCTTCGCCCGACGGGCGGCGACCCGGTCAGCCTGCTGGCGGTACTGCGGGTCGCGCATCTTGAAGTCGACCAGCAGCGGCGTCGCCAGTGCGACCGACGACAGGACGCCGACAAGGGTACCGGTGAGCTGCACCAGCGCCAGGTCCTGCAGCGTGCCCGAGCCGAGCAGGATGTAGCCGACGATCAGCAGGCCCAGGATCGGCAGCAGGGCGATGAACGCCGTGTTGAACGATCGCATCAGGGTCTGGTTCAGCGCCAGGTTCGCCGCTTCGGCGTACGTGCGCCGGGAAAGGCCGAGCAAGCCCCGGGTGTTTTCCCGGACCTTGTCGAACACCACCACGGTGTCGTACAGCGAGAAGCCGAGAATCGTCAGCAAACCGATCACTGTCGCGGGCGTGACCTCGAAGCCCACGAGCGAATACACGCCCGCGGTGACCACGATGTCGTGCAGCAGCGAGATGAGCGCCGCGAACGCCATCCGGGTGTCGAAGTAGATCGCCAGGAAGATCACGACGGCGACCAGGAACACGCCGAGCGCGATCAGGGCCTGGCGCGAGATCTCGTTGCCCCACGAAGCGCTCACCGCGCTGTCGCTGATGGCCTGCTCGCTCGACTTGCCGTTGGTGCCGATCGGGCCCAGGTCTTCGAAGATCTGCTTCTTGACCTTCGCCACCTGGTCGGCGGTGAGGGTCTCGGAGCGGGTCTGGATGGTCGCCGCGTTGCCGGTGCCGACCGTCTGGGTCTCGGCCGGGGCCTCGCCCAGCGCGGTGTTGAACGACTTGATCACCTGGTCCTGGGTGATCTGGCCGTGCGAACCGTGCGCGGGCAGCTGGATCTGCGTGCCGCCCTCGAACTCGATGCCCACGTTGAAGCCGCGGAAGATCATCGAGCCGATGCACACCAGGAGCAGCAGCGCGAAGAACATGTACCAGCGCTTGCGCGAGCCGACGATGTCGACCGCGCCGGTGCCGACGTAGAGCCGGTGGAAGAAGCTTTCCTTCTTGCCGGGCTTGGCCGCGGTGGCCCCGCTGTCCGGGCCGTCCTGGTCTTCCGAGGTGACGCCTGCGGTTTCGTCGCTCACGTCAGGCCTCCTTCACGTTCGCGCGGCGGCCGGGAGCGGGGCGCGTGGACTTGCGCTGCGCGCCGAGCTTCTGGACGGCGCCGAGGCCGAGATTCCGGGGGTTGGACAGGAACTTCGACTTCGAGGTCGACACCATCGCCACGAGCGGATGCGTGACCAGGTAGACGACCACCAGGTCGAGCACCGTCGACATGCCGAGGGTGAACGCGAAGCCCTGCACGTCGCCGACGGCGATGATGTACAGGATCGCGGCGGCGAGGAAGCTGACCGCGTCCGAGGCCAGAATCGTGCGCCGCGCCCGTGCCCAGCCGCGCGGCACCGCGGACCGGAAGGTCCGGCCCTCCCGGATCTCGTCTTTCAGCCGTTCGAAGTAAATGACGAACGAGTCCGCCGTGATGCCGATCGCGATGATCAGGCCGGCGACGCCCGCGAGGTCGAGCGTGTACCCGATCCACCGCCCGAGCAGCACCAGCACCGCGTACACGAGCAGCCCGGACAGCACCAGCGACCAGATCGTGAGGATGCCGAGGAGCCGGTAGTAGAACAGGCAGTAGACGAACACGACCGCGAGACCGATCGCGCCGGCGATCAGGCCTGCCTGCAGCGAGGCGTAGCCCAGCGTCGCGGACACCGTGGTGGCGTCCGACGAGTCGAACGACAGCGGCAGCGAACCGTACTTGAGGATGTCCGCCAGGTTCTTCGCGTCGGTCTGGGTGAACTTGCCGGTGATCTGCGTGTTGCCGCCGAGGATGGCGTTCTGCACGGTCGGCGCGGACACCACGTCCGTGTCGAGCACGAACGCCGCCTGCTTGCCGATGTTGGCCGACGTGAAGTCGCCCCAGGTCTTGCCGCCCGCGCCCTTGAAGCTCAGGTCGACGATCCACTGGCCGCGCTGCTGGTCGTAGCCGGAGTTCGCGCTGGAGATCTCGGTGCCGGGGATGAACTCCGGGCCGAGCACGTACTTGGTGGCGTCCTTGTCGCCGCACGTGACCAGCGGCTGGCCGGGAAGGTCGTTGCCCTCCAGCGGGTCGGCGGCGTTGGGCGCGCAGGTGAGGGCGGCGAGCGCCTTCTGCTGCGCGGCCTGCGCGGCGGCGGCCTCCTGCTGGTTCTTCGGGTCCTTCGGCATCAGCGCGGGAGCCTGGCGCACGGCGCGGGCCGCCTCGATCGGGTTCTTGCCCGCGTCCTGGCCGTTGCTCGCGCCGGGGGTCGACGGGGTCGAACCCGGCGGCTGCTGCGCGGGGGCGCCTTCCGCTCCCCCGCCGCCCGCCGGCTTGCTCGGCGCGGTCGCCGGGGCGCTCGGGGCGCCGGAGGCGGGAGCCGAGGGCGGCGCGGCCGGGGTGTTCGGGACCGAGGTGATCACCTCGCGGATCCCGAGTTTGGCGGTCCGGCCCAGGTTCTTCGCCTCGTCGCCCTGCTCGCCCGGCACGGTGATCACGATGTTGTTGCCGTCGAGCACCACCTCGGTGCCGCCGACGCCGATCCCGTTGACCCGGGTCTCGATGATCTGGCGCGCCTGGTTCAGCGAATCGCGGGTGGGCTGGCCGCCGTCGGGCGTGCGCGCGGTGAGCGTGACCCGGGTGCCGCCCTGGAGGTCGATGCCGAGTTTCGGCGTCGCTTTGCCGCTGCCGGTGAAGAACACCAAGGCGTACAGCACGACCACGATCAGGGCGAAGAAGGCGAGATAGCGTCCCGGGCGGAGATGCCCGGCCGATGGTGCCACGGTGCTTCGGTCTCCTCGAACTGGCACGGACTGGATGGACCCCAAGTGGTTCGGGTGCGCGAGCCGGAAGGGGGTCCCCCGGACGCGGCTGGGCGTGAACTATGACGGCGGACACGCACGCAGCACCGAGACAGTACTCGGTGCTGCGTGAGCCCGGCGTTCGCCCGTACCGACTTTCGTAGGCTGTGGGCGGATCACTGCCCGGTGAAGCGCGGAGGCTACTTCTTGCCGTGCTCCAGCGGGGGCGCCACCTGCGCACCGGAGGTCTGGCTCTCCTCGGCGGAGATCGACTCCTGGGCCGGGGCTTCCGAAGAGGACACCGCGGTCGACGAGGCCGACTCGATGCCCGCGACCTCGGTCTCGGCCGAGTCGTCGTTCTCCTCGGTCTCGACGGCCGGCTCGACCTTCTCGCGCACCGCGAGCCGCAGCCAGGTGGTGACGACGCCCGGCGCGATCTCGATGTCGATCGTGGTGTCGCTGCTGGTGTCGGCGACCGTGCCGTACATGCCCGACGTGGTCATCACGCGGTCGCCAGCGGAAATGCTGTTCTGCATCTCCTGCTGAGCCGCCTGCTGCTTCTTCTGCTTGCGGGTGCCCATGACGAGCGGCACGGCCACCACGAGCAGCAGCAGCAACGGCAGCAGTAACTGGTTCATGACTCTCCTCGACGGACGCCTTTCTCGGCTGCCCGCGTCCGGTTTCGACGGATGTGCTGTGTTCGAGTGTGCCAGGTACCGGCGGAAACGCCACCACCCGGGCCGCTGTCCGCCCTTGTCAGGCCTGGTCGAACAGCGTCGGACCGCCCGCGTCGGGCCGTACCGCCTCCGGGGGCGGAACCAGTCCGAGGTGCAGCCACGCGGCCGCGGTCGCGACCCGGCCGCGCGGAGTGCGGGCGAGCATACCGGCCCGGACCAGGTAGGGCTCGCACACCTCCTCGACCGTAGTGGCTTCCTCGCCGACAGCGACCGCGAGCGTCGAAATGCCCACCGGTCCCCCGCCGAACGAGCGCGTGAGCGCGCTGAGCACGGCCCGGTCCAGCCGGTCCAAGCCCAGTTCGTCGACGTCGTAGACCTTCAGCGCGGCCTGCGCGACCTCCAGGGTCACCTTGCCGTCGGCGCGCACCTCGGCGTAGTCGCGGACCCGGCGCAGCAGCCGGTTGGCGATCCGGGGCGTGCCGCGCGAACGGCCCGCGATCTCGGCGCAGCCGTCGCTGTCGATCTCGATGCCGAGAATCTTCGCCGCGCGGCGGACGACCAGCTCCAGTTCGGCCGCGGAGTAGAACTCCATCTGGCCGGTGAAACCGAACCGGTCGCGCAGCGGGCCGGTCAGCGAACCGGACCGGGTGGTGGCCCCGACCAGCGTGAACGGCGCGATCTCCAGCGGGATGCTGGTCGCCCCCGGCCCCTTGCCGACGACGACGTCGACCCGGAAGTCCTCCATCGCGAGGTACAGCATTTCCTCGGCGGGCCGGGCGATGCGGTGGATCTCGTCGATGAACAGCACGTCCCCGGGCGCGAGGTTGGACAGCATCGCCGCCAGGTCGCCCGCGCGTTCCAGCGCCGGCCCGGAGGTGATCCGGATGGCCGCGCCCAGTTCGGCGGCGACGATCATCGCCATGCTCGTCTTGCCGAGGCCGGGCGGACCGGACAGCAGCACGTGGTCCGGCGGCACGTCCCGCCGCCGCGCGCTCTCCAGCACCAGTTCCAGCTGCTCGCGGACGCGTTCCTGGCCGACGAACTCGTCCAGTTTGCGCGGCCGGAGCGAGGTCTCCAGGTCGCGTTCGCCGGTCTGGGCGAGCGCGGACAGCGTTTCGTCGTCCGCCTCGTAACCGCCGGTGTCGAACTCGGTCACTTCGTGGTTCATCGGCGGCTACCGCTTGCGGCCCAGCGCGGCCAGCGCCGCGCGCAGCACCGAGGACGTGGTGTGCCCGTCGCCCTCGGACAGCACCCGGTCCACCGCCTGCTCGGCTTGTTTGGCCGGGAAACCCAGTCCGGCCAGCGCTTCCACCACCTCGCCGCGCAGCGCGCCGGGCGCGGTGACGACCGGGGCGTCGGCGGCGCCGCCGAGCGCGGTGACCTTGTCCCGCAGTTCGAGGCTGAGCCGCTCGGCCCCCTTGCGGCCAATGCCGGGCACCTGCGTGAGCACGGTGATGTTGCCTTCGACGAGCGCAGCGCGCAGCTTGTCCGGCTCCAGCACGGCCAGCGTCGCCAGCGCGAGCCGCGGCCCGATCCCGGACACCGTCTGGAGCAGGCCGAACAGCTCGCGCGCGTCCTCCTCGGCGAACCCGAAGAGGGTCAGCGAGTCCTCGCGCACGACCAGCGCGGTGTGCAGCCGCGTCTGCTCGCCGCGGCGCAGCGTGGCCAGCGTCGCCGGGGTGGCCTGCACGGCGAGGCCGACGCCGCCGACCTCGACCACCACGTGGTCGAGCCCGACGGACAGCACTTCGCCGCGTACCGAGGAGATCATCGTCGTGCTCCTGTTTCGTTTTGCTTCGTGGTGGTTCCGGCCGCTTTGGCCGCGGCCGCCAGCCGGGCCTTGTGGGCGCGGACCAGTTCGGCCGCGCGGGCCTCGGCCTCGGCGAGCCGGACCCGCATCGGCTCGCGCCAGAGGTGGCAGATGGCGAGCGCGAGCGCGTCGGCCGCGTCCGCCGGATGCGGTTTGACCTCGAGCCCGAGCAGCCGCATCACCATGGTGGTGACCTGCGCTTTGTCCGCGCGCCCGGACCCGGTGACGGCGGCCTTGACCTCGCTGGGCGTGTGGAAGACGACCGGCAGCCCGCGCCGCGCCGCCGACAGCGCCACGACCCCGCCCGCCTGCGCGGTGCCCATCGCGGTGCGGACGTTGTGCTGCGCGAACACCCGCTCGACGGCCACCGCTTCGGGCCGGTACTTGTCGAGCCAGCGCTCCACCTCGTCGGCGACGCCGAGCAGCCGCCGCGCGAGATCGTGGTCGGCGGGCGTGCGCACGACCCCGACCGCGACCGGGCGCACCGACCGGCCCTTGCCGCCGTCGACCACGCCGAGGCCGCACCTGGTCAGACCGGGGTCGACCCCGAGCACCCGCACCGTTTCTCCTTCGCCCGCGCGAACATCCGTTCGATGTGCAGGCTAACGGTCGCGGCGCGCGGCCCGGCGGACGGACACGCGCAAACGGTGACTGACGTGGACGGTGCACCCGTCCGCGAGCACGATGGAGACATGCCGGGACCGGAGGACTACGTCAAGCACCTGGGTCTGGAGCCACTGCCGGTGGAGGGCGGCCGGTTCGCGCAGAGCTGGCGCGCGGACGAGGGGTCGGCGATCTACTACCTGCTCACCGCGCCCGAGATCTCCGCGCCGCACCGCCTCGACCGCGTCGAAGTGTTCGTCCACCACGCCGGTTCGCCTGCGCGGATGCTCCTGCTGCACCCCGGCGGCGAGGTGACGCGTCCGGTGCTGGGCAGCGACGTGGCCGCCGGGGAACGTCCGCAGGTGGTCGTGCCCGCGGGGACGTGGCAGGCGACGGTACCGCTGGGCGCGTGGAGCCTGCTCGGCACCGTGGTGATGCCGCCTTATACCGACGACTGCGTGGAATTCGCGGACCCGGCGACGCTGGCCACGCGGTTTCCGGACGCCGCCGACGACCTGGCCGCGCTGGGTTGATCAAGCAGGTCAGGGACCGTCGACGCCGGGAGTCCAGCTCTCCGGGTCGCCGCTCTCGGTGAGCACCGGCTGCCATTCGGCGAAGCCCTCGGGCGCGTCGGCGTGCCACGGGAAGTACCCCTCCGGCGTCGCGACGATCATCTGCAGCGCCGGGAAGTCGCCGTCCGGGTAGACGAGGAACGCGGACCCGAAGTACTCCGGGTAGTGGCCTTTCGCGACGCGTTCGAAGATCACCGGCGCGCCGTCGAAGAAATCGTCGTAGCGTTTGCCGACCTCGAAGATCTCGCCGTTGGCGGAACGGTCGACGTACGCGTCGAGCAGCACCGGGGCCATGTGGTCGGGCAGGCCGATCACGACGGCCTCGGGCACGTTGTGCAACGCCCACGCGCACGCGGTGAAGCAGTAGCCCGCGCCCTGGTCGTCGGCGGGCACGGCGATGACCGCGTTCCCTCGTTCCCTCGCCTGGGTTTCGATCCAGGCGATGAGGCTCTGCTCTTGCTCGGTGAGGGCGGAGGTCGTCACGGCGGACATTCTGCCCCACCCGCGCGCCCGAGCCCAGTCCCCGCGCCGGTCATTTTCCCGCCGTCCCAAGGATTCTCGCGGTTTCCGTTGCGCGCCAAGGGAAATTCACGCGAAAACGGCCGCGCCCCCGGAGTGCCGGGGCGCGGCCGTGTCGCGGGCGACGGGATCAGTCCACCGCGGCCATGACTTCATCGGACACATGGAATCCGGCACCGCGCGTACACGTTGCCAGTCCCACCGCCGAGATCAGTCCACCGCGGCCATGACCTCATCGGACACATCGAAGTTCGCGTACACATTCTGCACGTCGTCGCAGTCCTCGAGCGCGTCGATCAGCTTGAAGACCTTCTTCGCGCCGTCGACGTCGAGCGGCACGCTCACCGACGGCAGGAAGGTCAACTCGGCCGATTCGTACTCGAACCCGGCCTCCTGCAGCGCCTTGCGCACCGGCACCAGGTCGCCGCCCTCGGAGACGATCTCGAAGCTCTCGTCGAGGTCGTTGACCTCCTCGGCGCCCGCGTCGAGGACCGCCATGAGGACGTCGTCCTCGGTCGCGTCCGCCTTGGGCATGATCACGACGCCCTTGCGGTTGAACATGTAGGCGACCGAGCCCGGGTCGGCGAGCGAGCCGTTGTTGCGCGTGAGCGCGGTCCGGACCTCCATCGCGGCGCGGTTCTTGTTGTCGGTGAGGCACTCGATCAGCACCGCGACGCCGTTCGGGCCGTAGCCCTCGTACGTGATGTTCTGCCAGTCGGCGCCGCCCGCTTCCTCGCCGGCGCCGCGCTTGCGCGCGCGCTCGATGTTGTCCTGCGGGACGGAGTTCTTCTTCGCCTTCTGGATCGCGTCGTACAGCGTCGGGTTGCCGTCCGGGTCCCCTCCCCCGGTCCCGGTGCGGGCGGCGACCTCGATGTTCTTGATCAGCCGCGCGAAGAGCTTGCCCCGCTTGGCGTCGAGGTTCGCCTTCTTGTGCTTCGTCGTGGCCCACTTGGAGTGGCCGCTCATCTTTCCTCCATCTGTTCCCGCGGCCGCGGGCCTCCCGGCGCGGCCGCCGCAATCCTTGCTCAGGCTTTCCGCACGAGCTCGACGAACAGCCGGTGCACGCGCTCGTCCCGGGTGATCTCCGGGTGGAACGCCGTGGCCACCACCGCCCCCTGCCGGACGGCGACGATCCTATCCGCCCGGTTCCCGTCCGGCGGGTCCTCCGGGTCGGGCACGGTGGCCAGCACCTCGACGCCGTCTCCCGCCTTCTCGACCCACGGGGCCCGGATGAACACCGCGTGCAGCGGCCCGCCGGGCACGCCGGCGAACGGGAGGTCGGCCTCGAAGGAGTCGACCTGCCTGCCGAACGCGTTGCGCCGCACGACCACGTCGAGGCCGCCGAGCTGCTGCTGGTCCGGGCGCCCGTCGAGCACCTGGCGGGCCAGCAGGATCATCCCGGCGCACGAGCCGAAGGCGGGCAGGCCGCCCGCGATCGCCTCGCGCAGCGGTTCGAGCAGCTCGAAGGTCTCGAGCAGCCGCGACATCGTGGTGGACTCCCCGCCGGGCAGCACCAGGCCGTCTATTTCGGACAGCTCGGCGGGGCGGCGCACCGGAACCGCGCGGGCGCCCGCGCTCTCCAGCATCGCGACGTGCTCGCGCACGGCGCCTTGCAGGGCGAGCACGCCGACCGCCGGCCGTGCTCCCGTAGCTGTCGCCACCCGACCTCCCGTGAGACGTTCGCACCAGCTTAGGGGGACCGTCCGGAACGCAACCGGGCAGGTCAGGCGGGCAGCACCGGGGCCGCCGCCCACCCGGGGAGCGCTCCGCCGGCCGGTCCTGAACCGAGGCGAAGTGGACTGCTGAAATCCGTCGCCAGTGGCCACCTCGAAGGTGGTCTCCACTGGAAGTGGTCCGGCCGTTGTGCTTCGGGCCGATACCGTCTTCCATGGTAGGCCGATCCGGAAGCCCCAGGTCAACGCCTCCCGCCGGAAAAGCGACCGATCTTCAGTGGATCTTTCCGAGCGAGAAGTGGCCTTCCGAGATACCCGCGCAATGGCCTGCCTCAGCGGTCCACCGCCGACTTACGCTGGAGGAGAAGAAAGCTTCCGCTCCCCCGAGAAAGGCCCGAAGGTGTCGCAGCAGCAGAACGCCGAACCCCAGACCGTCACCGGCACCGCGAAGGTGAAGCGCGGCATGGCGGAGATGCTCAAGGGCGGCGTCATCATGGACGTCGTGACCGCCGACCAGGCCAAGATCGCCGAGGACGCGGGCGCGGTCGCCGTCATGGCGCTGGAGCGCGTCCCCGCGGACATCCGCGCGCAGGGCGGCGTCGCCCGGATGAGCGACCCGGACCTGATCGACGGCATCATCGAAGCGGTGTCGATCCCGGTGATGGCGAAGGCGCGGATCGGCCACTTCGTCGAGGCCCAGGTGCTGCAGTCGCTCGGCGTCGACTACATCGACGAGTCCGAGGTGCTCACCCCCGCCGACTACGCGAACCACATCGACAAGTGGGCGTTCACCGTGCCGTTCGTGTGCGGCGCGACCAACCTCGGCGAGGCCCTGCGCCGCATCACCGAGGGCGCGGCGATGATCCGCTCGAAGGGCGAGGCCGGCACCGGCGACGTCTCCAACGCGACCACGCACATGCGCAAGATCCGCAGCGAGATCCGCCGCCTGCAGAACCTGCCGGAGGACGAGCTGTTCGTCGCGGCCAAGGAACTGCAGGCGCCGTACGAACTGGTCCGCGAAGTGGCCGAGGCGGGCAAGCTGCCGGTGGTGCTGTTCACCGCGGGCGGCATCGCGACCCCGGCCGACGCGGCGATGATGATGCAGCTGGGCGCGGAGGGCGTGTTCGTGGGTTCGGGCATCTTCAAGTCCGGCAACCCGGCGCAGCGCGCGGAGGCGATCGTGAAGGCGACCACGTTCCACGACGACCCCGACGCGCTGGCGAAGGTGTCGCGCGGGCTCGGGGAGGCGATGGTGGGGATCAACGTCGAGGACGTGCCGGAGCCGCACCGGCTCGCTGAGCGCGGCTGGTGACGGTTCTACTTTTACCCGTTTCACCTCAACTACCTGTGCGAACGGTGAAGGGCACCCGCCCTTCACCGTTCGCGCATGCCGACGATCCGTCCTGTGGCCATTTAGATGGCGGCATCAGAGACCGGCCGGATTCGACACCGGGTCAGGCAGCAGCCGGTCACTTTCCTTATGAGACAGCACGTCGCCAGACGAGAGGGACTTGAGCTGCGCGACCCAAGGCCCGCAGGCCGTCCACAAAGGACTTCAGTGCCGCCGGAATGCCCGCTTTGTCGCCATGTGACCGGGTCTTGAGTTCCGTGAGGGGAACCCTGAGGGAATCAGATTCCCTCAGGGTTCCCCTCACAGACCACAACGTTCACTCTGATTCAGCTTCCGCTGAATCTGGATCACGACGTCGGAAACAAGCCGCACACCCAGCTCATTCGCTGTGCCGCCCCCGGGCATAACTGTACGACTCCAGCACCACCCGCCAAACCACCTCGATCTCCTCCCGATCCCGAGGCCCATACACGAGCTGCGTGTTCTGAATCGGGTGCGGCACGCCCCACCCCGCCTCAGTGACCAGTTTCTTCGCGATCGGCGGGAGCGTCAGGTGGAGGCTGCCGTCCTGTTGCGGGTGCAGGTGGGCGAATTCGCGGCTGTGCTTGATGAACGCGTCGTCGGGGCCGGTTCCGAATTCCGGGGCCAGGTGGATCGCCCTTGCCTCCGGGTAGGGCACGTGCGTCGGTGCCAGGTAGACGCCTGCCAGCGAGCGCATCCGTTGCCACAGTTCTTCCTGCAGCGTCGTCGGGGCGATCTGGTTGAGCTGGCCGTGCGGGATCGGGCCGCGGGTGCGCGGGGCCGGGCCGTCGCGGTCGGGGATGTCGAACATGAGTCCTCCAAGGGTGGGTCAGACTGGTCGGGTGCGTTGGTAGCGCCTGCCGTGGTAGACGAGGGGGTCGCCGGGGCGGGTGGTGGCTGCGCGGACCTCTCCCAGCAGGAGGCCGTGGTCGCCGGCGTCTACGGTTTCCCGGCGGCGGCATTCGATGGCGGCCAACGCGTCTGGGTGCAGGAGGGTGCCCTCCTCGCCCGGTTCGAAGCCGGTGTTGCCGAAGCGGTCGGCGCCGGGGGTCGCGAACAGCGCGGCCAGTTCGGTTTGCTCTGCGGCCAGGACGTTGACGCCGAATCGTGAGCAGCGCGAGAAAACGTCGTAGGAGCTGGACGTTTTCGCTTGGCAGACGAGCAGCAGCGGCGGGCGCATCGATACTGAGGTCACCGAGGTCGCGGCGTATCCGCGCGGGGTGCCGTCGTCGTCCAAGGCGGTCACCACGCAGACGCCGCCTGCCAGTGCTGACATCGCGTCCTTGAATTCGTCCAGTAGTGCTGCGGTCATCGGGTGTCCCCTGCCGGAACCGGAACTGTGGAGGGCTTGAGCCATTCGCCGTCGGGGGTGCCGAAGCCGTGCTCCAGGCGGAAGACCGTGCGGCCCCTGCGGATTGTGCGTGCGACGCGGCCGGTGAACATCCAGCCCGCATACGCCGTCCAGCCGCATTTCGCCTGGACGTCGCCGGGGCCGAACGACCAGTTTTCGGCCGGGTCGAACAGGACCAGGTCGGCGTCCAGGCCGGGGGCGATCGCGCCCTTGCGGTCGGCGACGCCGAACAATCGCGCGGGTTCGGCGGCCAGGACGCGGGTGACGATCGGCAGCAGTTCGTCCGGCGTGGCATCCGGGGCCCGGCGGCGCAGGCCGGTGTACAGGGCCGGGAAAAGTTCCTGCACTCCGGGCAGGCCGGGAGGGGCGTCGGGAGCGGCGACGGTCTTGTCCGCGAACGCGTGCGGCGCGTGGTCACTGCCCACAGTGGACACTTCGCCGCGGAAAACCGCGTCCCACAACCGGTCCTGGTCGACCTGTTCCCGGATGGCGGGGCTGAGCCGGATGCGCGAACCGCAGCGGGCGGTGTCGGCCGCGGTGAAGGACAGGTGGTGTCCGGTGGCCTCCCAGGTGACCGGCAGCCCGGCCGCGCCGGCCGCGGTGAGCAGGTCGGCCTCCTCCCGGCTGGACACGTGCAGCACGTGCGCCGCGGTGCCGTGCCGCCGCGCCAGCTCGATCAGCTTGGCCACGGCGACGATCCCGCCCGAGCGTGGCCGGAACCGTTCGTAGTCGCGGTAGGTCTCCGGGGCGCCCTGCCACTGGTCGAGCAGCTTGAACACGTCGTCGTCCTCGGCGTGGAAGAGCAGCCGCAGGCCTTGGCGTTTCGCGACGGCGAACAGTTCGTCGAGCCTGGCGGGGTCGCGGAGCACGTGCGGTGCGGTGTGGTGCCCGGTGAGGAACGCCTTCGCGGTCAGCGCTTCGGCTGGCTCGAACGTTTCAAGCGATTCCACGGCCTCTGGGTTGACGCCCGCGTGGAAGCGGTAGTCGACCAGGCTGGTGCCGCGGATTTCCGCGTCCTTGGCTCGGGCGTCGGCGGGAGTGAACGTCGCCGGACGGGTGTTGGGCATGTCGAACACCGTGGTGACGCCGCCCGCCACGGCGGCGCGCGACGCGTGCGCCCAGTCCTCCTTTTCGGTCAGGCCCGGCGTGCGGAAGTGCACGTGGGAATCGATCAGGCCGGGCAGGACGTGCCGCCCGGCGGCGTCGATTTCCTCGGTGCCGGACACCGTGCTCCCGGCGGGGAGCACGTCGGCGATTTTCCCGCCGGTGACGGCCACATCGGCGAGGCGGACGCCGCCGGGGCCGGTCACCCGGCCGCCCCGGACGACGAGGTCGTAGTTCTTCACGCGGCCCATGGCAGGCTCACCAGCTCTCGGCTCAGGTCGTTGGTCGGGCCCATCAGCGCGACGGCGCGGGCGTCGCGGGCCATCCGGTTGATCGGGTTCGTCACCACGTATCCGGCGCTGCCGAGCAGCCGCGCGATCGCGGCGACGACTTCCTCGGCTGTCTGCGAGGCGTGGATCTTGCTGTGCAGCGTCACCTCGCCGGGGTCGGCGCCGTCGCGGCGGCCGGCCCGTTCGACCAGCGCGCGGGCGGACTCCACCTGCCCGCGCAGGTCCACCAGCCGGTGCCGGACGGCCTGCAGGTCGAGCAGCGATTTCCGTTGCGCGGCTTGGAAACCGAGGTCCCACGCGGCTTCGGCGATCCCGGCCGACACCGCGCCGAGGGTCGCCCCGGACTGCCGGACGCCCGCGATGATCGTGCTCGCGGTGTCGCGCGGCCCGAGCAGCGCTTCCGGTCCGAGGACGCAGTCCTTCAGCTCCACGAACCCGGTCGCCGACGCGCGCATGCCGACCAGGTCCAGGCTCAGGTCCGGTTCGATGCCCGGGTTGGTCGCGGGCACCAGGAAGAAGCTCTGCCCGCCGGATCCGTACGCGGCATCGTCGGACTCCCCCGCCGGCGTGCTCTGCGCGAGCACCAGATACACATCGGTGATCCCGGCGCCGGTGGTGAAAGCCTTGCCGCCGCTGACTGTCCAGCTGCCGTCGGGCAGTTCGTCGGCGACGGTCGAGAGGTTCTTCTTCGCCGCGCCGGCCCCGGATTCGCTCCACGCGGACGCGGCCAGCCACTCGCCGGAAGCGAGTTTCGGCAGCAGTTCCTCGCGCTGGGCGTCGCTTCCCCATTCGGCGATCCGGCTGCAGACGGCCATGTGCTGGAACGCGATGATCGCGGTGGACGGGTCGTGCCGCGCGATCCGCGCGATCATCCGGTTCCCTTCGAGGGCGTCCGCTCCGGCCCCGCCGTATCGGCGCGGGACGACGAGGCCGGGCAACGGCGAGTTCCGCAGCGCGGCCAGCACCTCGGGAGCCGGGCGGCCGGCTTCGTCGGCAGCCGCGGCGTGCTCGGCGAGAACGTCGACCAGTTCGTCGACGCCGAGGCGCACGGGCGTGGTCAGGTCGACAGCAGACACGAATCCTCCTTCAGGGCATGGGGATCGAACGAATCGATGGTCACCGCGCCGGTGAACGACACCGCCTTCTCCGGGACGCTGACCCAGGACAGCTCGCTGTCCTGTTCGTGGCCGGACACCGCGGCGTCCGAAATGGTGCAGCCGCCGGCCGTGCGGATGCGCAGCGACGCGGTGCGGCGGGTCTCCCCTCCGGCGAGCTGGAACGGGATGGTGCCGCGGATCCGTCGGGCCGCGCCGAGGCAAACAGCGCCGGTCAGCGCGAGCGTCGGATGCCAGGACGGCACGGAGACCGCACGCGCGGCCAGACCGTTCTCGCCGTCCGGCAGGACTGCGGCCACCTTCGGGAACGCGCCGTCGACGGGGTAGCCGTACTGCCGCGCGGCCGAGCGGCGGATCGCGCTCATCGTGCGGAACAGCGGCTGCCCGGCGGCGAAAAGCTCCTCCGGGGTGTCGACGCCGAGGTCGTGGCCGGACAGGAACAGGTACGGGTTCCCGACCGAGACCGCGGAGACCCGGATCGCGCCGTCGTCGAAGGGCAGGTCCGTGGTCGTCTCGCCGAACGGCAGCAGTTCACCGAGCGGCACCGCGGGGTGGTTGAGGAAGTGCGCGGTGAACGTCGTCCGGTCGCGGACGCATTCGTCGACCTCGCACACCACGTGGTCGTCGTTGTTGAGCACGCGCACCCGGACGCGGTGTTCGGGCGCGAGCCGGCCGATCCAGCCGAGCCTGCTGGCCACGACCACCGACGAGAGCACCGAGTGCCCGCAGCTGCCGCGGAAGTCGAACCGCGCCGGGTCGCCGGGAATGACCTGCACGAACCGGTAGTCGAGGTCGAACAGCGGATGCTCGGAGACTGACACGAGCGCGATCTTCGTGACCGCGGCGAGGCCGTGCCCGGCGAGCCAGGCGACTCCGTCGGACAGCGCTTCGGCGAGCGCTTCCTCGGACGCCGGCAGCCGCTCGGCGGGCAGCACCAGCGTGGAACTCGGGCTGCCGTGGGCATGGGCGATGTGGGCGAGCATCAGGCCGCGCTCCTTTCCCCAGCGGCGCCGCTCACCAGCTGCTCGCTCCAGATCCGGTGGATGAGCAGCGACCAGATGGCCAGCGCCGATTCGTCGTTCGGCCGGGCGGCCTGCGCGTCGAACAACCCGGCCACGGCCTTCGGATCGAGCTGCCCGCGATCGGCGAGCGACGGTCCGGAAAGCAGGTCGCGGGCGTAGCTGTGCAACGGCTGCCCGGCCGCGAGCATCGAGGTGATCGGCAGCGTGAACGGCTGTTTCGGCCGCTCCAGCACCGAATCCGGCACGAGGCCCCGGGCCGCCGCGTAGAGGGCGCGCTTCACTTCCCGGCCGCGCACGCGCTGTTCGGCGGGCAGCCGCCGGGCCAGCCGGGTGACCGAGCGCTGGCAGAACGGCAGCCGCACCTCGACCGAGTGCGCCATGCTCAGGTGGTCGACGCGGCGCAGATGATAGGCAGGCAGCCGTTCGTCCACTTCGAACTCGGTGATCGCGGACAGCCGGTCCGGCCCGGCTCCGCGCAGCCGCCGCGTGATCCGGTCGGCCTCGGTTCCGTTGCGCCGCAACAGGTCCCGGTATTCGTCGGTGTACAGCCGGTCCCGCAGCGCGGCGGGCACTGCCGCGAGCGCTTCGACGTATCCGTTCGGCCAGTCCTCGGCGCCGCCGACCGCGTCACTGATCCGGCGGTAGCCGCCGAAGATCTCGTCCGCGGCGTCGCCGGAGAGCGTCACCTTGAACCCCGCGTCGTGCACGCCCTGGAACAACAGGTAGGTGCTCAGCGTGATCGGGTCGGCGTTGGGCTGGCCCAGGTGCCACACGACTTCGCCGAGCAGGTCCGGGAACGTCGCCGGGTCCGCTTCGATCTGGTGGTAGGTGGCCCCGCAGCGGGCGGCGACCTCGCGGGCGTAGGCCTTCTCGTCGAACGGCCAGTCCCCGGTGTAGGCGATGTTGAACGCGTGCACGTGCGGGACCTTCTCCGCCAGCAACGCCGTCACCAGGCTGGAATCGAGCCCGCCGCTGGTGATCGTCGAGATCGGGACGTCGGCCAGCGCGAGCCTGCGGGTTTCGGCGCGCAGCGTGTCGCGCACCCGGCCGCCCGCCTCGGCGAGATCGCCGCCCTCGACCGGGAACGAGCCTTCCGCGCGCCGCGAGATCTTCAGCCCGCCCGAGCGCGTGTAGACGGCGGTGGCCGCCCGCGGCAGCACCCGGACGCGGTCGAACATCGTCCGCTCCCCGAAGGGCGTTTTGGTGGTGAGGTAGCTGTCGAGCCCCTCGTCCCGCTGCTCCCAGTCCACGCCCGGAATGCTCAGCAGCGCGGGCAGCTCCGAGGAGAAGTACAGCTCCCGGCGTTCGGGGTTTTCGTGGTGGTACAGCGGTTTCATCCCCGCGTCGTCGGTGACGAGCACGAGCTTCGGCTCGGCCCGCAGGTCCAGCACCACGACGGCGTACATCCCGTCGAGGTGGTCGACGAAGTCCAGGCCGTACTTGTGGTACAGCGCCGGGAGCACGTTGCCGTCGCAATGGTCGTGGAAGACGTAGCCCGCCGCGTGCAGATCGCGGCGCAGCACGTCGTGGTTGTAGATCTCGCCGTTGAAGACGACCTGGATCTCGCGGCCGAGCCGGTAGGGCTGCTCGCCGCCGTCGAGGTCCACAATGGCCAGCCGGTTGTTGCCCAGCGCCCAGCCGTCGCCCGCCGCGCCGAACCGGGCGTCCGGGCCGCCGTGCCGCTGCAGCGCCGAAACCGCGCGCAGATGGTGGTGCGCGAGGCTCCCGCCCAAGTGTCCGTAGATCCGGCACATAACTACTGCTTCACCTCCGCGGAAACGCCCGCACGGGCGTAGAGAACAGGGTCGAACGGCGTCGGGCCGCCGCACGTGGCGAACCGCCCCGCGGCCGATTCCGGATTGCGCGTGCCGTGCGGCACGCCGGGGGCGGCGAACAGCACATCGCCGGGAGAGACGTCGTGCCAGCGGTCGATCAGGTACATCTGCCCGTCGCCCTCGAAGGCGATGAACGCCTCTTCGCTCTCCGGGTGCTGGTGGACGTTGAAAGTCTGGCCGGGGTCTTGGATCCCGCAGTGCAGGCACAGCCGCGCGCTGCCGGTTCCGGGCCAGAAAAGGAAATTCATGACGGCGGTCTTCTCGTCGGCGGCGACCTCGCCCGTGCCGCTGAAGCCGTGCAACTGCGTTTCGGTGTTCCACAGGTCGTTCTCCAGCCGAGGGGCGGAGCCGGTGGGTTCGTTGCCCGCCAAGCGGGTTCGCCACACATAAGCGGTCAAGCCGTCGTCGCCTGCTTCGAGTTCGAGCGTCCGCCCGGTCGGCGAGTGCAGGGCGGAACCGCGGGCGACTTCGGTGCGGTGTCCGGTGACGTCGCCGTGGCCGGAGCCCGCGAAGACGACCGCGACGTTCTCCTCCTCCAGCGCCCAGCCGAGGCGCCACGCCTTCCCCGGCGCGACCTCCACGACGAGCAGGGTCACCTGGTGCGCCCCCATGGCCGGGCCGACGGGCTCGGCGACGCGTCCCCAGTCGAACGGCGAGAAGACGAAGTCCGCCGCGCGGACGATCGTTCCCTGAATCTGGTCGACAAGCATCCCATGTCCAATCAGGTTGCCGATAATTGCCCAGTGACGGAAGCGGAATTGATCAACGCGATTCGATTCCGCGTTTCGCTTCCAGTGGCGACCGTACTGCCGACCACAGCGGACCGCAAAGCCGTCAGCGGGCCGGTCGAATCGGCGCAAATTACGCGGCGGTCATTGACTGTATCGATCCAGTAAATTTCCCGCTACGCCGAATGCCGGAACCGGGACGGCCACCGGTGCCCAGCGGGCATCCGAAACCACAGCGCAGAAATTTCCTGTGAGCGTGACCACAGTTTGAAGCGACGAAACAATGACACGACAGGAAATTGTTCGCGAAATCCGTTGCCACCTAAGCAAAAAACCCATCTCAGGACCACATTGGACAGCTGGCGTTTCCCCTGAAACCGGCGCGCCAGAGAACCCGGAGCCAGAACCTTACGACATGGCCGCCCATGATCGAAAATGAACTGACAGAGTGCCAACAACCTGTCTTCCCGGACACGAAAAAGAGGCGATCATCTTTCCGATGATCGCCTATCTGAACGGAAATGGAATTATTCCAGAATAGCGTTCAGCGCGGTGTCGACGACTTGGCCCAGCAACGTCTTGTCGCGGCAGACCGCGCTCATCACGCGCAGTCCCTGAATCATCGTCACCAGGAAATTCGACAACGCGGGGATATCGGCCCCCGGCGGCAGTTCGCCCATGCTGCGGGCCAGGTGCAGCGTTCCGTAGAAGGAGTCCTGCAGCGCCGCGATCGCGTCGCACACGATCCGGTTGGCCGCCTCGTCGTGCGGCACCCGCTCGGTGATCGCCATGACGAGCAGGCATCCCGGCCGGCCCGGCTCCTCCAGCGCGTCGTCGATCCGGCCGAGCAGCAGCTCGCGCATCACCTGGCGGATCGGCACCCGCCGCATCAGCGATTCGCGGGTGGCGTCGGTGGTCTGCCGGACGTACCGCTGCAGCGCGCGCTCGTAAAGGCCGTGCTTGCTGTCGAACGCGGCGTAGAGCGAGCCGCGGCCGAGCCCGGTCGCCTCGGCGAGGTCCTGGATCGAGGTGGCTTCGTAACCCTTGCGCCAGAAGACCTCCATGGCCTGCTGGATCACCTCGTCGGTGTCGAACTCGCGAACTCGGGGCATGCCTGCAGCGTAAGGAAGCTGGAACGGCAGGTCAACAATAGAGCGCTTTATCTGGACTGAACGTTCAACTATAAGAATCGATGATTTACCATTTTTGTTGCCACGTAAGGCTTCTTACGTCACAGCCGCGCTTGATTGCCTGACGATAGTTTGCCGAGCGTTCCAGATTTGGTACGGTCGAGACGACCGCCGGATGCGGTCCGTGTGCGACCGGTCCCGGTGCGCACCCTCCTGTGGCCGGCGGCACCGAAGAAGACAACCGCACTCGCCAGACAAGGAGAGTTCTCATGCCTCACGTGCAGCGCCGGTCGTCCGTCAGCGACGAATTGGCCTGGCAGATCGTCCGCGCCGCCGACGAGGCCGCGAAGGCGACCGACAAGCGGTTCGCCCTCGCGGTGGTGGACGAAGGCGGCAACCTGAAGGCGTTCCTGCGCCAGGACGGCGCGAAGCTCAACGCCGTGCAGGTCGCGCAGGACAAGGCTTACACGGCGGCGTCCTCGGCGATGCCGACGGAGAAGTGGTCCGAGGTGCTCGACGCCGACCCGGTGCTGCGCACGGCCGCGCCCACCGCGATCGACCGGCTGGTCGGCATGGGCGGCGGCCTCCCGATCGTGGTCGACGGCGAACTGGCCGGCGCGATCGGCGTCTCCGGCGCGCATTGGACCGACGACGTCAAGATCGCCGAGGCCGGACTGTCGGCGCTCGAGTCCTGATCATCGCCCGAACCCTCCGGGAGTCACGATGCCCATCGCCCTGTTCGTGCTCGGGCTGACGGTGTTCAGCCTGGGCACGACCGAGTTCATGATCGCCGGCCTGCTGCCGGAACTGTCCGGCGCGTTCGGCGTCTCCCTGCCGCAGGCCGGGCTGCTCATCTCGCTGTTCGCGGTCGGCGTCGTCATCGGCGCGCCGCTGATCACCGCCGCGACCACCAAGGTGCCGCGCAAGACGGCGCTCGTCGCGCTGCTCGCGGTGTTCATCGCGGGCGAGGTGCTCGCCGCGGCCGCGCCGTCCTTCGGCGTGCTGATGGCCGCCCGCGTGGTCACCGCCGTCGCGCACGGCTCGTTCTTCGGCATCGGCGCGGTGGTGGCGTCGAACCTGGTCGAACCGGGCAAGCGCGCCCGGGCCATCGCGATCATGTTCGGCGGCCTGACCATCGCCACCATCGCCGGGGTTCCGCTCGGCACGTTCGTCGGCCAGCATTTCGGCTGGCGCGCGACGTTCCTCGCGGTCGCCGTCCTCGGCGTGATCGACCTGATCGGCGTCCTCGCGCTGGTGCCGCACCAGCCGCGGGCGGGCCACCTCGGCCTGCGCCACGAGCTGGCCGCGTTCCGCAACCCCAAGGTGTGGCTGGCGCTGGGCACGACCGCGCTCAGCCAGGCCGCGCTCTACACCGCCTACACCTACATCGCGCCGTTGCTGACCGACTTCACCGGGTTCTCCGCCGGGATGGTGCCCCCGCTGCTGGCGCTGTTCGGCTTCGGCACGTTCCTCGGCAGTGTGCTCGGCGGCAAGCTCGCCGACCGCTCGCTGATGGGCACGCTGTGCGCGGGCCTGCTGCTGCTCGCGGTCATGCTCGGCGCATTTTCCCTTGCCGCGCACAGCAAACCGGCCATGATCGGGACGCTGTTCCTGTTCGGGATCGGCAGCTTCCTGATCAACCCGGCGCTGCAGACGCGCGTGATGAACGAGACCGAAGGCGCGCCGACGCTGGCGAGCACGAGCAACATTTCGGCGTTCAACGTCGGCAACGCGCTCGGCCCGTGGCTCGGCGGCGTCGGCCTCAGTGCGGGCGCCGGGCTGCTTTCGCCGAGCTGGATCGGTGCCGGGCTGGCCGTCGCTTCGCTGGTCGTCGCGCTCGGTGCGGTGGGCCTGGACCGCCGGACGGGAAAGGAGGTGAACAGCGATGCCGGTCGTACACGTGAACTGGTGGAAGGGAGCCGGTGAGGCCGAACGCCGCGAGCTCGTCGAGGAAGTGACGGGCACCGTTTCGCGGCTCGCGAAGTGTCCCGAAGCCGCGGTCACGGTCATCATCACCGACGTCGAAAAGGACCACTGGGGCCTCGGCGGGAAGCTCGCCGGAGACCTCTGAGCGGCAATGCCAGGAACCTAAGGCTGTGATATGGACGCGCTTCCGGCGTGTTCCCCAGCTCAGCTGGCTCGGTCCGGTTCAGCGCAGGTCGCTGTGGGCCCCGGACCCGGGAACGGACGCCGGATGACGGTCCGTGAGGGGAACCCTGAGGGAATCAGATTCCCGCAGGGTTCCCCTCACGGACTTCTAGACACGGTCACATGGTGGCAAGTCGGGCCTTCCAGTACTGCTGGTGTCCTTTATGGACGGTCAGCGGGCCGAGGCCGCGCGGCTTGAGTTCCTGGCATTGCCTCCGATCGGAGACCGGGGCGGGCGGCCCGTCCCGGCCTCCTCTTCCAGGAGAAGCCATGAGCGGACGCGTGATCGGGCCGGACGACCCGCGCTACGCGGACTTCACGACCGGGGTCAACCAGCGCTACACCGCGAAACCGGCATCGGTGCACCTGCCGCGGAGCACCGAGGAGGTCGCTTCGGCCGTCTCCGGCGCGCGCGGGCGGCTCGCGATCCGCAGCGGCGGCCACTGCTTCGAGGATTTCGTCCACCACGAGGGGGTCGACGAAATCCTCGATCTCAGCGGACTGTCCGAAGTGGACCACGCGCACGGCCTCTACTCCGTCGGAGCCGGGGCGCGGCTGCAGGACGTCTACGAACGGCTGTACCGCGGCTGGGGCGTGACGATCCCGGGCGGCATCTGCTACTCGGTGGGCGCGGGAGGACACGTCACCGGCGGCGGCTACGGCCTGCTGTCGAGGAGGGACGGCCTCACCGTCGACCATCTGCACGGCGTCGAGGTCGTGCTGGCCGACGGCCGGACGATCGTGGCCACCCGCGATTCGTCCGGGCCGGAGGCCGATCTTTTCTGGGCGCACACTGGGGGTGGCGGCGGCTCGTTCGGCGTGGTGACGCGGTTCCTGTTCCGTGCGCCGCTCGTCCGCCCGCCGTCCGAAGTGCTCGTCGCGGCCTTGTCGGTGCCGTGGGCCGACCTCGACGAACGACGGTTCGCCCGGCTGCTCGGCGGCTACGCGCGTTGGCACCACGAGCACCGCGCGCCGGACTCGCCGGGCGCGGCGCTGTCGAGCCTGCTGATGCTGAACCACCGTTGCAACGGGACGGTCGGCTTGGTGGCGCAGATCGACGCCGACGTTTCCGGTTCGGACAGGGTGCTGAACGAGTTTCTTTCGCACGTCCTAGGCGATCTCGCGACGACCGGATTCGCGCGGGCGGGCGAGTTCGGTCCGATGCCCGGACTCGCCCCTCCGCGGCGACTCCCCTGGCTGCAGGCGACACGGCTCCTCGGCACGAACACGCCGGTGCTCACCGATCCGACTTTGCGCGCCGAGCACAAGTCGGCTTATGTCCGGAGCACGCTGCCGGAGTCGCAACTGCGCACTGCCTACGAGTATCTGACCCGGGTCGACGTGACGAACCCGGAGACGATGCTGGTCGCGTTCTCCTACGGCGGGGCGATTTCCGCGGTCGACCCGGCCGCTACTGCGGTGGCTCAACGCGATAGCACGTTCAAGCTGTTGTACCAGGCTTTCTGGTCCACAGTGGACGCTGATTCGGCGAACATCGGGTGGGTGCGGGATTTCTACCGCGCGATGTACGCGGAGGCCGGTGGGGTGCCAGTGCCGGGCGAGGTGGCCGATGGGTGCTATATCAACTATCCGGACGCCGATCTGTCCGATCCGGACTGGAACGCTTCCGGAGTTCCTTGGCACGACTTGTATTTCAAGGACAACTACGCGCGACTGCAGCGGACGAAGGCGCATTGGGATCCGGGAGACGTGTTCCGGCATCGCCAGTCGGTTCGGCCTGCCTAGCGCGGGCCGAACCACCCGGCGAGGGCTGCGGCGAGCCCTGAGTCCCGGCCAGCCCACGCGACGTACCCGTCCGGACGCAGCAGGATCGCCGGTTCGCCGAGGTCCTCGTCGTGTGCGACCACGTCGACGCCGTCTTTCCACTTCGCCGCCGTGTCCGCAGCCCCGGCGGCATCCGGGCCGAGCAGCAGTACCGGGCGCCCCGGATGCAGCAGTTCGGCGATCGTCCCCTCGCCGAGCGGGACGTTCGGCAGGAACTCCCCCGTCATGCCGCGGCCGTCGCCGTAGTGCACGCCCTGTGCGCTGATCCGGTCGCTGAGCAGCCGGTTTCCGTCCGAAGTGGACAGAAGGTCGGCGACCAGCGCGCGCAGCGGTTCGAACTCCGGCCCCGGCCGCATCAGCGCAGCCTGGGCGCGGGTGTTCTCGATGACGGCTTCGGCGACCGGATGCCGTTCCGCGTGATAGGTGTCCAGCAACTCGTCCGGTGCTGTGCCCGCGACGACCATCGCGAGCTTCCAGCCGAGGTTGAACGCGTCCTGCAGGCCGAGGTTGAGCCCCTGCCCGCCGAGCGGGGCGTGCACGTGGGCCGCGTCGCCAGCGAGCAGGACGCGGCCGCGACGGTAGGAGTCGGCGAGCCGCGTGAAGTCGCTGAACCGGCCGACGAACGTCGCGTCGGACATCGGCACGTCGTGGCCGAGGATGCGCGAGGCGGCCGCCCGCAGATCCTCGAGACCAGTTGGGGCACCGCGTTCCGGGAGCGGCTCGGTGAACTCGTGGGTGAGGATCCGGCTGTGCCCCGACGGATTGACGTTGATCAGCGTCCAGCCGGTCGGGCCCTGCGTCCAGCCGCCGGGCACCCGCGCGGGGTCGCCGAGCCTGGCCAGGCCGAGGAGTCCGGCGAACGTGGCCGGATGGGTAGCCCCGGTGGACCCTGCCGCTTCGCGGACGATGCTGCGAGCGCCGTCGCAGCCCACGACGTAGTCGGCGGTGAGCTCGCCGTGGTCGGTGGAGACGTGGACCTGCTCACCGTCGTCCCGGACCCCGGTCACGCGGTGGCCGCGCAGGATCGTGACGCCGAGAGAAAGGGCCTGCGCCTCGAAAAAGCGCTCGATGTCGGACTGCGCCTGCCCGACCATCGGCGCGCCTTCGAGAGCGGGCGATTCCAGCGTCAGCACCGGACGTCCGCCGAAGTGAAACGGGGTCTCGACGATGGCGCGCGGGTCCCGCCGCGGCGGGACGGGGAGATAACCGCGCCGCAGCAACGACTGTGCGGTACGCGCGTGCAACGTCCCCGCGCGTGGTTCGTCGTGCGTGGCAGTGAGTTTCTCGACGACGGTGGTGGGCACGCCGTGCCTGCCGAGTTCGGTGGCCAGCAGCATGCCGACCGGCCCGCCGCCGACGACGATCACTCCGGGCATCTTGCCTCTCCTTCGCTGCGAAGCCGAAAGGTACGAGGTCGTAATGTCCGTCATTGTAGAGTACGAGGATGGAGCGTGACTTCGTCGACGACGTCCTGGACCAATGGCGCGCGCAACGCCCGGACCTCGACCCGGCCCCGTTGTCGGTGCTGGCCCGCTTGACTCGGATCGCGCGCCGGGTGACCCGCCGCCTCGACGAAACGCTGAAGGGCTACGGCGTTCTCCACGCGGACCTGGACATCCTCGCCACTCTGCGGCGCGCGGGGGCACCGTACGAGCTGACCCTGTCCGAGATCGCGCGCTGGATGCTCGCCGGCAACAGCACCATGACCAGCAGGCTGGACCGGCTGGTCGCGGCGGGCCTGGTCGACCGCAAGCAGAACCCGGCGAACCGCCGCACCGCGCTGATCCGGCTCACCCCGGCCGGGCTGGCTCTCGTCAACGAGGCGGTCGCCGTGGAACTGGTCGAGCAGGAGAAGCTGGTGAGCGGCTTGAGCGGCGAGGACCAGCGCGAATTGGCCGATCTGCTGCGCCGGCTGTGCCGTTCGATGGGCGAAATCCCGGACTGAGCACTCAGGATCGCCGCTGGGCGATGTTGACCATCCACGTGATCCCGAACTTGTCGACGAGCGAGCCAGCCTCGTCGCCCCAGGACTGTTTCTCCCACGGCAGCGTCACGGTGCCGCCAGCGGAGAGCTTCTCGAAGCAGTCCCGGAGTTTGCCGTCGTCTCCCCCGAGGAAGAGCGCGACGTTGTTGCCCGGACGGAAAGGCACTCGCTCCGGGACGTCCCACGCCATCACCGTGTAGCCGTCCGGCGTGCTGAGCACCGAGTGCATGACCTGGTCCGGATCGGAGCCGGGAGCCTCCGGCGAGCCGAAATCGCCGTACGTGCCCAGGTTCAGCTCGCCGCCGAGGACTTCGCGGTAGAACTCCATCGCCTGGCGGGCGTTCCCTGTGAAGGCGAGACACGGGTTGAGCTGGGATGCCATCTGATACTCCTTTGTGCGAGCGGAAGCCGAGCCTCTCAGGCGAATCACGACACCCTGTGTCGGGTATTCCGGAAAGTCCACTGTGGACCGAGGACAACCCCTATCGCGCCCCCTGAACCCCGGGAACCACCGGTATCCTTTCAGTTACCAGCAGTAACGTCGGCCGCATGAAAATAGGACTCAACATCGGTTATTGGGGCGCCGGCAACGATGCGACGAACCTCGAGCTCGCCCAGGAGGCCGACCGGCTCGGGTTTTCCGTCGTGTGGGTGGCCGAGGCCTACGGTTCGGACGCCGCGACCGTGCTGGGCTGGCTCGCCGCGCGCACCGAGCGCGTCGACCTCGGCAGCGCCATCCTGCAGATCCCGGCCCGCCGCCCGACCATGACCGCGATGACCGCGGCGACCCTGGACAACCTCTCCGGCGGCAGGTTCCGGCTCGGGCTCGGGGTTTCCGGCCCGCAGGTGTCCGAAGGCTGGTACGGCGTCCCGTTCGGGAAACCGGTCGAGCGGACCCGCGAATACGTCGACATCGTCGGCAAAGCGCTGCGCTACGAACGGGTCCGCCACCAGGGCACGCACTTCCGGCTCCCGCTGCCCGGCGGGCCCGGCAAAGCGCTGCCGCTGGCCGTGCCGCCCGCCCGCGAGCACATCCCGCTCTACCTCGCCGCCCTCGGCCCGCGGAATCTCGAACTCGCCGGCGAGATCGCCGACGGCTGGCTCGGCCTGTTCTTCTCCCCCGAACACGGCCACGAGTCCCTGGACCGGATTCGCGCCGGCCGCGAGAAAACCGGCGCCACCCTCGACGGGTTCGACGTCGCGACCACCGCCCCGATCGCCGTCGGCGACGACTGGCGCCACGCCGCCGACCACGCCCGCCCCTACGTCGCCGGATTCGTCGGCGGCGCGGGCAGCCGCAAGAACAACTTCTACCGCGACCTCATGGCCCGGATGGGATACGAGGCCGCCGCCGACAAGATCCGAGACCGGTACCTGACCATGGACTACGCCGGCGCCATGGCCGCCATCCCGGCGGAATTCCTCGACCAGACCTCACTCCTCGGCCCGAAGGAACGGATCGCCGACCGGATGAAGGCCCTCGCCGAGAGCGGCGTCACCACACTTGCGCTCTCCCCCACGCATCCCGATCCGGAAGCCAGCAAGAACGCCCTGCGCGTCGCCGCGGAAGCTCTCGACGCGTCCGGTGTCGGCGATTGATCCACAGTGGACACGACTCCGGAATGCGTTGCCATGCCGTGCGGCGAGACCCCAGACGAGGGTTGACCGACGTGCTGTGGCAGGGCTGAACCCGTCCAGCCGCGGCGCCCCGAAGCGTCAAACGCCCTTCAGCACCCGGTCAAGCGCCGCCCGGCCGGCGGGCCCCCAGTGCGGCTTGCCGCCGGGAAGGCCGCGATCGCCGTTCTGTCCCATGAGGATCAGGAAAAGGCTTTTCATCGCGGCCAACCCGCGCGCACGCCGGATCGACGACTCGTCCGCCCGCGCGTAACTGTCGAAGAACCGCGAAGCCGTGCCTTCCGGCAGCAACACCCAGGCGGCGGCGAGGTCCCACGCCGGATCGCCCGCGAACAGGTCGCCGAAATCGACGACGCCCGAGAGCGTTCCGTCCGAGACCACGACATTCGCGGGATGGAGATCGCCGTGCACCCACACCGGCGGGCCTTCCTGCAAGCCGGCCGCGGCGGCGTCGGCCCAGACAGCGCGGACGTCGGCGGCGAGGTCGTCGAGGCCAACAGCCTGGAGGAATTTCTCGAAGCCGGCCGTGCAATCCCGGGGATGGGCTCCGCGATCCACGGCGACCGGGGCCTCGGCGGGCGCGGGCACATGGAGCGCCCGGAGGAAAGCCGCCAGCGTGTCGGCCGCGTGGGCGCCGCGGCTGATCGTGCCGTGGTCGAGCGGTTCGCCGGGAACCCACGTCATCACAGTCCAGTGCTTGGGGAACCGCGCGGACGGTTCGCCGAACCGCACCGGCGTCGGCACCGGGAGCGGCAGGCGCGGGGCCAGCACGGGCAGCCACCGCCGCTCCTTGAGCTGGAGTTCCGGAGTGGGGTCCATGCGCTGTACCCGGACAGCCAAATCGTCCCCGAGACGCCACATCTGGTTGCCCCAGCCGCCCGGCACCTCGCGGATCGCCAGCCCGGCGAGGTCGGGGTGCTGCTCCCGCAGCAGGTCGCGGACCAGGTCGGCGGTGATCGCGGTCTCGGGGCCGGTCATGCGATGGCACAGTACCGACCCAGCGCCAGCGACGAGCGGCGCGGCCTGTGTCGGAAGGACTAGTACCTTCGCGGCTTCCGCGCCCACAGCCGCATCGGCAAGCTCGCCCGCATGATCCGCTTCTCCCTCTCCAGACGGGCCCGCCGCTGGTCGATCGGCGTGGCCGTCGCGCTGGTTCTGATCCTCGTCGGCGGTTACGTGCTGTTCCGGATCGCCGATTCCCGGACGTTCCAGTTCTTCGGCGGTCTCACCGCCCGCGTGGAAACCTCGGAGAAGGCGGTCGCGCTGACTTTCGACGACGGTCCCAGCCCGGCCGGGGTGAAGCCCGTCCTCAACGCGCTGGCCGCGCGCGGCGTCCACGCGACGTTCTACCTCATCGGATCGGAGCTGGCGGCCCATCCGGATCTCGGGCGCGCCATCGCCGCGGCGGGCCACGAGATCGGCAACCACACCTACTCCCACGAACGCATGGTGCTGATCACGCCCGGCCGCGCGGCGAGCGAGATCGAGCGCACCGACGCGCTGATCCGCGCCACCGGTTACACCGGCGAGATCACGGTCCGCCCGCCGAACGGCAAGAAGCTGTTCGCGTTGCCCTACTACCTGCACGAGCACGACCGGAAGACGATCACCTGGGACGTCGAACCGAATTCTTTCCCCGAAATCGACCGCAGCGCCGCGGCGATCGCCGACTACACCGTGACGCACGTGCGCCCCGGCTCGATCGTTCTGTTCCACCCCATGTACGCCGGGCGCGAGCAGACGCGCGAGGCCATCGGCCCGGCCATCGACCGGCTGCGGGCGCTCGGCTACCGGTTCGTCACCGTGTCGCAGTTGCTGGCTCTGCGGGGCAAGGGATGACCGCCACGACCGTCCACCCGCCGTTCGCGGCGGGGCCCGCCTCGAGAGAACCTCCCCGGGCGGCGAGTTGCGCGCGCAGGCTCTCCAGGCCGTATCCGGAACCTTCCGTCGGCTGCCCGCGTCGGTCGTTGCGCAGAACGAGCCGGACGGACTCCGCGGTCGCCTCGACGCCGATTCCCAGCCGGACCCCGGGACCGTTGTGCCGCAAGGCATTGATGGCCGCTTCCGAGACGATCCGGTCGGCGAGGTCCCGCGCCCGGTCCGGAATCCGGTGCAGGGCGGGCTCTTCCTCGAGGACCAGGCCGGCCGCGGACAGCTCGGCGAGAACGGCGGCGACCCCCGGCCCCGGCCGCGACTCGCCGTCGTCCCGCAACTCACGGAGGGTTTCGCGGACCTGGCTCAGCGCGTCCCGCCCGGCGGCGAGCATCGCGTCCACCCTCGCGCGGTCCGCGCCGGTCAGCTCGCCGACGGCCAGGAGCGCCTCGGCCTGCACGAGCATGACCGTGGTGGTGCGCGCGAGCGTGTCGTGCAACTGCCGCGCGGTCTGCGCACGCCGTTCGGCGGCCAAGCGCTCCAGCCGGAACCGCGTGCGCTGCGTCGCGAACTCCGCGCGTTCGGCCGCGTGCCGCTGTCGCTCAGTGCCGAGCAACCACGCCACGACACAAACCGCGACAGTGAGCAGCGCGCCGTCGACCGGCCCCTTCGACACGGTCATCGCCGCACCGATCGCGGCGGCGGACAATCCGCCGAGTCCCCAACGCACCGAGGCCCGGCGCGCGCTCGGCACCGTGTACAACGCGATCAGCACTGGCACGTAGTCGATGTTGTGGGGTTGGGTCGTCAGCAGCCGGGCGAGCGTGGCCGCGGTGACGACGGCGAGCACCCAGCCCGGAAACCGGCGGCGGAAAACCAGCGGCAGAACCTGCCCGGTCACGAGCGCGACACCACTCCAGCCCACGGCGGGCGGCCAGGCCCCGCCCACCCCGACCAAGACGGCGACGAGGACGGCCGTTCCGAGGTCGAGCACCGTTTTTCGGTCACGGAACCAACGCACGAAGCGAGCGTAGACTGCCGTGGTGATCAGGGTCCGCGTCGTCGACGACCACGCGCTGGTGCGGGAGGGCCTCGCCCTGATCCTCGACGCCCAGCCGGACATCGACGTGCTCGGCGCGCACCCCGACGGCGCCGGACTGCTCGCCGCGCTCGACGCCGCCACCGACGTCGTCCTGCTGGACCTCTACCTCCCGGGCATGGACGGAATCGAAGTCCTGCACCGGATCCGGCGGGGCGAAGGACCGAAGGTCGTCCTGCTCACCACGATCGGCCGCGCGAGCGAAATCCGGCGCGCACTGGCCGCGGGAGCGAGCGGATTCGTGCTCAAGGACAGCACCGGAACGGAACTCGCGGCCGCGGTCCGCGCGGCGCACGAAGGCATCACGGCCATGAGCCCAGCGGTGGCCGCGGCGCTGCGCAGGCCGGCCGCCGAGGGGGTCACTCCGCGGGAACGCGACGTCCTGCTCCTGCTCGGCCGCGGTCTGTCCAATCGCGACATCGCCGCCGAACTGGGCCTGGCGGAGCGCACGGTGAAGGTCCATGTCGGCAACCTGCTGGCGAAACTTCGGGTGGACAGCCGGACGCAGGCCGCGCTGCTCGCCGAAGACATCCTCGGCAACCCTGCTTGGTCGGGCGGTTCCTGCTGATCAGCCCGGTCGGCATCCGTCCGATGTGGACAGTTCGCCGCCGGGAAGCGCCTGCCTCCGCGGGAGCCGCCCCTCCGCTCGGCGGTAGCGCCCCGAGCCGGACTGCGCCACCCTGGGTCCATCGACGACAGGGAGGTTCGCGGTGAAGGTCGTGATCGTCGGAGCGGGGATCGGCGGGCTGACCGCGGCCCTGCGGCTGCACCGCGAAGGCGTCGAGTGCGCGGTCTACGAACAAAGCGCCCGCATCGGCGAACTCGGCGTCGGCATCAACGCCCTGCCGCACGCGGTCAAGGAACTGGCCGCGCTCGGGCTGCTCGACCAGTTGGACGAGATCGGGATCCGCACCCGCGAACTGTCCTACACCCATCGCCTCGGGCAGGTGATCCTGCGCAAGCCCTGCGGGCTCGACGCCGGGTTCACCCTCCCCCAGTACTGCCTCCACCGGGGCAGGCTGCGGGACCTGCTGCTGCGGGCGGTCCAAACGAGGCTCGGCCCCGACGCGGTACGGACCGGATACCGGCTGACCGGGTTCGATCAGGACGCGCAAGGCGTCCGAGCGCACTTCGGCGAGCGGGACAGCGGTGTCCCGGTCACCGCGACCGGCGACGTTCTCGTCGCGGCCGACGGAATCCACTCGGCCGCGCGGTCCCTGTTGTTCCCCGAGGAGGGACCGCCCCGCTGGAACGGCGTCCTGATGTGGCGTGGCGCCGCCGACTGGCCGGAATTCGGCGGCGGCGCTTCGATGATCGTCTCCGGCGGCACCGCGGCCAAGCTGGTGATCTACCCGATCGGACCGGGCAAGTCCGCGGGCAGCAGGCTCACGAACTGGGCCGTCTGCGTCCGGACCGGGCGGCCCGGCTCCCCGCCGCCGGACCGGCAGGACTGGGCCAAACCCGGCGACCGGGCGGAGCTGGCCCGGCACCTCGGGCGGTTCCGGTGCCCCGCGGTCGACCACGCCGCGCTGGTCGGGGCCACCGAGGAGATCTTCGAATTCCCGATGTGCGACCGGGATCCGCTGCCCGCGTGGTCGCACGGACGCGTGACGCTCCTGGGCGACGCCGCCCATCCGATGTACCCGATGGGTTCCAACGGCGCCGGCCAGGCGATCCTCGACGCATCCAGCCTCGCCTGGCACCTGACGCGCCGCTCCGATCCCGTGGAGGCGCTTCGCGCGTACGAAGCCGACCGTCTTCCGGCCACCAGCGACATCGTGCTGCGCAACCGCCGGGGCGGGCCGGAAAACGTCATCGACGAGGTCGAACGGCGTGCCCCGGAAGGCTTTACCCGCCTCGAAGACGTGATCGACACGGCCACGCTCGAGGCGATCGTCTCCGGTTACGCCCAGGCTTCCGGGGCGTCCCAGCAGCAGGTGAACCGCGCCTGAGCCGGTTTCAGGCGCCCTCCACCGAACCGGGCGGCAGGAAATCGACGTCGTGCAGCGCCGACACCCGGACCACCTCGGCCGGGTCCGTCAGGTTGTGCAGCTGGTCGAACAGCGTCGCGAGCTTTCCGGCCGGGCTCACCCAGAACAGCCCGCGGGTCATGCCCTCGCCGCGGTTGTAATAGGCGTGCGGAAGCCCCTTCGGCATCCGCACGGTGTCGCCGGGGCCCGCGGTCTCCCACTTGCCGTCGAGGTAAAGCGTGAAGACGCCTTCCAGGATGTAAATGTGCTCGTCCTGAGTCGGATGAACGTGCGGCGGCACCCCGGTGCCGGGCGGGTCGAGGGTCTCGAACGCGAAGCTCGACTCGCTGGCCGCCTTCATCGAGTAGGTGTGGCCGAGCACGTTCCACACCTTGTTCCGCATGCCCTCGCGGGCGGGCGTGATCCCCTTGGGCAGGGGACCGAGCACGATTTCCTCGCCGGTCATCACACCTCCTGGCCGATGTTTCGTCCGACTCTGCGCTATCGGATCGCCGGTGTACAGCCGCCAGTCACGACGATTCGGCCGCGAAGGCGAGGAGACCGTCCGCGAGCACTGGTGTCCCGTCCGCCGCACGCACGTCGAAAGCGATGGCACCGGGACGTGTCCGGCCCGCGTGGACCGACAGCGTCATCCCCGGGAAGACCGGGTTGGTGAAGCGGCAGTCGACCTCGGTGACGTCAGGGCCCGGGTAAGCGCGGGTCACGGCGGACACTGCCCGCGCGAGTGTTTCGGTGCCGTGCAGGACCGTGTCGGCGAGACCCGCCGCACGCGCGACGCGAATGTCGGTGTGGATGGGGTTCCAGATCCGCGCGCATTCGCTGTAGACGACCGCGTTCGTGGTGTCAGTCTCGAAGGTCGCGATCCGGGAGAGTTCGGCCGGCCGGGATTTCGGTGCCGGGGCAGCGATTTCGCCGCCTTCGAGCCGGACGCCGCGGTAGAGCGTGCTCACCTGCGAGGTGACGAGAAGCGTTCCGCCGGGCGTCGTGGTGCGGAACTCCGTGACGATCAGCGCCGCGCCGGTCCGCGCCTCGGCACGGTGCAGCCGGGCCTCGGTCCGTACCCGCTCGCCGGGACGCAGCGGTGACCGCAGCCGGATCCGGTGCCTGACATGCAGGCCCAGCCGCAGCGTGTCCTCGGACAGTTCGATCCCCGGAGCTCCCTGTTCGATGAGCGGCCATTCGACGCAGACCGGGAACACCGGGTGGCCGACGATGCCGCGGTCGAGATCGAAGAACTCGTCGCGGGTGTCGCCGACGGCGGCCGCGAAGGCGCGCAGCCAGCGGTCCTCGATGCGGTTCTCGGCCGTCCGGACCAGCCCGGGGCTGTCGGTCGGCAGTATTCGGATCACGTGCTCGGTCGCCATCGGCCCGTCCTCGCTTGCCAAAAACTGAACAGTCGGTACAGTAACAGAACCTCGCCGAGCCTGGTCCGCCTTTTTCCCGGACCGGCCGGCCCGCAATCCGACTTGAGGGAGCACAGTGCGCGCGATCCGGATTTCCTCGCTCGACGGACCCGCCGCGGTGGAGCTGGTCGAAGTGGCCGAGCCCGTGGCCGCCCCCGGCGACATCGTCATCGACGTGAAAGCCGTCGGCGTCAGCTTCGTCGACGCCCTCATGACCCGAGGCCAGTACCAGGTGCGGCCCGAACTCCCCTTCGTTCCCGGCGTCGAGGTGGCGGGGATCGTCCGGTCGGCTCCCGCAGGCGCGGCGGTGCGGGCCGGCGACCGGTGCGCCGCCTACGTCCCGCGCGGCGGGTACGCCGAGGTCGTCGCGGCCAAGCCCGCGGTGACGTTCCCGCTGCCCGACGAGCTGTCGTTCCAGCAGGGCGCGGCCTTCGCGATGAACTTCCAGACCGTCCACTTCGCCCTGGTCCGGCGCGGCCGGTTGCGCGCGGGCGAGCACGTGCTGGTGCACGGTGCCGCCGGCGGAGTAGGCACGGCGGCGATCCAGGTGGCCAAGGGCCTCGGCGCGATCGTCACCGCGGTGGTCGACTCCCCGGGCACGGTCTCCGTCGCCGAAACCGCGGGCGCGGACCACGTCGCAGTCGCCGGACAAGGCTGGGCCGACGCAGTGCGCGCCGTCGCCCCGAAGGGCATCGACGTCACCGTGGACCCGGTCGGGGGCGAGTATTTCGCGGATTCCATCCGGCTGCTGCGCCCGGAAGGACGGCACCTGGTGATCGGGTTCGCGGCGGGCGGGATCCCGGAGATCGCGGTGAACCGGTTGCTGCTCAAGAACATCGAGGTCGTCGGCGTGTACTGGGGCGGTTTCGTCGAACGGGACGACACCGTCGCGGCCGCTTCCGCCGCGGAGCTCACCCAGCTCGCCCGCGAGGGCTTCGTGCGGCCGGTGGTCGGCCACGTCTTCCCGCTCGCCGACGCCGCCAAGGCGCTGCGGGCCATCGAAGACCGCGCCACGTCCGGGAAGGTCGTTCTCGACGTCGCGGAGATCGGCTAGCCTCGTCTCCTCCTCCTCGACCAGCGAAGGAAGCGTTCTATGCCTGTGAAGCCCGGCGGCACCGCACGACGCACGAACCGGGCGGGGACGGAAGCCAGGCAGCGCATCATGACGTCCGCCGTCCGGCTGTTCGCCGAGAACGGCTACCACGCCACCGGGATCGAGATGATCTCCCACGACACGGGGATCGGCCGGGGCGCGCTGTACCACCACATCGGCAGCAAAGAGACGCTGCTGTTCGAAATCTGCCACACGCGGCTGTCGGATCTGCTTGAGCAGTCGGGCTGGATCGTCGCGACCGAGACGACCTACCGCGAGCGGTTCCGGCAGCTGATGCGGTCCACCATGCGCAATCTCGCGGAGCACGCGCTGGAGTGGACCGTCGCGTTCCAGGAGTTCAAGGCCCTCACCGGGCAACGGCACGCGGTCATCCAGGACGCCCGCGACCGGTACGAGACGATGGTGGCCGGGATCCTCCGCGGCGGCGCCGAGGCGGGCGAGTTCCGCGAGCTGGATCCCTTGGTGGTCAAGGGCATTCTCGGGCACTACAACTACTCGTACGCGTGGATCCGGCCGGACGGCGAGCGCACCCCGGAGGAGATCGCCGACCTCTTCACCGACACGCTGCTCAACGGAATCCGCCAAGACCCTCGGTAGCTCACGGCAAAAGCGGGGCCGATGCCGATCGGCCCCGCTTTTGCCGTGCTCCGCGCTTACCAGACCGTCTCCAGCAGCTCGCGGATCACCGTCTCGTCGACCGTCCGCGGCGATTCGCGGACCACGATGTCGCCCAGCGCGGCCCGCGCGACGCCGTTCAGCTTCTCTCGCCCGACGCCGAACTCCGAGACCCGGCGCGGCACCGCGAGTTCGTCGAGAATCCGTTCCAGCCGGTCCGCGGCGGAAAGCTCCTCGGCGTCGCCCTGCACCCGCTGCAGCGACCGGGCCATCCGAGCCTGCTCCGCCGACGTCACCGGCTCCAGGAAGCGCATCACGTGCGGAAGCATGATGCAGGAGGTGACCCCGTGCGGGATCCCGACCGCGCCGAGCTGGTGGCCGATCGCGTGCGAGAGGCCGAGCGAGACGTTGTGCACCCCGACGATCGACATCCACGCGGCCTGCAGGCACTTGAGCGCCGCCTCGTGGTCGTGCGGATCGCGGACGGAACGCGGGAGGTGCTCGGCGAGGATGGTCAGCGCGCCCTCGGCGAGTGCCGTGGTGAACGGGTGGGCGTTCTTGGCGTAGGCGGTTTCGACCGCGTGGTCCAGCGCCCGCACGCCGGTGGTGGCCCACAGGTCGCGCGGGGTGCTCGCGCAGAACTCCGGATCGAGGAAGACCACGCGGGGCGTCGCTTCGAGGTAGACCGTCAGGTCCTTGGTGTCGCGCGATTCGTCGACCGACCCGGCGAAGCCGTCCCATTCGGCCGCCGAGAGCGTCGTCGGAACCGCGAAGACCGGCATCGGCGTGCCGGTCAGCGGACGACGGCGGATCGTGCTCGGATACTCGAACTCGAGGTAGTTGCGGGCGAGGTCCTCGACCGAACCCGAACCCTCGCTGAGGCCGATCGCCGCCAGTTTCGCGGCGTCGCACGGCGAACCGCCGCCTACCGCGACGAACGCGTCGGCCTCAGCGGCGCGCGCCTGCCCGATCAGCTCCACGATCAGCTCGACCGGATTGTGCGCCTTGATCCGGGAAAACGTCCCGGCGACCCGGTCGCCCAGGTCAGCGGCCAGTTTCGCGAAGGCCTCGCTCCCGCCGACCGACCTGCCGGTCACGAGGAACACCCGCCGCAGCCCCCTGCGGTCGAGCTCCGCGCCGACCTCGCGCACCGCGCCGGCGCCTTGGACGACCGTTTCGACCCGGGGCATCTCGAACGTCAGGACTTCAGGCATGGGGCAACCTCCGGGTTCGCACGTCGTTGTGGCCGGCCCGACCGGGCAGCGAGCAGAACTGTACCGGTCATCCGGTATTTAGTCGAGCCGCCCCGCCACGTTGCCGCACTTGACGCCGTGCGCTGCGCATGAAACTGTACCGACCGTTCGAGAAGTGATCCGAAGGGAGCCCGCCGTGCCGGTGGATCCGAGAGTCCCGCCCCGCGAGGAGCTGGTGCTGAGGTACCTGCTCGAGCGCCGCGCGGCCGAAGACCCGGACAAGGTTTTCGCGGTCTTCGACGGAGGGCCGACGTGGACGCGGGCCGACCTGCTGCGCGAGGTCCGGCAGACCGCCGCGGCCTTGGCGGCGCTCGGCGTGCGGCAGTTCGACAACGTCGTGTGCTGGCTGCCCAACGGACCCGACGTGGTGCGATTCTGGTTCGCGATCAACTATCTCGGCGCGGTGTTCGTGCCGATCAACACGGCGTATCGCGGCGGTCTTCTCGCGCACGTGCTGGACAACTCCGAGGCCGAGATCATCGTCGCGGACGCCGAACTGCTCCCCCGCCTGGCCGAGATCGGCCCGCGCGAAGGCCTCCGCCTCGCGGTCCAGGTCGGCGACGGCGAGCCCGGCCTCGACGGCATGTCGGTGGTGCGGGCCGCGGAACTCCCCAACCTCGACGGCGAAGTGTCCGAACCGGGCGTCCGGATCGAGCCCTGGCACACCCAAGCGATCCTCTACACGTCGGGCACGACCGGTCCGTCGAAAGGCGTTCTGACGTCGTACATGCAGGCCTGGTCGGCCTTCGGCCCGGTGTCGATGCCGATCATGACCGCTGACGACCGGTTCCTCATCAACATGCCCGCTTTCCACGCGGGCGGCTCGACCCTGCTCTACGCGATGCTCCTGAACGGCGGCTCGGTCGCGGTGGTCGAACGGTTCAGCGGCGAGCGGTTCTGGCGGCAGATCCGGCAGACCGGCGCGACGATGGTCTTCCTCCTCGGCGTGATGGCCAATTTCGTGAACCGCCTTCCGCCGGATCCCCGCGACGCCGACAATCCGCTCACCAAGATGTTCGTCGTGCCGCTTCTCGACGACATCGCGGCGTTCTCGAAACGGTTCGGCGTCGACGTCTACACGATCTACAACATGACGGAATTGTCCGCGCCGATCGTGTCCGGGCCGAATCCGGCCGAGAAGGGCACGTGCGGAAAGGCCCGGCCCGGCGTCGAGATCCGGCTGGTCGACGAGGCCGATCGCGAGGTGCCGGACGGCTCGGTCGGCGAGATCGTCCTCCGCGCCGACGCGCCGTGGGCGTTGTCCCACGGATACTTCCGGATGCCGGAAGCGACCGCGAAAGCCTGGCGCAACGGCTGGTTCCACACCGGCGACACCGCACGCAAGGACGCGAACGGAAACTACTACTTCGCCGACCGTCTCAAGGATTCGATCCGCCGGCGCGGCGAAAACATCTCGTCGATGGAGGTCGAAGCGGAGATCATGGCTCATCCGAGCGTGCGCGAGGCGGCCGTCGTCCCGGTGCCGAGCGAGATTTCCGAGGACGAGGTGCTGGCGGTGATCGCGCCCGTTCCCGGAGCACGCCTCGACCCGGTGGAACTGATCCGTTTCCTCGAACCGCGGATGGCGTACTACATGGTTCCCCGGTATCTCCGGTTCGTCTCGGAATTGCCCAAGACGCCGACCGCCAAAATCCAGAAAGCGGTCCTGCGGGAATCGGCCGTCACCGCCGACACCTGGGATCGCGAAGCCGCGGGAATCAAGCTCGCGCGCTGAAAGCCAATGCTCGGAAAGGGTTTACTCGTGAAGGCAGTCGTCTACCGCAGCACTGGCGGCCCGGAGGTGCTCCGTCTCGTCGAGCGGGACCTCCCCGCCGTGGCCCCGGGACAGGTTCGAGTCCGCGTCGTCGTGTCCGGCGTGAATCCGACCGACTGGCGCAGCCGTTCCGGCCAGTCGTCGGGCCTGCGGTTCGAGGAACAAGTCCCGCATCAGGACGGCGCCGGAATCGTGGACGCGGTCGGCGACGGCGTCCGGGATTTCTCGCCCGGCCAACGGGTATGGCTGTGGGACGTCGCCTTCGACAGCCCGGCGGGAACCGCGCAGGAGTTCGTCTCGGTGCCCGCCCGCCACGTGATGCCGCTGCCGGACGGAGCGAGCTTCGACGTCGGCGCCAGCCTCGGCATTCCGGCCCTGACCGCGCACCGCACCCTGACCACTTCGGCACGCGGACCGCACCGCCTCGGCCCCGGCACCATGGCCGGGCGAACCGTTCTGGTCCAGGGCGGCGCCGGGTCGGTGGGACACGCCGCGATCCAGCTGGCGGCATGGTCGGGCGCGACCGTCCTGGCGACCGTCAGCAGCCCGGAAAAGGCCGAACTCGCCCGTGCGGCCGGCGCCGACCACGTCCTCGACTACCGCACCGAAGACGTCGCCGCGCGCGTCTCGCAGCTGGCGCCCGCCGGAGCACACCACATCGTCGAGGTCGACCTTGGCGCCAACCTGACGACCGACCTGGCCGTGCTCGCCCACGGCGGCAACATCAACGTCTACAGCTACGGCAACGCCGACCGTCTCCCGATCCCGTCGCGGGAAATGCTGGTCAAAAACGTGCAGCTGGATTTCACGTTCACCTACACGACGGATCCGGAAAGCAAAGCGAACGCCCTGTCCGACGTCCACGCCGCCGCGGCAGCGGGCGCGCTGGAGGTCGGCGCCGAGCACGGGCTGCCGATCCACCGGTACGAACTCGACCGCGTCGCGGAGGCTCACCGCGCAGTCGAGGGAGGCGTCCTGGGAAAGGTTCTCGTCGACGTGGCTCCGGCGTAACCCGCCGAACCGGCATGATGAGGCGATGGTCGACAACGTTCCAGCTCAGACGGTGTACCCCAACCTGAAGTACGCCGATCCCAAGGCCGCCATCGCTTTCCTCGCCGAAGCGTTCGGCTTCACCGCGCACTTCGTCGTGGAGACTCCCGACGGAACGGTCGAACACGCCCAGCTTCGCGTTGGCAACCAGCTGATCTTCCTCAGCAAGGACCAGCCGGCCGACCGCTACGGCATGCACAGCCCACTGGCGCTGAAGGGCACGAGCCACGCGTTGTGCGTCTGGGTCCCTGACTCCGCCCTGGACGAGCACCAGCGGCGCGCGCAGGAACGCGGGGCGAGAATCCTGAACCCTGTCCACGCATCGATCGCCGGAGTCCGCGAATACTCCTGCGCCGATCCGGAAAACCAGGTCTGGACCTTCAGCAGCTACACCGGCGAATAACCGCTCAGTTGTACTCCGAGATCTCCACCCCGAACGTCCCCGGCTCCAGCGCCTCGAAGATGTGCGGCACATCCCCCGGGTAACAGATGTAGTCCCCCGGCAGCATCTCCACCGGATCGTCCATGATCCCGATCCGCGCCCGCCCCGCGCACAGCACCGTGTGTTCGACCACGCCGCTCATGTGCGGATCCGACCGCCGCGGGATGCCCGGCTCCGCGCTCACCAGGTAAATGTCCCGGCGCGCCGCGGACGGGCACGCGGACAGCAGCGTGCACGCGTAGTCGGCGTGTTCGGCGAACACCGTCGGACCCTTGCCCGCGCGGATCACCTTCACCTCTTGCCGCTCCGGCTCGACCAGCCGCGAGAACGGCACGTCCAGCGCGACGCCGAGTGCCCACAGCGTCTCCACGCTCGGGTTCCCGGACCCCGATTCCAGCTGGGACAACGTGGATTTCGCCAGGCCGGCCCGGCGCGCGACCTCGGTCAGCGAGAGGCCGGCGCGGGCCCGTTCGCGGCGCAGGGACGCCGCGATGATGTCCAGCGGCGCGCCCGTGCTCTCGTTCGGCATGTGTGTTCGCTCCATCAGTCTTCTCGTTCGCCTTGACGAACAGGCCCCGACGTGTTCAGCATAGGACACTATGCGTTCGATTTGGCGAACACTCGATCGCGGCCTCGCCCGCGACATCGGTCTCGTGTGCCTGGCCGACACCCTCGTCGGCGTCTCCTACGGCGCCATCGCGGTGGGCTCCGGCTTCCCGCTGTGGGCGCCGATGCTGCTGTCCCTGCTGGTCTTCGCCGGCGCGTCGCAGTTCATGTTCGTCGGCATCGTCGCCTCGGGCGGCAATCCGCTCGCCGCGGTCGCCGCCGGGCTGCTCGTGAACGCGCGGCACGTGCCGTTCGGGTTCGCGGTCGGCGACGCGCTCGGCCGCGGCCTGTTCGGGCGGCTGGCCGGGAGCCACCTGATGATCGACGAATCGGTGGCGTTCGCGCTGGCCCAGCGCGACGCGGACCGGCGGCGGGCGGCGTACTGGGCGTGCGGCATCGGACTGTTCGTGTGCTGGAACCTGGGAGTCGTGGTCGGCGCGTTCGCCGGGTCCGCGATCAGCGACACCGACGCGTTCGGCCTGGACGCCGCCTTCCCGGCGGTACTGCTGGCGCTGGTGCTGCCGTCGCTGAAGGACCGGGCCGCCCGGCTGCCGGTGCTGATCGGCGTGGTGGTCGCGCTCGCGGCCACTCCCCTGCTCCCGGCTGGCCTGCCGGTGCTGCTGGCGCTGGTCGGAGTGGTCGCCGGTGCCGCGGCGAAGGAGCCGAAGCCACTGGAAGGAGCGCACTGATGGACGGCGCGGAACTGATCATCGCGACGCTCGTGCTGGCGGCGGGAACGTTCGCGTTCCGCCTCGCCGGGCCGCTGCTGCGCACGAAAGTACGGTTGTCCCCGCGGGCCGAACGGCTGATGACGCTGTCGGCGGTGGTCCTGCTCGCCGCGCTGGTCGCGACCAGCGCGTTGACCCAGGGACACGAATTCGCCGGGATCGCGCGACCGGCCGGGGTGCTAGTGGGCGGAGTGCTCGCGTGGCGGAAGGCGCCGTTCGTGCTGGTAGTGATCGCCGCCGCGGCGACCGCCGCTTTGCTCAGGCTCGCCGGAGTGCCGTAACCGCGCTCGGAGAAATCGCGCAGCACCTTTCGAGGCGGAATTAACCGCAAGCGAAGAAAGATATTTCTCACCCGGCGGGCAATAACGAGCGGGAGGGGGAGACGAGTGCTCGTCTCCCCCTCCCGCCGGCGGGGAAATCAGTTTCGGGTCATCGAGCGGAAATCGCCCGCGAACCGGTCGCGCCAACAGCGCCACAGGTCGGTTCGTCCGGCTGGGCGGACACGCTCACCGCGTCCCAAGCGGCCTTCACCGTGTTGAACTCGGTGCAGCCGTTGGGGAACAGGCTCTTCGCCGCGGTCAGCGTCCAGGTGCGATAGCTCTGGTAGGAGCTGCCGCTGGTCTTGAGCAGCATCGCGTTGTAGAAGATCTTCACCGCGGTCTGCACGCCGAGCCCGGTGACCGTCGAGTTGTTGCAGGTCGGGCTGGTCGGCTGGCCGTTGGTCGGGTTCGTGCCCTCGGCGACGAGGTAGAACCAGTGGTTGCCGGGACCGGCCGCGGCGTGCACCTCGGTGCCCGGGATCGAGTCGTCGTAGCAGTTCGCGTGGCCGAGCTGCGACGGGTCGTACATGTTGCGGATCGGGCCGCTGCCGGTGAGGTTCACCTGGTTGCCGACGAGGAAGTCCGGGACCGCGTACGGCGAGGGCTCGTTGGCGAACCATTCGGACGCGGCGCCGTAGACGTCCGCGACGAATTCCTGGGTGCCGCTGCCGGACATGCTGCCCGGGGTGTGGTCGTCGATGCCGTGGCCGAACTCGTGCCCGACCACGTCGAGCGAGCCGATCCACTGGCCCGCGGTGTTGTTGCCGATCTGGACCTGGCTGCCGTCGTAGTAGGCGTTCTGCTCGTTGAGGCCGACGCGGATCGGCCAGGCGCCGCCGTTGCCGTCGAAGCTGTTGCGGCCCAGCCATTGCGTCAGCATCTTGTTCTCTTGCTGGATGCCGTACAGGGCGTCGGCGCAGCCGGTTTCCTTGTCGGTCTCGTCGCCGTTGCCCCAGCTGTCCGTCGACTTCGTGAAGGTCTGCTGGGTGGCGACGTCCTGGCAGCTGAGGTTCGCGACGGTCGGATCGGTCATCGAGTAGCCGCCCGCGCCGTCGGAAGTCGTGTCGAGGTGCAGCGGCTCCGGGCCGTTCCACACGCCCTGCGCGTCGCCGTAGGCCACGTGCTCCTGCGTGTGCAGGACCTTGCCGGTCATCGCGTCGACGACGACGTCCAGCTTGCTCGGGCCTTCCGCGTTCCGCCCGGTCACCCTGGTCGTCCAGGCGAGTTTCGGGCTTCCGAGCGCGTACGTGGCCAGCGTCGCGGGCTGCACAGTGTCCACAGTGGGCACCTGGGTGCGGGCGATCGCTTCGGCCTGCTTCGCGGTCAGCTTCGGCGACGTGCTGGGCAGGTTGATCGCGGTCTTCTGCGCGACCGAGGTGGCGAGGACCTGGCCCGCGGAGTTCGTGGACACGACGAAGTCGCCGCCGATGACCGGAATGCCTTCGTAGGTGCGGTCGTACGGCACGTACTTCAGCCCGTTGGTCGACGAGATCACCTTGTGCTGCTGGAAAACGTCGTCCTTGCTGGCGTGCAGCGCGGCGGGCCGGGAAGCGACCAGCGCCTGCGCGGCGTTGGCGGCCATCGCCTCGGCGGCCTGCGGACTCTGCGGTTCGAGCGGCTGTGCGTGGGCGGCGGCGGCCGTGGTGACGGCCCCGGCCAAGACCCCGGCTGCGAGCAGCACGAGCGGTCGGCGCGATTTCATCGGCGGTGTTCTCCTCCGGACAGGCCGGATCAGGCCCGGGGGTGGGGGCCGGATTCGGAAGTGGAATGGGATCGAACCCCGACAAGAGTCGGGTTTTTCCCAACTCCGGACAACCGACGAAGGTCGTTAAGTTATCAACTTCGGCACATCGGCCCGGATTTCCGGTCCGCGTTTTCCGGAAATTCCTCTTTACGCCCAAGAAACGCCAGCCGCCCACCATGGCAGCAGACCGGCGTTAAGGATGAATCCGACATCGATTTACCGTAAATCCTTTGTGGACAGTCGGATTCGAGTCGTCCACAGTGGAATCGGCGGCCCCGGGACGCCCGGAGCCGGGGGTGAGCGAACGGCTGGTCCCGGGCCGTCCGCCTTGCTTCCCGCGGGGTCGCGGGTGTGTGATCGGGGACACAGTTGCACCATCCGCCGTCGCTGAGGAGGCCGTCATGGCCGACAAGCAGAACAGGAGTACCGACCCCGGGGCCGCCGTCGCTGTGGACGACCCCGCCAAGGTGCGCAACGTCGTCCTCGTCGGGCCTTCCGGTTCCGGGAAGACCACGCTCACCGAGGCACTGCTCGCCGCGTCCGGCACCGTGCCGCGCGCCGGTTCGGTCGTCGAGGGCACCACGGTGTGCGACCACGACCCGGCAGCCGTGCGCCAGCAGCGTTCAGTCGGGCTTTCCGTCGCCCCGGTGCTGCACGCCGGGCACAAAATCAACCTCGTCGACACCCCGGGATACGCCGATTTCGTCGGCGAGCTGCGCGCCGGCCTGCGCGCCGCGGACGCCGCGCTGTTCGTCGTGTGCGCCGCCGAGGGCGTGGACGCCGCCACCATCGCCGTGTGGGAGGAATGCGCGTCGGTGGGCATGCCGCGCGCCGTCGTGGTGTCGCGGCTCGACCACCACCGCGCCGACGCGCTCGCCGAGATCGCCGCCTGCCAAGCCGCCTTCGGCGCGGGCGTGCTGCCGCTGTACCTCCCCGCGCCGGACGGCCTGGTCGGGCTCGTCACCCAGCGCCGGTACGACTACTCCGCCGGCTGCCCGCCGCGCGTGAGCGACCCGGACCCGGCCGTCGCGCGCGAGTTCGCCGACGCCCGCAACGAGCTGATCGAGGGCATCATCGCCGAGAGCGAGGACGAGACCCTCATGGACCGCTACCTCGGCGGCGAGGAGATCGCCGAGGACGTGCTGATCGCCGACCTCGAGACGGCCGTCGCGCGCGGTTCGTTCCACCCGGTCATCCCCGTGTGCGCGACCAGCGGGATCGGGCTGGCCGAGGTGCTCGACGGCATCGTGCGGGCCTTCCCCTCGCCGCTGGAACACCAGCCGCCCGGCGTGACCAGCCCCGACGGCACCGCGCACGAAGCACTGTCCGCCGACCCGTCCGGCCCGCTCGCCGCCGAGGTCGTGCGCACCGCGGTTGACTCGTACGTGGGACGCGTTTCGCTCGTCCGGGTGTTTTCCGGGACGCTGCGCCCGGAGAACGCCGTGCACGTCTCGGGCCACGGCCTCACCGAACGCGGCCACGAAGACCACGACGCCGACGAGCGCGTCGCCCACCTCTATTCACCGCTCGGCGCGAACCTGCGCGAGGTGCCGTACTGCGTCGCGGGCGATCTGTGCGCGCTCACCAAAGTGGGTTCCGCCGAAACCGGCGACACCGTGTCGTCGCCGGAGGATCCGCTGCTGATGAAACCGTGGCGGATGCCCGAACCACTGCTGCCCGTCGCTGTCGTCGCGAAGTCCCGCAGCGACGAGGACACGTTGTCCCGCAACCTTTCCCGCCTCGTCGCGGGCGATCCGACCCTGCGCTTGGAACGCAACGCGGAGACCGGCCAGCTCGTGCTGTGGTGCATGGGCGAGGCACACGCGGACGTCGTCCTGTCGCGCTTGCGCGCGGGCGGCGCGGACGTCGGCACCGAGCCGGTGCGGATCAGCCTGCGTTCCACTTTCGCGAAACCCGCGCGCGGCCACGGACGGCATGTGAAGCAGTCCGGCGGGCACGGGCAGTTCGCGGTGTGCGACATCGAGGTCGAGCCGCTGCCCCGTGGCGGCGGGTTCGAATTCGTGGACAAGGTGGTCGGCGGCGCCGTCCCGCACCAGTTCATCCCGAGCGTCGAGAAGGGCGTGCGGGCGCAACTGCAGCGCGGCGTCCAGGACGGCTATCCGGTGGTGGATGTGCGGGTGACGCTGACCGACGGGAAGGCGCACAGCGTCGACTCGTCGGACGCCGCGTTCCAGACCGCAGGCGCGCTGGCCCTGCGGGAAGCCGCTGCGGCCAGCCGGATCTCGCTGCTGGAGCCGCTGGACGCGGTCGAGGTGAGCCTGCCGGACGAACACCTCGGCACCGTGCTCGGCGACCTGTCGTCCCGCCGCGGCCGGGTGCTGGGCACGGAATCCGGGGAGGGCGGGCACACCGTGGTGCACGCGGAGGTGCCTGCCGGGGAACTGCTGCGGTATGCGGTGGATCTGCGATCGCTTACGTCGGGGACGGCTACTTTTACGCGTCGGCACGCCCGCTTCGAGCCGATGCCGGAGGGGGCGGTTGTTCCCACCTGACTCAGGCGAAGTACGTGAGGGGAACCCTGAGGGACTCTGAGTCCCTCAGCTTGAGTTTTAACTCTTGGTGTCTGTTTTTATGGTTTTGCCGGG